>JAACJQ010000333.1 GCA_016879935.1 Archangiaceae bacterium | reverse complement strand
GTGAAGGTGCTCGCGACGGGCGTGGGCTCGACCGACGTGACGATGCGGCGGGGCAACTACCCGTACGCGCCGAAGATTCCGTTCGTGCCTGGCTACGAGTCGGTCGGCATCGTCGACGCCGTTGGCGCTGGCGTGACGACGTTGAAGGAAGGCGACCGCGTCTGCGCGCTGCTCGTGCACGGCGGCTATTCGACGCACGTCGTTCGCGGCGCAGAGCACTGGGTGAAGGTGCCCGAAGGGCTCGACGACGTGCAGGTGGTCTCGCTCATCCTCAACTACGTGACGGCGTTTCAGATGATCCACCGCGAGGCGAAGCTGTCGCGCGGGCAGTGGGCGCTGGTGAACGCGGCGAACGGTGGCGTCGGGCAGGCGCTCCTCGATCTGCTGAAGGCCGAGGGCATTCACGCGATCGGCGCGGCGTCGGCGGCGCGGCACGAGCTCGTTCGTCGATACGGAGCGACGCCCATCGAGGGCCGCGGTGCACCGCTCGACGTCGGTGTGCACGCGGTGAGACCGGAAGGCGTCGACGCCGCGTTCGATGCCGTCGGTGGCGCGCAGACCGGCGAGTGTGTTCGTTCGACACGCGCTGGGGGAACGACCGTCTGGTACGGCTTCATGGGCGCGAAGGGCGTTCCCGCGCTGCTGCGCTCGGCGGGCGCGTGCTTCATCGGGTCTCGGCTCACCGGGCGGCGCGGCACGTTCTACGGAATTACACGGCTCTATCGAAACGACCCCGAGCCATTTCGTGAAGACCTGCCGAAGCTGTTCGAGCTGCTCGCGCAGAAGCAGATCGCGCCGAAGGTCGCGCTCACCTTGCCGCTGCTCGAGGCCCGCAAGGCGAACGAGCGCCTCGAGGCGGGGAACATCGAGGGGAAGATCGTGCTCGTGGCGTGAGGCGTTCAGCGGTGCGCTGCGAAGAACGAAGGCAACTCGGTCACGCCAACCTCGAGCCACTCGTGGCCTTTGCCAGCCACCGTCACCGTCTTCACCTCGACGCCCTGCCCCACCAGCTTCGTCTCGTACGCACGCATCGTCGCGATAGGCACGACCGCGTCGGCCTCGCCGTGGAGGAACAGCGTCGGCGGATGATCGACCGGCAGAGAATCGGGCACGACGCACAGCGGGCCACCGCACGTCGCCCATGACGCGGAGTGCACCGCGAGCGCCTTGAACCGGCCCGGGTACGAGAGCGCCATGCGGCTCGTCATGTAGCCACCGCTCGAGATGCCGCCGGCGTACAGCTTCGCGCCGTCGAGGGGCCCGAACGTTCCCGCGCTCACGCCGTCGAGTAGCGCGACCATGAAGTGATGATCAGGTGCGTTGCTCCACATCACCGACCACTGCGGAACGTTCGTGTCCCAATACGTCGTGCCGCCGTAGCGAACCTCTGGCGTCACCACCGCGAAGCCGGCGTCGAGCAACGAAGCGACGGTCGAGGTCTGCCAGAAGGCGCCGATCGGGTCTGACGGAACGGCGCTCCACGACAGCTGCGCGCTGTAGAGCGAGCCCTGAAAGAGAAACACCGTCGGCCAGCCGTTCGTGGGAGCGACGCCACCGGGAAGCCCGACGTGCACGACGCGCGTGAGTGGCAACGGTTGAGCGACCGCCACTTCGAACGTTCGATGCGCGCACGACAGCCGGTCGCCAATGAGCGTGCAGGGCTGAACACCCGCATCGGTCGAACCGCCGTCGGCTACCGCGCCTCCGTCGACGCCAGGCTGATTGGGCGGAGCGCAGGCACCGGCGAGGACCGACACGATGAGCCACCACGAGCGCATGAAGACGACGTAGCGCAACTGCCGCGGCTATACCCAGTGCCCATGGCGAACCAGCTCGTCTCCGACCGCTTCATCGAGTTCCTCCTCTTCGACGTGCTCGACGCCGAGTCATTGTGCCGGCTGCCGTACTTCGCCGACCACTCGAGGGCGACGTTCACGCCCTGGCTCGCTGCCTGTCGCCGCGTCGCACGGGAGGTGTTGTGGCCGACGTACAAGCCGATGGATGACGCTCCGCCGCGGTTCGAGAACGGGCGCGTCTTCGTGCACCCGACGATGAAGCAGTGCTGGAGAGAGCTCGTCGACCTCGGCGTGTTGTCGGCGTCACGGCCTGCAGCCGTCGGCGGTCAGCAACTCCCGCTGACCGTGGCGACGCTCTCGCACGCGTACCTCATGGCAGGAAACCTCTCGGCGTACGGCTACGCGGGCCTCACCACCGGCGCGGCGCACCTCATCGAGACCTTCGGCTCCGACGCGGTGAAGTCGATGTTCCTCTCGGCGATGTACGAAGGCCGGTGGACCGGCACGATGGCGCTGACCGAACCGCAGGCCGGCTCGAGCCTCGCCGACGTGAAGTCGACCGCCACGCCGAAGGGCGATCGCTACCTGCTGAAAGGCAGCAAGATCTTCATCTCAGGAGGAGATCAGGACGTCACCGAGAACATCGTGCACCTGGTGCTCGCGCGCATCGATGGCGCTCCGGCCGGCACGAAGGGCATCTCGTTGTTCGCGGTGCCGAAGAAGCGAAGCGAGAACGGCGCGCTGGTCGACAACGACGTCACCGTGGCGGGCGTCATCCACAAGATTGGTTGGAAGGGCCTCCCCAGCCTCGCGCTCTCGTTCGGCGACGACGGCGACTGCCACGGCTGGCTCGTCGGCCCCGCGCATCAGGGGCTCAAGTGCATGTTCCAGATGATGAACGAAGCGCGGCTCATGGTTGGCGTGAACGCAGCGGCCACGGCGTCAGTCGCGTTTCACGAGTCGCTCGCCTACTCGCGGGAGCGCAAGCAGGGCCGCCCGCTCGGCGTGAGCGATGCGACGACACCACCCGTTCCGCTGACCGAGCACCCTGACGCGCGCCGCATGCTGCTGCGCCAGAAGGCCATCGTCGAAGGCAGCCTCGCCATCATCGGGCTCGCAGCGAAGTTCGCCGATCTCTCAGAACACGCGACCGACGACGAGACGCGCGCCGAGTCGAAGCTGCTGCTCGATCTGCTCACGCCCATCGCCAAGACGTTCCCCGCCGAGAAGGGCTTCGAGGCCAACGCGCTCGCGCTGCAGCTGCACGGTGGCTACGGCTACTCGAGCGAATACCTGCCCGAGTCGTGGCTGCGAGATCAGAAGCTCAACACCATTCACGAAGGCACCACGACGATTCAGGGGCTCGATCT
>JAACJQ010000050.1 GCA_016879935.1 Archangiaceae bacterium | reverse complement strand
TGTTGGTGCACATCGCGTTGGCCGAGCAGCCACCGTTGTTGGTGAGGCACTCGTCGATGTCGACACAGGCGTTGCCCTGCTGGGTGAAGCCGGGGTTGCAGGTGAACGAACATGAGCCCTGAGCGCAGGTGTTGGCGACCGCGTTTGCGGGCGGTGGTGGGCACGCGTTGCACGAGGTGCCGCATGAGGTGACGGCCGTGTCGGAGACGCACGTCTGGCCGCAGGTGTGCTGCGCGCTGGGACAGCTGCACTGGTTCATTGCGGCGTTGCAGGTGGCTCCGGTGGGGCAGTCGGTGTTGAGGCGACAGCCGATACGACAACTGCGCGCGATGGGGTCGCAGAAGAAGCCCGCTCCACAGGTGGCCCCGGGTTGCGTGCAGTCGGAGGGAAGCACCGCGCAGGTGCCGTTGATGCAGACCTGCGCTCCGGAGCAGGTCTGGCCACAGCGCCCGCAGTTGTTGGGGTCGGTCTGGAGATCGAGGCACATCGTGCCGCAGGCAGCGAGCGAACCCGCACAGGTGCCCTGCATGGTTCCCCCGCCAGAACCACCGGCCATCGCGGAGCCGCCGGCAGAGGCAGAACCACCCGCTGACGCGGAACCACCCGCTGACGCGGAACCACCCGCTGACGCGGTACCACCCGCTGACGCAGAACCACCCGCTGACGCAGAACCACCCGCTGACGCGGAACCACCGCCTGACGCGGAACCGCCCGCTGACGCGGAACCACCGGCTGACGCGGAACCGCCGCCAGAGCCAGTGAAGCTCACGCAGGCGCCAAGGACGCACATCTGCGCTCCCTGGCACGACGTGCAACTGGCTCCACGTAAGCCACAAGCTTCGCCGCTCACGCCTGCCTGACACGCTCCACTCGAATCGCAGCACCCGCTGCAGGTTTCGACGGAGCAGCGTGGCGTTTGAACCGGAGGGCTACAGGCCAATTCAAAAGACAACACCAGAGCGGTCACGACCAGAGCGCGCATGAAGCCTCGAATACCTGACGTATCCGGAGCGGGCCATTTTGCGCGGCATTTGTCTGGAGGAATCATCTGGCGTTCTCGAGCCAGGGGCACAGTGTCCAGATGACGGTGAGAGGCTCGGCGCGCGTGTGGATCAGGTCATCCATCTTCGTGGGACTGAGTTCGGGTCGTTTGCCCAGGGGGGAGTCCCGCATTCGAGAGACATGGCAGTTCCGGTCAGCGTGCCTGAGCCGTGCAACACTCGGCGGGTGACGATTCACGCTGCCACCAGGATTCTCCGTGAGACGGCGCGCTCCGATGGAAGAACGAACGTCGAGTTCGAGCTGGTCTGCGGCTGCGTCATCACGCGCACGCTCGACGAACATCGGCTGATCACCGCTGAAGACGGCGTGCGACTCGTCATCGGCAAGTACCCGTGCCCCGTCGGTCACCCGGTTCGCCGGCCTGACGCGCGGGAGTGACGGTGATGGCGCACCCCATTTCGCCGCGCGCGCACCTGGAGCATGAAGACCGCGTGCGTCTCGTCGTCATCGCCGGGCTGCTGTTCGTCGCGTGTGGTCCGCCGCCGGTCTCGTTGCCTGACGGCGCGGTCGTCGTCGAAGACGTCGACAGCGGAGTCGTCGTCATCGAGTCCGACGCAGGCATCGACGCTGGCGTTGAGGTCGACGCCGGCCGGATCGACGCTGGCACCGTGCTTGTTGACGCTGGAGTCGTGGTCGACGCGGGAACGATGGTTCCCGACGCGGGAACGCCGGCTCCCGACGGTGGCCTCGTCGTCTACCCCTTCAATCAGACGCACTCTCCGCTGACGCCCGCGCTCGTCGACAACCTGCGCCGCATCGCCGCGCGCGCGAGCCACGACGACGACACCTTCATGAAGGTCGGCGACTCGAACACGGTGAACACGAACCACCTCGCCTGTTTCGCCGGAGCCAACGTCGACCTCTCGGGCCGCACGTCGCTGCAACCCACGCTGGACGCGTTCAAGGCGACGCGCATTGGCAGCACCACGCCGTTCGATCGCGTGACGCTCTCCGCAGTGGTCGGCTGGAGCGCCTCGGCCGCGATCGCGGGCTCACCTTCTCCCGTCGAGCAGGAGCTCACCGCGACGAACGCCCGCTTCGCCACCGTGATGTACGGCACCAACGACATTCAATCGATGAACCTCGATGCGTACGGGCGAAACATGTTCACGCTCGTCGACCTGCTGCTCGCGCGCGGCGTGGTGCCCATCGTCACTTCGATTCCACCGCGCGACGACTCGATGACCGCCGACGCGCAGGTGCCCTGGTACAACGGCGTCACGCGCGCGCTGGCGCAGGCGCGAGGCATTCCGTACGTCGACCTGAACCGGGAGCTGCTGCCGCTGCCGAACCACGGCATCACCACCGTCGATGGTCTGCACCTGAACGTCTACGTGCCCTCGGGCAGCGGGCGAGGCTGTCTGCTCACCTCGGCGGGCCTGCGCTACGGCCACAACGTCAGAAACCTCGTCACGCTCGAAGGCCTCGCGCGCGCACGAAACGCGGTGACGCAGCGAACGGCTCCAGACACGACCGCCACCCTGCGCTTCGGGAGCGGGCTCTCGACCGACCCGCTCGTCATCGACACCCTGCCCTTCGTCGACGTGCGCGACACGCAACGTGATGGCGCGCGGTCCATCGCGAGCTACGGCGCCTGCTCGACGGCGAACGAAGGCGGCCCCGAGGTCATCTACCGGCTCGACGTCAACCGCTCGATGACGATTCGCGCGACGGTGATCTCGCTCGGGACTTCCGACATCGACATTCATCTGCTGCGAGGCAGCGTCGCCGCCGCGAACTGTCTGAACCGCAACGACAAGACCATCACCATGGCGCTCATGCCGGGCACGTATTTCCTCTCGCTCGACACGTTCGTCTCGGCGGGCAGCGAGAAGAGCGGCGAGTACGCGCTCGTGGTGATGGAGCAACCCTGAGCGTAGGGTGGCCTCGTGCCGTTCATCGACATCGAGTCGGAAGAAGACCCGCGCATCGAGGCGTTTCGTTCGATTCGTGACCGCGAGCTGCGAGACGCCGGCTCGTTCATCGTCGAAGGTGAGGTCGTGCTGCCGGTGCTGCTCGGCAACAAGCACTTCGCGACGCAGGCGTTGTTGCTCTCGAAGAACCGCGCGCAGCACCTGGCGGGAACGCTGCCCGAGTCGATTCCCGTGTACGTCGCGTCACAGGCCCTCATGGAGCGCATCGTCGGCATGCCGTTCCATCGCGGCGTGCTGGCGGTGGGAACGCGTGGCCGCGAGCGAACGGTCGACGAAGTGCTGACCGCGGAGTCGAGCCTGGTGCTCGGCCTGTGCGGCGTGACGAACCACGACAATGTCGGCGGCATCTTCCGCAATGCAGCAGCGTTCGGCGTCGACGGCGTGCTGTACGACGAAGCGACGTGCGACCCGCTGTACCGAAAGGCGATTCGCGTCTCGAGCGGCGGCACGCTGCATGTTCCTTTCGCGCAGGTGCCGAACGAGGCGGCGATGATCGAGCTGCTGGTCGCGCGCGGCTACGAAGTGCTCGCGCTCTCTCCGCGCGGCGAGCTGATCATCGGAGGCCAGCAGCGGCCGAAGTCGTCGCGCGTCGCGTTCCTCCTCGGAGCAGAAGGCCCGGGTCTGTCGGAGGCGACGCTGAAGCGCTGCGTGACGGCGCGCATTCCGATGACCGGCACGTGGGACTCGTTGAACGTCTCGGTCACCAGCGGCATCGCGCTCGCGTGGCTGCGGGCGAATTCTTCGCAATCGGACTCGCCTCGCAGCGCCGAAGTCGTCATTGAAGGCGCATGACCGCGCACGACTTTCTCTCTGCGCTCGCGACGGTGCTCGGCGTCGGCGCCGTGACGACGCTCCTTTGCCAGGCGCTCCGGCTGCCGGTGGTGCTCGGCTACGTCGTC
>JAACJQ010000049.1 GCA_016879935.1 Archangiaceae bacterium | reverse complement strand
TTCTCGTTCCTCGGGGCCTCGCAGCCGACGCCGCTCGTGAAGAGCCCCACCGCCGCGTTCGCCGACCTCGTCGGTGCACAGCCTCCGCCAGACCTTCGCAGCGAGAAGCTGAAGCTCGCGCGGCTCTCGATGCTCGATTCGGTCGCCGAGGAGTACCGGCTGGTCGCCTCGACGCTCGGTCGTGAAGGGAGGCTCAAGCTCGAGGCGCATCGCGCCCTGGTGCGTGACCTCGAGCTGTCGTTGTCGATGCAGCTCGAGCAGCCGCAGTGTCTGCCGACGCTCGACACCTCTGGGCACCTCACGCGGCAGTTCATGCGGCTGGTGCGCATGGCCTTCGCGTGCGACCTGACGCGGGTGGTGACGTACGCGGCGCCCGTGCCGCCGTGCCCCGAGTTCGGGTACCCGGCCAACGCCGACGTTCACGCCTCGTACGCCCACGCCTCGGTGAATGGCGCGACCTCGTGCGGCCAGACGTACACGCCGCTCGCCGAGCGCGCGATGGCCGACCTCAACGTCTGGTACGCGCAGCACTTCGCGTTTCTCTTGTCAGAGCTCGACGCGGTTTCGGAAGGCGATGGCACGCTGCTCGACCACACCGCGGTGGTGTGGCTCACCGAGCTGGGCACGCCGACGCATCGGCACAACGACGCCTTCACGGTGGTCGCTGGCAGCGCGAGCGGGTTCTTCAAGCAGGGCCGGTACGTGCGCTACCCCGAGCTGCACGACAACCCCGTCACCGGAAACCCTTCGGAGTGGCCGCGCATCGGGCCTTCGCACAACAAGCTCTTCGTCAGCCTGCTGCAGGCGATGGGACAGCGAGACACCAGCTTCGGTACCACGCGCGCGACGTCGAGCAGTGGCGAGGTGCTCGACCTCACCGGCCCGCTGCTCGAGCTGCATCGCTGAGCGCGTGGTCGAGGAAGGAGCGCAGCTCGTACATCTGCTCCGAGCCGATGCCCTGCCCGATGTACGCCGCGCCGTATGCGAGCCCGCCACCCACGAGCATGGCCATGAGCAGCAGCGCCGCCTCGAGTACGCGCCCGTTCAACGTCACCTGACTGATGAGCAGAATGCCCGCCGCGATGGAGAGCAGGCCGAACAACAATTGCACCGCGACGAAGGCCGTCCAGATTTGCGGGTGCGGCGCGAAGAAGCCGTCGATGCGGGTGCGCCCTTCCGGCAGCTCCGACAACTGCGCGTCGAGGTGTGGCGACCAGAAGTGCTCGTGGGGTTTGCGAATCCACAGCGCGAGCGTGCGTGGGTGAATCGAACCAGCGACCTTCTCGTGGCCCTGCGCGACCGCGGCCTTCACCTTCGCGCTCACGTCGTCGGCGGGCAGCGACACTTCGAACGAGAACCGGGGCCGTGCGCGTGGGCGACTCACGGCGGCGCAGTGTAGCTGCACGTTCTGGGGCGCACGCGCGTCGAGCGGTGTCGCGGTGCGCAATCAAGAGCGGGCGCGGCCGTGATGAGATGCACCTCGATGCGCCGGTGGCTGGCTCTCGGTCTGGTGTGCTCGGCGTGCGCCACGACACGCCCGCCGCCGCTCGGCCTCGCCACCAGTCAGGACGCCATCGCGAAGGCGGAGCGACAGGCGAAGCTCGGCGCGCGGTTTCGGGAAGTGGGCGGCACGATTGCCGGCATCGCGGCAGGCATCGGTGGCGTCGTGTTGCTGGGCTCCCAGCTTCAGCCGACGCAGAGCGCCGCGACGGTGACCGACCCTTCGCTCGCGGGGTTGCAGACGGCCGCCGAGCGCGCGCAGCAGTACGCCGCTGACAACAAGACACGAGACCGCACCATCGCCGCCTCGGTGCTCATCGGCTCGGTCGTCGTCTTCCTCGGAGCGTGCGTCGCATCGGCCATCGTCGACGACGGCGCGAGCGAGTGGCTGGCCGAGCAGCGGGTGCGTGAGCTCGCAGACCTCACGCCGTCCGAGGCCGAGGCGAACTCGAAGCTGCTCGAAGCGGCGCAGCGCGCGCAGAAGCTGCCTGCGGAGCGGGGCCATACGCTCAAGCCTCGTGAGCGCTGAGCTGCGCGCAATCGTCGGACGGGAGGCTCTTCTCGCGGCTGCGCGACCGCGAGCCTCACGAGATGCGCCGAACCGCTGCTTGCGGCTTCCACCGTCGCCACCACCAGAGTTCGGTCGCGATGAGTGGCGCAAAGAGTCGCTGCGCGTCGTCATGCCCATCGATGGAGTGCGAGAAGCGCGCGTTGAGCCCTTCTTCGCTGACGAAGAGCGCGGCGTGCACGAACACCTGGCGGAGCCGCAGCGCTGCCTACGCGGTGGCGTCGCGGCTCATCACGCCGCTGCTTGGCGAGCGTGAGGCCCCGCACGTGTTCATCGAACCGCGTGCGGGCTGGCGTGTCAGACGCGTTTCGTCAGGGCATGCACGCGACGGCGTAGTCGAAGCCCACCGTCTGCCCCGGCGCGGGCAGTGAGCGCGCCTCGAAGATGACCGCGTTGCGCATGCCGTCGTAGCTCCAGTTGCGCAGGTTGGGAGCGGCCATCTCGGGCACCGTCGTGCCGTTGATGCTGACGGTGACGCTCGCCGCCGTCGCAGGCGCGGGCCGCGAGGTGAGGAACCACGTGCCGCGCGCGCCGAAGACGGCCTGACCCACGCGCGTCGCTTCGGTGCGCCACGCCTGCGTGTTGGCCACGTTGCAGATTTCAGAGGTGATGCCGCCGGTGCTCGACGTCATCTCGATCTGCCGCGCGTCGGGCGCGTTGCCGTCGTACGAGCAGCCCACGGGGCGGCTCGCAGCGGGCAGCGTGGGCCCGACGAAGCTGAACGAGAACTGGTTGCGGCGGCGCTGCCCCTTCACGGCCAGCAGCCGGCGCAGGTAGTCGGCCGTCGGCTGCGGGCTCTGCTCCGAGGCGTCGGTGAACGCGAGCACCGAGAGCGCAGCGTCTTCACGCAGGAAGCCCGAGTTGTTGGTCGTGATGAGCGGCTGCGTCAGGGCCGCGACCGCCGGAGAGAACATCTCTTCGATGCCCGAGCCGCTGATGCCGACGTTGACGCGGCTGTTGAACGTCTGGAGCAGGTTCGGCGTCGTGCTCCGAAGCACGCGCAGGCCCATCGGCCCCTGGAAGCGCCCCTGGTCGGTGGCAGCCATCATGTCGGTGGTGGTGACGCCGAGGTTGAAGTCGACGTTCGCGCTGAAGGCGTACGCGAGGAAGGCGTTCGCGCTGCTGCCGAGCGCCATCTGCTTGTCCTGCATCGAGCCCGAGTTGTCGACGATGAGCACCACGTCGGTCTTCGTCGGAATCGTGAAGCGGTCCTGGTTGAGGCCGCTCGCGGCGCCCGTGCCGGTGACGGCCGTCTGGTACGCGAAGGTGCCGCTCGAGTGCGTGGCGCCGACGACGAGAATGCTGTCGACCCGGCCTGCGGCCGTCGGCGCGAAGGTGACGGCGAAGCTGAGCGAGGCGCCAGCGGCCAGCGTGGTGGGCAGCGAGAGGGCCGAGGTGGTGAACCCGTTCCCCGCGACGCCGAGCGCCGAGATGGTGACGGGGAACGCGCAGATGTTCTGCACCGAGAACGGCGTCACCGCCGAGCGGCAGCTCGTCTGCACCGTGCCGAAGTTCACGTCAGACGGCGTGAAGACGAGACACGTCGGGTTCTGCTGCGGCACGCACACGCCCGTCGAGCAGACCTGACCCGGGCCACACGCGGTGCAGGAGTTGCCCGAGAAACCGCACGACGTCGCGCTGGTCGCCGTCACGCACATGGTGCCGTTGCAGCAGCCGGTGCAGTTCGTCGAGTTGCAGGTCGCTCCGCCGGTGCACACGCCCGCAGTGCAGGTCTGGCTCGGGCCGCACGCCGTGCACGTCGCGCCGTTGACGCCACACGACACGGGCGACTGCGAGCCGGTCGACTGGCAGTTGCCGTTCGAGCAGCAGCCCGCGCAGCTGAAGAAGTCACACGCCGTCTGCGGCGTGCAGGCGCCCATGGTGCAGGAGTTGTTCATCGGACAGACGGTGCACGCCTGACCGCCGCCACCACACTGCGAGGCGTTCTGGCCGCCGAACGGAACGCAGAGGTTGCCCTGGCAGCAGCCGTTCGGGCACGACGTCGGAGTGCAGGTCGCGACGACGGTGCACTGGCCCGAGTTGCACGTGCCCGCCGCGCAGGTCGAGCACGCCGCGCCGCCGAGCCCGCACGCGTTGTTGTTCTGGTTCGAGAAGGGAACGCACAGCGGGCCGACACAGCAGCCGTTGCACGCCGTCGCCGGCCCACCGGGACACGCCTGGCCCGCGGAGCCACCGCCTGCAGCACCACCCGCGCTCGCTGAGCCGCCCGCTGTGGCAGAGCCTCCGGCCGTGGCCGTTCCACCCGCGGTCGCCGAGCCTCCGGCCGTCGCGGTTCCACCCGCGGTCGCGGTTCCACCCGCGGTCGCGGTTCCACCCGCCGTCGCAGTGCCGCCCGCCGTCGCAGCGCCACCCGCCGTCGCAGCGCCACCCGCCGTCGCAGTGCCACCCGCCGTCGCAGTGCCACCCGCCGTCGCAGTGCCGCCCGCCGTCGCGGCACCGCCCGCGGTCGCAGTCCCGCCCGCAGTCGCCGCGCCACCGGCGTCTCCGCCAGCCGTGGCCGTCCCGCCAGCATCACCACCTGCCGAGCCGCCAGCCGTCGCGGAGCCGCCAGCACTCGCCGAGCCACCCGCGTCGCCACCGGCCGTTGCCGCTCCGCCCGCCGAAGCCGAGCCGCCCGCCGTCGCAGAACCGCCTCCGACTGCCGAGCCGCCACCCGATGAGCCCGACGGCACGCAGGCGCCGACCGAGCACACGAGACTTCCTTCGCAGCGCTGGCACAGACCGCCCGTGCGGCCGCAGGCGTTGTCCGTCACCCCGGCCTGGCAGACGTCGTTCGAGTCACAACAACCCGTGCAGGTGGTCGGGCCACAGACTGCGGGTTGAATTGGCGGGCTGCACGCCGACGCGAACAGCGCGGCAACGACGAAGGACAGCAGGGTGACGTGGCGAATCATCGCGGGCTCCAGTGAGCGGAAGGCAGAGGTCAGGAGCATGACCCGGGAGCTCCTCTGCGCGCGCAAAGAAAGAGCCGCGTGTCAGACCGCGGCCCCATGCCACGCCTCGGTCACTTCGGAGTCTTGAAGAGCCCGTTGAACCAGCCAGCGCTGCCGAGGAAGTAGACGGAGTTGGCGTCGACCGCGATGTGGAAGGTGCTGATGTTGTCGAGCACGAGCGTGGCGCTGCCCGACGAGATGCCTGCCTTGTAGATGGCCTGGCCGGTGCCCGACTCCGTCACCCAGTACGCGTTCGTTGCGTCGACCGCGACCGCGAACGGCGCCTGACCCGTGGCGATCGTCCTGCTCGAGCCTCCAACCGACATGCCCTTCACGAGGCCGTTGAAGGCTCCGCTCGATGACTGAGCCGCGACCCAGGCCACGCGGCCGGCCCTCGCGTCGACGCTGACGTAGGGCAGGCTCGTGCTGTCGATGGTGGTCGTCGAGCCTCCGGTCGAGACGGCGATGGAGACCACCTGCCGCAGGCCGGGCGACGTCACGTAGAGGTTCGGCAGGAGCAGCGCGAGGCTGGGGTTCCCTCCGCCGCTGAGCGGGTAGAGCGAAGTGGCCGTGCCGCCCGCGACGGGAATCGACCAGACCGAACAACTCGTGCCGTTCGAGCTCGCGCAGGCAGCCCAGTACACGGTGGTGGCGTCGCGCACCACGATGTCCATCGGGAAGTACTGGCCGGTCGCGAGCGTGCGCCGCGTGCCGGTCGAGAGCGACTGCGCCATCACGGTGCTGTCGGTGATGCTCGTCCAATAGAGGTTGGCGGAGTCGACCGCGATGGCCACCGGCCAGTTGAGCCCGCCTGCGACCACCACGCCCGGGCCACCCGAGGTGGGCACCTTCCAGATCTGCATGTTGGTGGTGCTGTTGTTCTGATCGAGGAAGTAGACGTACTGGCCAGCAGGGTCGATGACGATCTTGTGGCCGCTGGTGCTGATGCCGCCGTTGGTGACCTGCAGCAGCGTGGCGTTCATGCAGGGCCCGGCGCTCCCGCCAGCACAGACCTGCGTCGCCGAACACGTGGTGCACGCGGCGCCGCCGCTCCCGCAGGTGGCGTTGGTGGTGCCCGTTCGACACTGGCCCGCCGAGCAGCAACCGCCGCACGAGGTGCTGTCGCAGACGCAGCTTCCGCTCACGCACCGTGTGCCGCTGCCGCACGTGCCGGTCTGACAGGTACCGCCGCAGCCGTCGCTCGCGCCGCACGCCTTGCCGGTGCAGTCGGGCACGCAGGCGCAGGCGTTGCTCGTGCAGCTCCAACCGCTCTGACACGCGGCACACGACTGGCCTCCCGAGCCGCAGGCGCTGGTGACGTTGCCGAGCTCGCACCCGCTCGCGCTGCAGCAGCCGCTCGCGCACGAGGTGGCGTCGCACTGGCAGGTTCCCGCGACGCAACGCTGGCCCGGGGTGCAGGTTCCGTTCTGACAGGTGCCTCCGCAGCCATCGCTCGCGCCGCAGGTCTTTCCCGCGCACGAAGCCACGCAGGCGGTGCCACCACCAGCGCCACCCGACGAGCCGCCCGCAGCGCCACCGCCAGCGACTCCGCCCGCCCTGCCACCGGCCGCGCCGCCGGCTGTGGATCCGCCCGCCGTGGATCCACCCGCCGTGGATCCGCCCGCCGTGGAGCCGCCTGCCGTCGAGCCACCCGCCGTCGATCCGCCCGCCGTCGATCCGCCCGCCGTCGAGCCTCCTCCGGCCGTTGCGTCTCCGCCGCCGATGGCTCCGCCAGCCGCGCCGCCGCCCTGGGGAACGAACTGACAGAAGCCGTTCGCCGAGCTGCGCGAGACGCAGGTGCACGTCTGGTCACAGACGTCGGCGCTCGCGCAGTCGAGCGTGCTCACACACTGCCGTCGGCCAGCATCGAGGGTGAAGAGGTAGTTCGAGCCGTCGAGGTCGAGGCAGCCCGACAGGGCGAGGGCGAGCAGGGTTCCGAGCGAGCGCATGCCCCTCAGAGGGCCACCACCGGAAACCGTCGCACTCTTTTTTCGAGGCAGTGATTCCGGCTGATTGAAAGGGTCGCGCATGCCTTCTCGAAGCCTATCAGCGTGCTATGGCGCCGCCGCATGGGACGGATCTTCGAAACCCGAAAAGCCACCATGTTCGCCCGCTGGAACAAGATGGCGAAGGCGTTCACGCGCATCGCGAAAGACATCACCATCGCGGTGAAGACGGGCGGCACGAACCCCGAGAGCAACCCGGCGCTGCGGCGAGCGATGTTGAACGCGCGCGCGGCGAACATGCCGAAGGACAAGGTCGAAGGCGCCATCAAGCGCGCCTCGGGTGCAGACGCAGCGAACTACGAGACGGTGATGTACGAGGGCTACGCGCCCCACGGCGTGCCGCTGCTCATCGAGACGGCGACCGACAACATCGTGCGCACGGTCGGCAACGTGCGGGCCTACTTCAACAAGTTCAACGGCAACCTCGCCTCGAACGGCTCGGTCAGCTTCATGTTCAACCGCATGGGCGTGTTCAAGTTGTCGCCCGAGGGGTTGCCGCCGCTCGACGAACTCGAGCTCGAGCTCATCGACCACGGCCTGCAGGACCTCGGCGAAGGCACCGGTGAGAAGGGCGAGAAGCTGATCATTCTGCACTGCAACTTTGCCGACTTCGGCCAGCTGCAGACGGCGCTCGAGGCGAAGGGTCTGCATGCCCTGTCGAGCGAGTCCGAGTACATTCCCACGACGACGGTGTCGCTCGACGAAGAGAAGGCCAAAGAAGTGCTCGAGCTGGTCGACCGCTTCGAGCAGGACGACGACGTGCAGCGCGTCTTCCACAACCTCGTCTGATCAGTTCGCGCCAGGCGGCGGGCGGAAGTCGCCCATGCCGATGGCCCAGCCCATCGAGTAGCGGGCGTTCACTTCACTGCGTGGTTGAAAGTGGAGTGTGCCGTCGGGGGCGCGCCAACGAAACGCATCGAGGCCGAACGGGCCGAAGTAGCCGGCCGCGTGGAGCGCCTCTGCCGTGCGCTGGGCCTCACGCGTGAGCAGCTCGAGCTCGCTGGGGGTGAGCGGCGGGCCGAGCTCGGTCGACTGCCAGGCGCCGGTCGCGTCGAGTCGCTGGAGCGTCGGCTGACCGAAGGTGCACTGCCCGTCTTCGGCGAGCCAGCCGTGGAGCGCGCAGTCGAGTTCTCGTGCGACGAGGGGCTCGACCTGCACGCCGTCTCCGTCGCGCAGCGAGGCCTCGAGCCAGGCCTGATCAGCCGCGGAGCGCCGTCCCGGCCGCAGCAACTTGCGCCCGCGGCCTGCGTAGCCGAGCGGTCGTTTGATCAACCAGCTGCGCTCCACCGAGACCTGCTCGAGCGCGGCGTTCGCGAGCAACGAGGTGAGCTGCTCCATCGTCGCGGCCCAGCCGGCGGTGGGCAGCGCCTGGCCGAGCTCGTGCGCGAAGCGCCGGTGATTCACGTGGCGCAGCACCTCGATGGCTGGAGCACGTGGCACCTGCATGCCCGCCTGCTCCAGCTTCGTTCGCGCCCAGCGGGTCACACACCACGCGCGGCCCCACCGGCCACGCTCCGTGCGTTCGTTCCCCGGCCAGGCGATGCAGTCACCCTCGCGGACGAGCCCGCGCAGCCGCGGCAGCAGGCCCTCGATGCGCTCGGTCATCACGTCGGTGGGCGTGTGCGCGCCGCCTCGCACGAGCTCGTCTTCAGCGTCGAGGTTCAGCACCCACGCGACCGGCTCAGCGCTCGACATGCTCGGTGCCCCAGGCCGCGAGCGCGTCGAGGAACGCGGAGGGATACCCGGCGCGCCGACGGGCCTCGAGGTTGAGCGGGGTGCCGCGCGTCATCGACGGGCTGATGGGCTCGGGCAGGTGCGCGCGCCACTGCTCGAAGTCGACGCCGCCGGTGAAGGTGCGAAACCAGTGCAGCGCGAAGCCGGCGTGCGCCACTTCCTCCTCGCAGATCTGCGCCTGAATCGCCGCGGCGCGTGGGTCGCCTGCCGCCTCGAAGTAGCCGGTGAAGCGCGCGCCGTGGTCGAGGTTGCCGCCCTCGAAGGCGATGCCCATGCGGGCGACGAAATGGGCGGGCGTGATGGAGGGGCCGGGCACGCGCTCCCAGAACCAGTCCTTGATGGGCATGGAGCCGAACGGGTGGCCGAGCGTGACGAGGTGCTCGCGATAGAGCCCGAGGTGGCGAACTTCGTCCTGACAGATGCCGAGCAGGCCGCGACGAAAGGCCGCTGGCGTCTCGGGGAACGCGAGCAGCGCCCACGCCATCAGCTCGGCCGCCTGGAGTTCGTGGTGGAGGAAGGTGTGGAGCACCTCGGCGCGCTTCGTCACGTCCTTCATCGCGCCTGGCTTCGCCGCCTTCTTGCGGGCCGCGCGTTGAACGAGCTCGGGTGGGCGGCCGGGGCGCTCGAGCACCCAGCGCTGCGGAGCCGGGCTCCACGTCGCGGGCGGGGCGGGTGGTGACAGCTTGAGCTCGAGCGAGGTGGCTGTGACGTAGTCCCACGCCCAGCGCTCGATGGTGCCTTCGGTGGGAAGGGCCTGCTCCGACATGCGCGGCACCTTATCGGGTCCACCGCGGGGTGCGGGTCGAACTCGGCGACGCTGCGGAGGGCATCGATTCACCGCGCTCCAGGAACTCCGCGACGCGCCGAGTCCGCGAGCGAACGCAGCGCCCCGTCGACTTTCATCGCACCGCAGAGCTCGCCCTCGGTTTCAGCGGCAACCCGGCTCAACTCGGGCCCGTCGGTGGGAACTGTGCTGGAGCGGCTACGCCGAGCGCCGCGAGGCTTCGACCTCACCACGCTCGAGGAAATCGCCGACGCGCTTCGACATCCACGCGCGGAACTCGGGTGTCGTCGGCGGGCTGTGGCGGCAGTTGGGAATCAGCTCGACCTCGACCGGCGCCGTGAACAACGCCTTCGCGCGCTCGATGACCTTCTGACCCGGGAAGCTCAGGTCGCCTTCCGCGCCCATGATGAGCACCGGGGCCTGCAGACGCGACAGCTCCGCCGGCTTCGCCAGCTTCGGAATGCTCATCGCCGGCGTGAAGGAGGTGAGCGCGGTGCCGAGGTACGGCAACCAGTCGTCGGTCATCGTCGTGAGCATGTTCTCCATCGCCGCCTGGAGCCGCTCGGGCGTCGGGTTCTTCCGGTAGCGCATGATGGGCCACGCCACCTTCGTGAAGCCCGCCCACAGCGGCCCGTTCACCATGCCCGCGGGCACCAGCAGCACCAGCTTCGTCAGCCGCTCGGGTGCGACGGCCGCGAACCGCAACGACACGAACCCGCCCCAGCTCACGCCGAGCAGGTGCGCCTGCTTCAGCGCGAGCGCATCGAACACGTCGCGCAGCCACAGCCCGTAGTCGTCGTTCTTCACCGAGGGCTGGTGGTCGGCGCTCTTCACCGACTGGCCCACCACGTCGACGGCGTAGACGCGAAAACGAGAGAGCAGTGGCTCGAGCTCTCCGAGCAGATGGGCCGAGCTCGCGAGCGCACCATGGAGCAGCACCAGCGGCGGCGCGTTCTCGGGCCCGCCCACCAGCACATGCGCGTCGCCGAAGCGGGTGGTGACGGTGCGGCGCGTCGTCGGTGTCGTGAGCTTCTTCGCGAACCGCTCGTACCAGTCGAGCAGCGCGGCTTTACCTTCGGGGCTGGTGAACAACGAGCTCATCGGCGGCTCCGTTTCGACGGCGGGGGACGAAGACCTGCGAGGTGCTGCGAGAAGAGATGCTCGACGAGCGCGAGCGGCGTGCCGTGCGCGCCCTGCACCCACCCGATGAGGGCGAAATAGAAGAACGACAGCCACGCAGCCGAGACGGCTTCGGCGCTCGTGCCCGAGACCAGCGCGCCCTCGTCGACGGAGCGCTTCACCGCCTCGGTCAACGCCACGTGCACGCGCTGCGTCTGCGCGACGAACTTCCCGGCCCACGCGCCCTCGGCGAAGAGCGACTCCTTCAGCAGCGTTCGCGAGAGGGCAGGGCGCTTCTGGTAGTACGCGAAGACCGCGGCGCCGAGTGTCGAGGCCTGCTTCTCGAGGGTGCCGCTGCTGCGTGCCAGCGCCCGGTCGAGGGTGGCCTCGAGGTCGTCGAAGAGGGCCGCGTAGAGCAGCTCCTTCTTCTCGCCGAAGTGGTGCAGCACCGTTCCGGCCGACACGTCGGCCCGCTTCGCGATGCTGCGCACGTTGGCCGCCTCGAAGCCGACCGCCTCGAACTCGCTCCGCGCCGCTTCGAGCACCGCCTCGCGCGTCGCCGCTTTCTGCGCGGCTCGAACGCCGGGCTCATTTTCATCAATCATGTTCACTGAACGTGTTTAACGAAAGTGCGCTGCGCGCGCAACCGAAGGTGTTCGTCACGTTCGCGTCACGTGGCGCTCCTCCGCTCGACCGCCTCGTTCCACCTGTGCGTGCGTGTGGTTGGTGACGAACGCAGTCGGCCGCACGGCGGGCGCGATTCGACGTAGAAAGGCTGCGACCGTCATGAGCGCGCCGGCAGACACCGCAGTAGGCCGCACCCGTCAGGACGACCTCATCGCCGGCTATCGGCTCGTGCAGCTCGTCGGCAAGGGCGGCATGGGTGAGGTGCACCAGGCGGTGCAGCTGTCGCTCGGCCGCACGGTGGCGGTGAAGCTGCTGAAGGCCGACCTCGCGCGTGACGAGCAGTTCGTGGCCCGCTTCGAGAAAGAGGCCGCGGCGCTGGCCACACTGAGGCACCCGAACATCGTCAGCATCGTCGACCGCGGAAAGTCGAACGAGACCTATTACCTGGTGATGGAGTTCGTCGACGGGCCCGGGCTGCGCGAGCGCATGCGCGACCCCGACTTCGACACCATGACAGCGCTGAAGACGCTCATTCAGGTCTCGCGCGCCATCGACTACGCGCACGGCCGCGGCGTCATTCACCGAGACCTCAAGCCCGAGAACATTCTCTTCGACGACCAGGCCGGCAGCATTCCCAAGGTGACCGACTTCGGGCTGGCGGGCTTCGACGAGAAGGCCGGCGTCGCGCAGCAGAACCTCACGCAGACGAACGTCGCGATGGGCACGGCCTCGTACATGGCGCCCGAGCAGCGCGTCGACGCGAAGTCGGCCGGGCCGCGCGCCGACCTCTACGCCCTGGGCGTGATGCTCTACGAGCTGCTGACGGGAGAGCTGCCGCTCGGCCAGTTCGACCCGCCCTCGGTGAAGAAGCCCGGCGTCGACAAACGCCTCGACCCCATCGTCGCGCGCTGCCTCAAGCCCGCGCCCGAAGACCGTTACCCCTCGGTGGCCGCCTTCCTCGCCGAGCTCGAGCTCGTGGTGCCGATGACGGCGACCCCGGCTCCGTCGAAAGAGACGAAGGCGCGGCGGGTGCTGCGACAGGTGAAGGAGCGGGCGCAGAAGGTTGGCCGCGTCGTCGCGCTCGCGGTCGTCGCGTTCGCAGCCATCATCATCGCCACCGTCTTCATTCGCGCGCGTTTCGAGTCGAAGCGCAGGCCGGCCGGCATCGAATTGATGAGTGACGACGGCGCGCAAGAGGCGCTCACCACGCCCGGCCGCGTCGACAAGGCGACCCGCGTCGTCACGTTGGGCGAAGGCCCTGACACCGTCACCGTGATGTCGCGTGGCCGAAAGGTCGTGCTCGAGCAGGGTGGCGTGCGTTTCCCCGAGCCCGAGGACCTCACCGCAGGCCGTACGCTGGTCGACGCGCAGGTCGAGGGTGACGGGCTGCGGCTCTCGGCCATCGTCGACACCGAAGCCGGGGCGCCATCACGCCTCGAGCCGCTGCTCGCGTTGTTCCGTGGGCCGAGGCCCGAAGCCCGCAGCGCGCTGATGCTGCTGGGCACTGGCGGGCGCTACGTGGCGCTCATCATCTCGGGTTCCGGTGGGCAGCCCGAGCTCGAGTGGAACCTGGGGCCCGACAAGCAGGGCCACATGCGCGCGCCGCTACCGACGATGACGAAGGACCAGCTGCTGCAGCTCCACCTCGACCCGCTGACGAGCGAGCTGGTGGCCATCGTGGGGGAAGGCCGCGACGCGCGTGTGCTCGGCGAGAGCCTTCGTCTGGGCACCGACTGGCGTGACTCGTTCTCCGAATCTCCGCGCGCGGGTCTCGGCTGTCTCGATGGCACCTGTGCGTTCCGCTCCATCGTGTTCGAGGGCCGCGCGCTGACGAAGGTGCTGACGCCGCCGCCCACGCCCCCGCTCGAGGTCGACGTCGAAGACCTGCCGCTGCCGGTGGCGAAGCCCATGGCGAAGAAGCCGGCCGTCGCGAAGCCCGTCGTAACGCCGAAGCCGACGACCGTCGCCTCGACGAAGCCGGTGCCGCCGCAGAAGCCCGCGCCCGTGCCGGCGAAGAAGCCGCCGCCGCCCGTGACGCCGCCGAAGAAGAAGTAGCGAGGCGACGAGCGGAAAAATTGGCGCGGGCAATCGGGTACGCTCGACGAGATGCGTTTCTTCTCGAGCGTCGTGGTCGGTTGCCTGCTGGCCTCTGGTTGCTCGTGCAGCACCGCCCAGACGCGGCTGGTCTCTCCAGACGGGAAGGCCACCCTCACCATTCGCTGCGCCACCGAGCGCGCGCTTCAGGGTGATGTGCTGCCACACCTGGTCACGCACGAGGTGTGTCGCGGCGCCTGGCAGGTCGAGGGGTGGGCCCACCAGCCGTCGTTTCCGTCCTTCGACGGCAAGCGCACCGGAATGTACGTCGCCATCGACGTCGACCCGGGGCGTCACCTCGTCGCCGCGACGAGAGACCGCCGCCAGTGGGACGTGTGGTTCGTCGACGGCAAGACGGGAGCGTACACCGAGGCTGTTCCGCTCGAGCGTGACGAGGGCACACCGCTGGGGCTGGCCGCCGTCGACCTTGACTCGCTGGTGGCCGACACGTTCGTTCGAAAGACGGCGACGTTTCGGGGCTTCTGGCGTCTGCGCGAAGGCGACGCTGCCGTCGAAGCGCTCTACGCGCGCGGCGCCGCCCGTGACGACGACCTTCCAGCTGCGTGGGTCGGGGCCGTGCGCGAGCTCCCGCCCGAAGCCGTCGAACGCGTGACGGCGCTCGTGCGTGAAGAGGTGCGCACGCGACCGACGCTCGCGAGCGTGTTCCACCTGCTCGCGCTCGACGAACGAGGGCCGGCGAACGACCCGTCGCTTCGCGCCAGCGTGTGGGCCGTCGCCATGGCGGCCGCCCGCGAGAAGGCGGTGACGGCTGGGCAGGTGACTCCGGAGTCGCTCGCTGCCTCCAACGTCAGGCGCCAACGCCAGCTCGCCTTGATGCGCACGTTGCTGGCCGGTGATGGCTTCGGCGCGCAGCCCGAGGCCGGAGCGCTCGCCTGCGCGCTCGTCGAAGCCGGCGAGCGGTTGCCACACGTGGTGCTGGGCCTCGCACGTGCGGCCGAGCGCGGTGAGCGGTGCGCAGCCGCCGACGCGGCGTGGTTCGACAAGACGCAAGACTCGCTCTCCTGCATCGACCTCGACGACGTGCCGGTCGATGGGTTCGCGGGCGTATGCGACGCGACCTGGCGAGGGTTGAAGCTGACCATGCCCGTCGCCGATGGCGTGACGCGTGGCACGACCTACCCGTCGAGCTGTCTGAAGGCGGAGTTCGGCGTGCAGGTGTGGAGCCTCAAGCGCGAGCTGGGCTTCGGCGACCGCCCCTCGAGGCTCGACCGGCTCGCGTACCGCTTCGACGTCGACGCGGCCATCGACTCGCTCGACCGGGGGCGGCTGGCGCGCACGGTGTGCGGGCTCGAGCCAGGTGAGCCGACCGCGAGGACCATCGGCGGGTCGAAGGTTCTCGTGGACGATGCGAAGAAGACCGTTCGTGTCGTGGCCGAGGGGCACTGAGGCCGGTTCGCACGATTCGGTTTCGAGCGCCGCGCCTTCGGCACCAGCGTCTCCGAGGGGTCCTCGACCTGCAGCTCGACGATGGCGCGGTGGCTCGGCGCTCCCGGGCGAGACGTGCGTTGAGGGCGTCGATGTTCATCACCACGGGCGCCGCAACGACCGGGCGCACCGGCGACGCGTGAACGCCCAGAGCGCCAGCAACACCACCTCGGCTCCTCCGCCCACCTGACACCCGACCGCAGGGCCCTCGACCGTGATGTGGGGCTGAGAGATGGGTGGCACATAGGGAATCAGGCAGGCACCGCCGACGCAGGTCGTGCCTTCGGCGCAGCCCTGCTGACAGGTGCGTGAGCAGTAGCGCTCGCCTCGCTGCGTGTCGGTCGCGCACGTTCGCCACGCGCACTCCTGGTCGCTCGTGCAGGAGTCGAGCTCGGCGTGGCAGTCGGGGTCGGGCGTCACGCAGTCGAGGGTCGAGCAGAAGCCGTCGGCCTCGCACGACAGCGGGCAGTCGGCATCGTCGCGTGGGTTCACGCACGTGGGGTTGCACCGGCCATCGCTGGCGCACGCGCAGTCCTGGTCGATGGGCTGACAGCCGGGCACGCACACGAGGTCGCTCGCACACGACTGGGCTCCGGCGTCGGTGACGAAGTCGACGATGAAGTCGCGGTAGAGGTCGACGCGGGTGTCGAGGCCGTTCGTGCAGCCAGCGTCGTTGAACGTCCACGAGTGAATGCCCACCACCCGGCGCACGCCGTCGCGGTCGGTCATGAACGACGGCCCTCCGGAGTCGCCGGCGCACACGCCCGCCACACCCGCTTCACCGAGCTGAATGTGCTCTGGCGTCAGACCTCGCAGCGGCAGCGAGACGACGGTGCGTTGACGCGCGCTCGACGAGACGGTGGGAACACGGCGGCCGTAGCCCACCACCTCCATGGGTCGTCCGACGTCGACGACGTCGAGTGGGCGAGAGATGGGTGGCGCAGGCGTGGCGGGAATGGGCTGCGCGAGCTGCAGCACGCCGAGGTCGCGCACCTTCGCGAGCTGGGGCGTCCACTCCGGGGTGCGCCGCCAGCGCACGACCTCGAGCCAATCGCTCCCCGTCGCAGACGACGTCATCACGGGGCGCGCGGTGACGAGCACCCGCCGAATTCCCGCATCGGCCTCGAGCGTCTCATCGAGGCAGTGCGCCGCCGTGAGCGCGATGGTCGGCGCAATCAGCACGCCGGTGCAGGTGTAGTACTGCGTCGGAGTCGCTGCGCCGTAGAAGACGGCCACGCCGAGCGTCTGGGGAAACCCGCCGTCGTCGGGCATGCCGCCGACGATTTCATGCTGCCGCTGCCCGGGCGCCTCGAAGCTGGCGGTGCGCTCACAACCAACCAGCGCTGCCACCAGACCGAGCCACGCGTGTCTCATCTGCGCCTCCCCGAACGAGAGGCAATCAGGAACCAACAGGCGCCGCCACTGCCGCCGCTCGTCGGTGGCTGCACGCCACTGGTCGGCTCCTCATGAATCCGTCGCCGCCACGGCCCTACCGTCGTCGCCATGAACACCGCTCCCGCCACCCTGCAGGAACCGGCCTTCTTCGGCCCCGCGTTCGAGGCGCTCTATCTGCAGGGGCTGCGTGACGAGGTCACGCCACGTCTGCGTCGGCAGCTCGCCGCGCTGGGCCTCGACCTCTCGCGCCCACTGCACGCGGCGTATTCGTTCGACACCTGGCTGCGCTGCCTCGAGTGCACGGCCGAGACGCTGTTCCCCGAGCTCGAGCGCTCCGAAGGCATCGCGCGGCTGGGGCTCGCGTTTCTCGACGGCTTTCGCGACACGCTCATCGGGAGAGCCGTCTTCCAGACCTCACGGCTCATCGGCGTCGAGCGCACGCTGCTCCGCATGGACCGAAACGCGCGCACGACCAACAACCTGTACCGCTCCACGTCGGAGCGCCTCAGCCCGGGGCACGTGCGGCTCACCAGCTTCGTCGACGACGACTTCGTTGGCCGCGTCTCCGACGCTCGGCTGGCGCCCGTGCACTTCCAGCGCGGCATCGTTCGCGGCATCGTCGAAGAGCTCACGGGCCGAACGCCGCGCCTCGAACTCGAGGTCGTCGACCCCCGCAGGCATCACGTCGTGCTCGACGTGCGGTGGAGCCTCACCAGCTGAGGCGATGCGCCGGTTCGTTCAGGGTTGGTACGCGCGCAGGTTGTCGATGAGCACGCGAGCGCCTTCGGTCGATTCACGAAACACGCGCCGGGCGCCTCCGAGGAAGAACGGCGGCAGCGTGCGCAGGTAGCTCATGGTGAAGACGACCAGCCGTGTGCGGCCGGGAGCGAGGGCGAAGTGCAGCGTCCACGTGAAGCTGCCGTCGGCCGTGCGCATGCCCATGACGCGCGAGAAGTCCCGATTCTGCTGGAACACCACCGACACGGGAGCCTCCTTCATGCCCGCGAGCTCGACGGCCCGCACGATGGCCGGCATCGACGAGGCGCCCGCGGCCAGCTTCGCGGCGTCGTAGTACTCGATGGTGAAGGTGTTCGACGGCGTCGCGCCCACGCGGAACGAGCCGTCGTCGCGCCTGGTCACGTCCATCTCCTTCGCGACCGCGTTGATGTACCCGACGTCGCGCGCGCGGGCCTCGCTGAAGAACGAGGCGTCCTTCTCGACCGTGTAGACGAGCCGGCTCAGCACCACGTGCGGCGGCGACGACAGCCCCGAGAACACTCCCGCCACGTCGAACGGCCTGAAGCGCAAGAAGGTCGCGTCGCTCTCGGGAGACGGCTCCGACGGCAGCAGCGCGTAGAAGTACTGCACCCCGCCCTTGTCTTGAAACGCGGCGTCGATGACGAAGTCGCACGCGCCCTCACGACGCAGCGGCGTCTCGGCCGCGAAGGCCACACCCGACACGAGGAGCAACGCCAGGAAGCCCTTCACCGCTCGCCGTTGTGCAGACACGCGCGCTCCGACGCAAGCGGACTCGTGACGCGCCCCGGCCGGAATATGATCTCCGTCATGCGTGCCTTCCCCGTGGGAGTCCTCCTCGCCGTGGCGAGCGCGTGCCCGTCACCGACGCAGGTCGCGAGCAACGATGGCCTCTTCGGTCATTGGCGGCCGCGCGACGGAGAGCAGCTCGTGTTCGCCTTCGCCCCTGCGAGCGAGGCCGAAGAGCTCTTCAACCTGTCGGGCAACATGGTGGAGCCGCAGACGAAGCCCGTCGGCGCCGTCTACCAGCTCGACCAGCTCGTGCAGCTCACCACCTTCGAAGCGACCGAGCGCGCGCTGAACCAGACGGTGCTCGCCGACATGGGCAGCCCGCCGGGCACGAAGTTCTCGACGCGCATCGACGGCTTCGAGCGCGGCGTGTCGATGCTGCTCGAGTCGAAGAAGCTCGATGGTGGCAGCCGCCCGTGGGACTTCTACGACTTCTGCCCGCGCTCGAAAGACCAGGGCTGGGGCCTCGTGAACGTGACGGCTTGCCCGACCTCGCTGGCGACGGGCGGCTCGGCGGCCTTCGACAAACAGGGGCGTCTCTACGTCTACACGGGCTCGGGGCTCGCGCCCGGCATCAACTGCCCTCCGGGGCCCGGCTTTCTCGAGGTGCAGCGCGGCTGCGGCACCGCGCAGTTCGACGCGCCCAACGGCCGGCTCTCGGCCATGCGGGTTCACTCCGACGACGTGTTGCGCCTGGCGTACCTGCACCTCGACAACAGCCTGCGCGTGCGCGAGCGCCGCGTCGGAGACCGCGACTTCACCGAGACGACGCTCGCCACCCTGGTGAACCCGCGGTCGATGCAGTTGCTCGAACAGCGCGGTGAGCCGCTGCTCCTCAGCGGAGACCAGGTGTACCGGCGCACCAACGGCGCGTGGGTCGCGGGTGAGCTGAAGAAGAAGTCGACCGGCCAACCGATGACGACGCTCGGGCCCGCAGCCGTCGACCTGGAGCAGCGGCTGTGGGTGGCCATCGGCAACGAGCTGTGGGTCGAGCGTGAGAACGACTTCGTGATGACGCAGGCGCCGGGGCCGGTGCACTCGTTGTACCTCGACCCCGTCGGAGACCCGCACGTGCTGATGTCGACGTCGTCGGGCCTCGAGTACGCGGTGCTGCACGAGGGGGCGTGGCGTCGTCGCGTCGTCGACTCCAACACCACCGGCATCATCGTCACGCACGGCACCAGCCCCTGGCGGGTGCTCACGACGTCGTACTCGCCCGCGCCGCCATGGCTGCAGCCCACGCTCATCACCGTGCACGACGACGGGCGCCTCGAGGCCGAGGTCGCGGGCGGGTCGTTCAACTTCATCGCAGGCGTCAACACCACCTTCGCCGCCGTCGGGCCTCGTGGAGAGGTCGCTGCGTCGCTCACGGGTGAGACGGTGGTGACGCGCTCTCCGAAGGGGCGGCTGTACCCCGCACCGAGGAAGCTCGAGGTCGTCGTCGAAGGGCCACCCGCGCGTGTGCGCTCTGCCGATGGGCGCTTCACCTGTGACCAGCGCTGTACCTTCGACGTGACGCTGGGTGAGCGCATCGCCTTCGAGGTCGAGAAGACGCCGGGCGTGGTGGTGACGGCGCAGACCTGCGACCGCCCGGGCCGGCCCTCGAGCGCGCCGTGCTGGGCGACGATGGTGCCGCAGCCGAGCGCCTCGACCGCTCCGGTGACGACCTTCACGGTGCAGGTGAAGACGCGCGCGACGCCGCTCAAAGACGCCTTCGTCGCCGCCAACAGCCAGGGCCTCGCCACCACGCTCGGCGTCTCGGGCGACTGGGTCGCCGTCGGCACCCTCTTCACCGGCGCGGCCATGCAGTACCAGCTCGACGACGTGGTGGTGCCCGTCACGGGCAGCTTCGAGAGCGTCGGCCTCGTGATGGTGAACCGTGTCTCGAAGCAGGCGCTGTTCGTCGCGTTGCCGAAGGGCGTCTCCATCGAGCGCGTGTTGCCCGACGGCAGCGGTGGGTTGTTTGCGGCGCTGTCGACCTCGAACCAGGCCGTGCAGGTCGGCGGCGTGACGGTGGGGGCCTCGCAGACGAACGTGCTCGCGCTCGTGCACGTCACCTCGTCGGGCACCATCGACCGCAACGTGACGATGGTGTCGTCTCCGCGGAACGCGCCGGTGGGCATTGCGGGCGTGAGCCTCGGTGTCGATGGCAGCGCCGCCGCGGTCGCGAGCGGAAATGGCCCGCTCACGGGGCTCGGCGTGCCCGAGTCGAACGCGCTCGTGCGGGTCGCGCCCGATGGAACCCGAACGGTGCATGGCTTCGCGGGGCCGTTCGCGAACAGCGGCGAGGTCTTCTCGGTCGACACCAACCGCATCGCCTTCGCGGTGAACACCAGCTCTGGCGCCACGCTGTACCAGTGGAGCAACGGCCAGCTTCAGAACCTCGCGCTGCCCGGCGCGACCGTGCAGTCGCTGCACGCGACGGCCTCGGCGACGGTGCTGATGGCGACGAGCACGGCCGACCTGAGCATCGCGGGTCGTTCACTCGTGGGGCGGCGTCACGTGCTCAGCGTCGATGCGTCGAACGCCGTCACCGCCACGTTCAGCCTGCCAACGGCGACGGGAGCGGTCTGGTCGCAGAGCGTCGCCATCGTGCCCGACGGCATCGCCTTCATGAGTGACGGAGAGCTGCGCTGGCTCTCTCCCTCTCTCATTCCCCTGCGGGCGGTGCTGGCGCTGCCGACGACGACGACACGTGTCTCGGGTGTGCAGGCGCTGCCGACCTCGGTGTCGAACGGCTCCGTCTTCATCCTCGCGCCGCCGAACCTCGACTTCGGAGCCGTCACCGGCTCCATCGCCGTCGCCCAGCTCGCGCTGTTCTGAAGAACCACCTCTTGCCAGTCATGGAACGCGCGGCTAAACACTGAACCATATGGTTCAGTATTCCAACGCACGCCTCGACGCCTCCTTCGCAGCGCTCGCCGACGTCACCCGCCGCGGGGTGCTCGAGCAGCTCGGGCGTTCCGACGCCTCCATCACCGACCTCGCCGACCGGTTTCACATGACGCTGACCGGCATGAAGAAGCACGTCGGTGTGCTCGAGCAGGCCGGCCTCGTCGTCACCGAGAAGGTCGGCCGCGTGCGCACCTGCAAGCTCGGCCCGCGCCGCCTCGAGGAGGAGACCGCATGGCTCGAGCGGTTCCGTCAGCGCTGGGATGCGCGCTTCGACGACCTCGACGACGTGCTCGAAGACCTCAAACGCAGTGAACGAAAGACGAAAGGCAAAGAACCATGAAGCACCCCACCACCACGAAACGAACGAACGACCGCGACCTCGTCGTCACCCGAACCTTCGACGCCCCCGCGCGCCTGGTCTTCCAGGCGTGGACGACTCCCGAGTTGATGAAGCGCTGGTGGGTGCCGAAGTCCATCGGCATCGCGATGACGGCCTGCGAGATGGACGTGAGAACGGGCGGCAGTTACCGCTTCACCTTCGTCTTCACGAATGACCCCTCGAAGCCGATGTCGTTCTTCGGCAAGTACGTCGAGGTCACGCCGCCTTCACGCCTGGTGTGGACGAACGAAGAGAGCGCCGACGGCTCCGTCACCACCGTCACCTTCGAGGAGCGCGACGGCCAGACGCTGTTGACGATGGTCGACCGCTACCCGTCGAAGGAGGCGCTCGACGCCGCGCTCGAGTCGGGCAGCACCGGCGCCTTCGAAGAGACGTTCGGCCAGCTCGACGAGCTGTTCGTCACCCTCTCGTAGCCGAGCGGCGCAGCGTCACCGCGAGACGGAGAGCCGCCCCTGCTTCTCGGCCTTCAGCAGTGCTGGGGGCAGGGTCACGGGCTTGTCGACAGCGAGCTGCGTGAGCCTGGTGCACCCGGCAAGCGACGCCGGCAGCGCCTTGAGCTTGTTTCGCGCGACCTCGAGCACCTCGAGCGAGGTCAACGTACCGATCGACTCGGGCAGCTCCGTGAGCGCGTTTCCGCTTGCGTACAGCGCGGTGAGCGAAGGGAGCCCCGCGAACTCGGGGAGCGCACTGACGCCGAGCTCCATCACCCCAAGCGTCTTCAGCGAGGTGAGCTTTTCGAACGAGGGGAGCACCTTGAGAGAGCCGCAAATCCGCA
Organism: Archangiaceae bacterium; assembly: GCA_016879935.1. Classification (GTDB taxonomy): domain Bacteria; phylum Myxococcota; class Myxococcia; order Myxococcales; family Myxococcaceae; genus Xiheimicrobium. The sequence goes on along the minus strand of JAACJQ010000049.1, from coordinate 13,203 downwards.
GCTCGTGCAGCGCGGTGAGCCCACCGAGGGCAGGGAACTTCTTGAACGTCCCCCACACCGTCAGCTCCTTCAGCGAGCTGAGCTGAGCGACCTCCTCCGGCATGCTGCGCAGCGTGACCTTCGGGCCGAGCCGCCCAACCTGGAGCACCTCGAGGTTCTTCAGCCGCCCGATGCTTGCCGGCAGCTCTTGGACGCCGGCGATGCGGAGCTCCTTGAGCGCAGCGAGCGCGCCGACCTCATCGGGCAAGGACGCGACCCCATCGAGCCACGCCCGCTCGAGCTTCGAGAGCCGGCCGAGGCCGCTGGGGACCGGTGGCGGAGCCGGGGACTTCCGCTGAGCGCCGAACGAGAAGTGGCGCAGCTCCTCGAGCGCGAACACCCATTCAGGGAACGCGTGCAGCGGGTTGCCGCCCAGTGAGAGTTGCTCCAGGTGCTCGAGGGCGCTCAGCTCGGGCAGCTCCGAGAGGCGATTGAAGCTGAGGTCGAGCGCTCGCAGTCGCGTCAGCTGCGCCAGCGCCGGGGGCACCGTCTTGAGCGACTTCTTCAGCGTCAATCCAACGAGCGCCGGCATCGCCTTCAGCAGGGTGAGCTCGTCGTCACTGAGCGTCGCGAAGGCTCCGTCGAGATCGAGCTGCTCGACGGTCTTCAGCTCGCGCAACCCTTCGGGGAGCTTCTTCAGCTTCGGGCTGCGGAGCCCGAGGTATTCGAGACGCAAACCAGAGACGACGTGAAGCACTTCGTCGAGCGGCTGAACGCAGTTGGAGAGGGAGAGGCCCTTGAGCCCCTTGAGGGTTGCGAGCGCAGAGAGGTCGACGGTTCCCGAAAGCATGAGACCGGTCGACTTCGTCTTTCGCGCCTCTTCAATCGAGGTGGACCACTCGGCGGTGAACGTCTCGTAAGGACTCATCGCCACACAACCCGCCGGGCAGCCTCGATGCGCAACGGCGTGAAGTGCTTCAGCGGCCTCCGGTGGTCTTGCGCTCGCGACGCAGCCTCGCGACGAGCACCAGCAGCCCAAGCGAGGTCGGGTCGATGACGGAGCAGCCCTGCATGGGCGGTGCTGGCTGCGTCGTCGTCGGGGTGTACGCGGCAACGATGGCGCCCGCGTTGTCCGTCATCACCGTCGGCGCGCCTTCCTCGAGCACCGTCTCGATGCGCAGCGCCACGGGCGACGGCTTCCGCTCGAGTTGAGCGCCCACGACCTCCAGCTCGACACCCTGCTCGGTCTTGAGCGTCGAGCCACCGCACCCCATCTTCAGCTTCGCCAGGTGCTCGAGCGGCACGTCGGGCAGCGTCGCGTTGAACGAGAACACCGGGTCTTTCGTCATGTCGGCCGGCGAGAGCGTGGTGAACAGCCGCGTCAGCTTCGGGTACTTCGTGAAGAGCCCGTTCAGCTCGTTCATCGGCGTCACGTATTGCGCGAACACCTCACGTGCGAGTGAGGGCGCGTCGAACGTCGAGGTGTAGCCCGTGTACAGCTCGGGGCGCTGCTGGCGGAACGTGCCGAGGTAGTAGTCGACGTCCTGCAGGAAGCGCGCTTGCGAGACGCCAGCCTGCTCGAGCGCGGGCGGGTAGGGCACCTGCGTGAAGAAGACCGAGCGCACGACAGGCGGCAGCACGTTGTCGCGAGCGAAGCCTGCGACCAGCAGCCTCGTGACGAAGTCTCCCGGAGACGTCGCGCTCGCGAGGTTCTCCACCGTTCCGAATTGACCTCGCGTCACGACCTTGTCGCGCATGGGCGCCGACGGGCCTGCGTACTCGGTGACGAAGGCGTGCTTCTCGGGCGTCTCGGCCACGGCCTTCGTGACGACGGCGGCGTAGTTGTCGACGCCCGAGAGCCAGTTCAGCTCGGCGTCATTCACCACGACGTGGTGGTAGTTGCGCGGCACCGCGCGGCCGTTGCCCACCAGCCAGATTTGAATGCCCATGTTCGGCTGCGCCGCGACGCTCGTGAGAATGATGGGCACCATTGGCAGCTGCGAGGCGTACTCGAGCACGATGGGCGTGATGTCTCCCGTCGACGCGCCCGACTTCAGCTTGAGCGCGAGGAAGTACGCTCCAGGCCGCACGTAGGGCCCCATGACGTCCTCGGTTCCGGTCGGAACGAAGTAGCGGTTGTCGGCCAGCCACTTGAGCATCTCGGCTTTGTCATCGGCCTTCAGCACCGCGTACTCGAACGATCCGACCGTGCTCTGCACGACGACTGGTGAAGGCTTCAACCCGGTGGTAGGCGCGCCCGAGTCCTGCGAACGAAGCGCCACCGGCGACCCAGCACAGCCGAACGAGAAGCCACCAGTCGCTTGCGCGCACTGAGCGCCGCTGAAGTCGTTCTCGACCTTGTACGTCGGCGTCGTCGTCGCGAGCAGCTGCGTGAAGAGCTCGTCGGTGCCGGCCTTCACCACCGGCACGCTCGGGAGCGGAACGATCCACCCGAAGTCCTTCGCGCTGCCCGCGTACTGAATCTGAATGTGTGCGGTGACCTTCCCGTTCTCGACGGCGAAGAGAATGCGCTCACCGGCCTGCACGACGGGCGTCGCCGGGTCAGGCGGAGCGAAGCAGCCACACGCCTCCGCCCGCGGACTGAACGTCACGACAGTCGCCGCCAGCAGCGCGGCTCCACAGCTCAGCTGTTTGATCATTGTTTCTTCCGACGACGCGGCCGCGTCGGCTCCGAAGTCCGCACACTCTAGGGGAGATGCTGCCTGAGTGGCCAGCACCCGCCGTTTTCGTCTACTCCAGCAGCGCGCTCAGCGAGAGCAGCGTCACGCCCGCGCGCGGACCAACGGAGACGAACTCCGTCGACACGCCGGCCTCGAGCTCGAGCCCCGACACGATGACGCGCCCGACCTGAAAGCGGAGCAGCGCCGCGCCCACCACGAGCCCCACCGTCGGCGCGCGCGTTGGAGGCGTCGAGCCCACGCTGAAGTCGAGCGACCCGCCGAGGCCGAGCGTCACGTCACCGCGAAACAGCGGCCGCCACGTGCCCGCGCGCTGCCAGCCGCCACCCGCGTGGAACAAGGTGTGCGAGCCCAGACCCCACAGCCACGCCGCGCGCGCGTGCACGAGCCAGTGCTCGTCGAACGAGAACGCCGCCTGTACGCCGCCACCGATGCCGCCCTGCGTGCGGGCCTGCGTGAGCGAGATGGCGCCGACCGTGTCGAGGCCGAGCGAGAGCTTCGAGAGCACCGACTCCTCGGCGGCAGCCGGGAGCGCGACGAGCACCACGAGCAGCGTCGTCTTCATGGCGCGTCTCCCCACGCGACGACCGACATCACGGCCGCCTTCGCTGCGCCCGTGAGGAAGGGCCGACTCAGCGTCTCGGGCGTGTCTTGTCGCGTGTGGTAGTTCTTGTTCCGGAAGTTCGCGGTGTCGGTGAAGAAGACGGCGCTCTCGCCCGCGAGCCAGAACGGCGCGTGGTCGCTGCGCATGAGGTTTCCCGAGAGAGGCCCGGCTCCCAGGCCTGGCGCGATGATGGCCAGCACGGGAATGCCGCTCTTGCCACCTTCGGTCTGCAGCACCTGCTCGACCTGCGGCCGTGAGACGTCGTTCGCGATGGCCGCGAGAAAGTTGCCGGCCGACGGCGTGGGAAAGCCCGGCAGACTGCCCTGCGAGCCCGGCGCGTCGTCGGCGAACCCGACACAGTCGAACACGAGCGACGCCTTCGGCTTCGCCTGCGACTTCACGTGCCTCGTGCTGCCGACGAGCCCAATCTCTTCGTGGTCGAAGCCGACGAAGCGCACCGTGCGGGCGAGCGGGCGATTGGCCAGCAGCCGCGCGACCTCGAGCATGACCGAGACGCCGCTCGAGTTGTCGTCGGCGCCCATGAAGAAGGCGTCGAAGTGCGCGCCCACCAGAATCACCTCGTCGGGTTTCGAAGTTCCGCGCAGCTCGGCGAACACGTTGGTCGTCGCAGGGTGCGTGTCGATGGTGTCGAGCTCGGGTGTCATTCCGAGAGAACGAAGGCGGTCGGCGACGAAGGTGCGCGACGCGGTGTTGGTGAGGTTGCACCAGGTGTCGGCCTTCGTGTTCAGGCCCGCACAGTCGACGCGCGTGTCTTTGCCGTGCAGGGCCGCGAGCGCTTCGATGTCGGCGAAGACGCGGTTGCCGTCGACCTCGGTCGCGAGAGCGCGTGCTTTGTCGACGGTCGCCGAATCGACCACGCCGGGCGCGCAGGCCGAGAGCGCGAAGGCTGCCACGAGGAGCCGGCTCACCATGAGACCCCCACCGTCGCGTAGTCGAGCTGCAGGCGCAGCGTGGTGCCCGCGGCCGTGAGCGAGGTGCCGACGTCGACGCCGAGCACGCTCAACAGAAAGCGCCCGAACCGAAAGCGCGCCGCCTCGGTGTGAAACGCCACGTAGAAGAAGCCGGTGAGCGAGTTCTCGGCGCTCGCAAAGTCGGTCGGCCGCATCGGGAGCGGGCGCGACAACCCCTGCAGGCCGCTGATGCCGAACTCGGGCCCGAGCTGCGGCTCCCATGGCCCGATGGCGAGCGTGAAGAGCGCGCGGGCGTAGCCTTCGAGCGGCACCGGGGCGATGAGCGAAGGCGCCGAGGCGCGAACGCCAGCTCCGAGCGCGAAGTGGCCGCGCGTGTACTGCCAGCCGAGCGCGACGCCGCCGACGCCGGGGCTCGAGTTGAACGAGGCGAGCGTCGTGGAGCCGAAGCCGCCCAGCGTCACGACCTGCTCAGCGAAGGCCAGCGGAGCGAACGACATCACCACCATCAGGAGCCATTTCACGGCGCACGACATGGTCTGAAGCCCAGGCCGAGGCAAGGCCGCGCACGCTTCGGTGCCTCAGCGGCGCATCCAGGTCACAGAAGTCGGGGACGACTCGAGGACGAGGAAGGCAAAGTCATGCGTCAGCCTCGTCGCGTATGGCCACTGCTCCAACGCCGGCCCCTCGGCCGAGCGGACGATCGTGAACAGTTCCCCCTGGTTCCTGTCGGGGTGCAGCTGAGGCGTAAACGAGCCGGAGATGGAGGAGGGGAACTCGGAGGCGAAGCCATCAAAGCGCAGGTTGAACGGCGTCCCGGTCGCACCCGTGATGAGGGTCATCGTTCGCACGCCATCGAAGGTCCACAGTCCATCGCCGTCGACGCCAACCGGGACGAGCGGAGTGCAGGAGCCGCTTCTGTCGCAGACCTGCCGCCCGTCGAACGTCAATACGACGGAGCCGAGGACAATCGGAGTTCCCCTCGTGCTCAGCAGGCGGTCGTCGACGAGCTCGGTGCCATTCCACCTGACGGGGCCTCGGAGTTGGGAGCCGTCGAGGAGCACGGCCCGCTCCTCGTCGAAGAAGCTCGCGTTCACCGACCAGGTACGATTCGCGCTGAGCGAGCCAGTGAGGACGAGGGAAGCCCCCGTGTCGACGCGCCGCTCGAGTCGTTGGTCCGTCACCAGCCAGACCGTGTTGCCAATGACGCTCGCGTGCCCGTAGGGAAACGTCTCGGCGATCTGTCCCGCGCGAACCACCACCACGAGCGCGCTCGGGGAGCGCAGACACACGATCGACCCGGCGAGCGTGCGGTCGAGCGACACGCATTCGCTCGAAGGAAATGGCATTGCGTCGACGATGCGTGGCTCGGCTCTGCGATCTCGACCAACGCGGAGGACACGCTGGAACTGCCCAAGCGAGGGCTCGAAGCGAACGGTGATGAGGTACGAGCCCGCGGTCGGCGGCGTGAAGCGCACGCGTGCTCCACCGGCGCTGTCTGCCCCAGGCAACTGTACGAACTCGGCCGCCAGCGGCTGGTTTCCCGGGTCAAGCACCTCTCCCTCGACGCGCCACGAGGGCTCGCAGAAGGTCGAGATCTCCGTTCGAAAGAACACCTCGACCGGGCTGCCGGCGATTGCGAGGGGAATGCTGTCGACACCAAGCGCATCGCCGGCATCGAAGGCCGCGAAACCCATGTTCGGGGAAGGCGGCGTGCACGGAGGCTGGCGTGTCACCTGAGGAGCGCAGGCCAACAGGAGCACGACGAACCAGGCAGGTGAGAGGTCGCGTGACATGGAGTGAGACCAAAGCAGCGCTAGAGGCCAGCCGAAACCCTCGCGCAATGCCGACTCAGAATCGCCCTTGGATGAACAGCTGGGTTTGTGTGGCCTGCGGGCTGACCGGCCGTGCGGCGAACATCGTGCCGGGCGCAGGCGTGCGTGGACCGGTGAGGACCAACTCGAACTCGGCGACGACCGCAAGCTGATCAACCGGAGTCCACCGCAGTGAGGCCTTCGCGGCGAAGCGCGGGCCCGGCACGCTCCCGACGACTGACGCGTCGTTCAACCCGTCGAGCACGGTGACGAAAGTGCCGGGCGCGAAGCCTGGCGGCGGTGCATTGCCACCAAAGTCGAGGGACCGGGTGAGCGTCGCCGGCTGTGCCACTCGCATCAGGAGACCAGGCGTCAGCTTCCATCGAGGGAACGTCGTATCGACGCCCAGGAAGCCCGAGAGCGCTGGCGCCAGCACCCCGTCGGGCGGTGGCGCAAAGCCCGGTGGAAGGCCCAGCGCGTCGGCCTGAAGGAACGAGAAGCTCGACAGACGTGCGGTCGCGAACAGCCGTGTCTGGTTCAACCGCACTCTGGCCTGAAGGTCGGCGTAGCCGAGCGGCACGAGCACGGTCGTCATGAATTGCGACGGGTAGAAGCGGTTGTCCTCCAGCACCGGCCTCGAGTGAGAGCGTTGCAGCCACGGGCGACTCGAACTGCAACCTCGAGAAGAAGCGCTCGAAGCGGCGCGGGTCTTGCGCGTAGGTGACAAGGTCGAGCGCCTCGTCCACCCCACCTCCGAGCGTCCACGAGAGACGTGCGGCGCCGAAGACGGCGAGCTGCTCCGCGACGATGTCCAACGGAACGAATCCCGGAATGGGCCCGTACGCGAATCGTCCGGCGCGCCCTTCGATGGCCCATGCAGCGGACGACACTTTCACGCCTGCCATCACGTCGACGTACGCCGCTCGAGGGCCGCTCACCGTGTTCTGGCGCCAGGTCGGTCGAAGCGACACGAAACCCGCGAACGCGCCGCGCTCGAGGTCAGCCGAGAGCACAGGGGAAATGCCAGTTTGCTCGGGAAACACCCGCCCCAGTGCATTGGCCCAGTCGAAGGTGACCAGCCGCATCGATGGGTTGAAGGGCTCGAGCCGAACGCGCCAGCCTCCACCATCGGCGAACGGCCGCTCGAACTCGACGAAGGAGCCCAGGTCGATGCCAAACCACGCGTTCGGCGCCACTGGGGTCCATGGCATCCAGTGTCCGCTCACCACGCCAGTGCTCGGAAAGGGGACCATCGCCGCGAGCCGGCCACGGACGATGCCGACAGGCGTCACCTGCGTCACGCCCAGCCTGAGGGCGACGATGGGAAGAACTGCCACCGCCTCGCTCGCCGTGCTCACCGACACACCGGCGGTCGCCGCACCGGAAACCGTCGGGCCTGCAGCGAGCGCGAGCGCCAGAGCGAACGAGAGCATCACGCGAACCGCGCTGATGCGCCGAAGCCGCCGAGCCTCACGACCTTCTCAGCGAACGACATCACCACCATCACGAGCCATCTCACGGCGCACGACATGGTCTGAAGCCCGCACGGTGGCAAGCACGTGCACGGCCGGCGGTTGCGCTGCATCCTCACGCGCCATGACTCCCTCCCTCGAGGCCGCCGCCGCTGACGTGAAGGCCGATGAACGCGCCCGTGCGCTCGAACACCTGCTCGGGGTCTGGCGTGCAGCCCCGCACCCCGACGTCGCCGACCGAATCGTCAGCCTCGGCGCCACGCTGCCGTGCGACGTCGACAAGAAGCGCTGGCTCGAGGTGGCTGCGAAGCGACGCAGCGCTGACCTCTCGGGCCTGCTCGCCATCGGGCTCGACGCGCCGTCGGCCACGCTCCGGGAGCGGGTCGACCAGCTCGCGACGTGGCCCGCCGACCCGCGCATCGACCGCTTCCTCGCGCACGCCTACGCCAACCCGCCGTACACCAGCACGGGCGCCCGGCCGTTCTGGACCGGCGTCGTCGCCCTCGCGGCGAAGGTTCAAGACGTCGACGCGCTCGAGGCGATGAAGGCGTGCCGCACGCAGTGGTCGACCACGGTGCCCTGGCAGGAGTTCCTCCGCGGGCACGTCGACCGCGTGGTGAAGCAGGCGAAGGTGCCGGGCGCGCGCGCGCTCACCCCTGCGCAGACCGCCGCGCTCGCCGCCATCGACGCCCAGCTCGCCGCCGCGGGCCAGAAGCCCAGGGCGGTGCGCAGCGCCGAAGAACTCGAGCGCGCCATCTTCGAGGCTCCGCACGACGAGTCGCTGCGCCGCGTGTTGATGGACACGCTGCTCGAGCAGAACCACCCGCGAGGCGCGCTGCTCGCCCTGCACACTGCGGCCGCGGGCCGTGAGCTGACGGCTGCCGAGAAGAAGGCGGAGAAGGCCCTGCTACAGCAGCACCGCGCGGTGCTGCTCGGCGAACTCGAACCGGTGCTCAAGCCAGACGTCTCGTTCGCCATGGGCTTCGTGTCGAGAGCGGCGCTGAAGCAGGGCTCGAGCAACGCGCTCAAGCTGGCCATCTCGAAGTCGGTGGGCCTGCCGGCGTGGGCGACGGTGCAGCACCTCGAGGGGCCGGGTGACGACGAGGTGATTGCGCACCCGGTGATGCGCTCGCTCGTCTCGAGCGCCGCCAGCAGCGCCGAGCTGCGCGTGCTGGCCGCGATGCCCTCACTCACCGACGTCGAACTCACGCTCCGTGGCTTCGCCGACACCTTTGCTGCGTCGCTCCAGCGCCTGCCCGCGAGGCCGTTCCCCGCGCTGAAGCGGCTTCGTCTCATGATGGACTCGCTCGACCACGCCAGCGCCTTCTGTGCGCGCGTGAAGCTGCCCCGGCTCGAGCGCCTGGTGGTCGAAGGCGAGCTGCTCCGCGGGTGGATGCACTCGGACGAAGGCGTTCGCCGTGAGCTCAAGGCCACCGCGAAGGCGTTCGTCAAACACCTGCTCGCGGTGCGGGCCGACGAGACCGTGCTTCGAGTGCTGTACGCCAACGACCCGCGCGACGTCGCAGCCGACATCGTCATTCGAGACCGAAAGGCCACCGTCGTCGTCGCGAAGTCGACCCGCGAGTCGCCGCCGCGTGCCGTCCAGACGTGGGACCAGATTGGCGAGCGCGAGGTGGGCCAGGCGCTCGAGGCCCTGGTGGCGCTCGGTGTTCCCGTGACGCTCTCGACGCACCCGAAGCGGCCCTGCGATGCCGCCGTCTTCGAGGCGCTCGAAGCCCGCCTGTGAGAAGGTGCCCTTCGCATGAACCGTTCGTTCTTCGTCCTCGTCGCCGCGCTCGTCGTTCTCTCGTTCGCCTGGGCCTGTGGAACGCCCGCGGGCACACCTGACGCAGGCAGTGGTGGCGGGCTCGCTTCGGGCGGAGGCTCCGTCAGCGCCGGCGGCACGGCGTCGGCGGGTGGTGCCGCAGGTGGCTCCGGTTCCTCGGGCGGCTCGGCGGCCGGTGGTGCTGCAGGTGGTGCGGTCACGGCAGGCGGAGCGGCGGGTGGCTCCGTTGCCGGTGGTGATGCAGCCGGCGGAACGGCCCTGGCTGGCGGGCTCGCGAGCGCAGGTGGTGCTGCGTCGGCGGGTGGCGTCGCGAGCGCAGGTGGTTCGCCCTCGGCGGGCGGCAGCGCTTCGGCAGGCGGCTCGGCCGGAGGCATGGTCTCGAACAACATGCCGCCCGTCGTCTCGGGCATCGTCGTCACGGCGGTCGGCTCGTCGACCCCCATCACCGGCGTCGTCTATGCGGGGCGGCAGCTGCAGGTGACGGCGAACGTCTTCGACCCCGAGAACGACCCGCTCACCTACCAGTGGACCGCGCCCGACGGCGGCACGCTCACCGACGCGACGTTGGCCACCGCGAAGTGGTCGTCACCGCAGGTCAACTCCATCAGCTCGCCGTACCCCGAGTTCAGCGTTCGCGTGGCGGTCACCGACGGCAACAGCGCGCCAGTGGCCTTCGAGCAGACGATTCAGGTGCGGGCGCCGTTCCTCTTCGAGCTGATGGCCTTCAACGGAGTGCTCGGCAAGACGACATCGGGCGGGTGCTCGAACTCGTCGTGCCACGGAGGCACGCCTGGCCCGACCAACGCGGCCGCGACCGCCATGAGACTGCAGCCGCTCGACGTCGGCGCAACGCGGATGGCGCTTCTGGCGAACACCGCGAAGCCCGGCTGCTTCCCGACCGCACGGGTGTCGCCAGCGAACCCAGGCGGTTCGTTGCTCATCAACAAGGTCGACCGTTCAGCGATTCTGCCTTCGGCTTGCGGCGTGCGAATGCCGTACATGCTCCCCGGCTCGCCGGTGCCCGACAACGACATCGTCACGCTCCGCTCGTGGATTGCCGCCGGCGCGCTGCAGTAGCCGTCACAGCTTCACGAACGCTTCGATGTCGGCGGCGGTGACGCTCAGCCCCTCGAGCGGGTTGGGCGCAGGCAACGAGCGCAGCCACGTCAGCCCCTCGTCGATGGCCTTGAACACCTTCATCTCGACGCCGTTCTGCGTGACGAGAAAGACGGCCGACAGACTCGTGCGCGCGATGACGGCACCGATGCCCCTGGTGCGAACGACGATGGCGCCGCCGATGTTCGTCTTCGCGTACTTCTGCGCGAGCTCGGCGCTGAACTTTCGCGTCTCTTCGTCCATGCGAACCATCGAGTTCACGTTGTCCATCAGCGACATCGACGCGATGCGCCCGTGCTTCGCCACGAGCTGCGCCTGAAACGCGTCGAGCTGCTCGAGCTCGGCCTTCGTTCCGCCGCGATACGAGACCACCACCAGCGGCCCGACCGAACCTGCCGTCAGGTGCTCACTCTGGAAACCGCGCTCCACCGCCATGCCCGCCTCCCAACAACCCGAAATCACTCACTAACAATGGATTGACCTAAATCTGCGTGAATCAAGGCTACGCCTGCGTCGACTCAGCCTTCAGTTTGTGACATGGAGCGCAACCGTCAGGTCGTCGAGTTCGGCCTGACTTCTCGGCCGACCAAAGGCCCTTCGATGACGGAGCCCACATGACGACGACCCCTCCACTTCGTGACTTTCTCGAGATTCCCTACGAGCAGCTCGAGGAGATGAACCTGTCGGTGAAGCAGGCCCGACTCAACCGCGAAGCACCCGACAAGCTGCGCGAAGCCCGCATGAAGTATCTCACCGACGAGCGCCGCATCAAGGCGGTGACGGTGTGCTTCACCGACCTCGAAGGCCGGCTGCAGATGCTGGACTACGACAAGAAGTTCCTCCTCAAGAGCCAGGACAACCTGACGTTCGACGGCTCGTCGGTGCGTGGCTTCTCGGCGCAGCACGAGTCTGACCTTCGCCTGAACATCGACTGGTCGGCCTTCTACTGGCTGCCCGCCGACGTGTTCGGCCCCGGCAAGGTGCTGGTGTTCAGCGAGGTGCTCTCGCGTGATGGGTCGACGTACCCGAGCGACCTGCGCAGCCGTCTCAAGCAGTACGGCGAGCAGATCTTCGCGAAGGAGCAGCTCGTCTGTCACGTCGCGCCCGAGATCGAAGGCTTCCTCTTCCAGGGCAAAGACGCCGAGCGCCGGTACTACGAGACGCGCCAGTTCGAGTACGTGTCGACGGGCGGCTATTACCACTCGTTGCCGGGCGACAAGCTGCGCACGTTCATCGACAGCGCCGCCGAGGTGCAGCGCGCGATGGGCTTCGGCAACGAGAAGGACCACCCTGAGGTGGCTCCGAGCCAGTTCGAGATGAACTTCTCGTACAGCGAGGCGCTCATCACCGCCGACCAGGTGCAGCTGTACAAGCTGCTCAGCCGTCAGGTCGCGGCGAACCTCGGCATGACCGCGTCGTTCCTGCCCAAGCCTGTCACGGGCGTGAACGGCAACGGCATGCACACGAACATGTCGTTCTCGAAGGCCGGCAAGAACCAGTACTGGGACGCGAAGGGCCAGGACGGCCTCTCGAAGTCGGGCTGGGACGCCATCGACCGCATTCTCACGAACGCCGACGACCTCTGTCTCATCTTGAACCCGTCGGTGAACGCGTACCGCCGGCTCGACCCGCACTACGAGGCGCCGAACCAGATCAAGGCGTCGCCGAACAACCGCGGCGCGATGGTGCGCATCCCCACCGGCAACGAGCGCTCGGCCCGCATCGAGGTGCGCAGCGTGGCGCCCGACGCGAACCCGTACCTCGTCTTCTACTCGCTCATGCGCACCGCCCTCGAAGGCGCGGGCTCGGAGACGACGGCCGACGAGAGCAAGCGCAGCCGTACGCGCTTCCTGCCCGACAACATCTACGACGCGATTCGCCTCTACAAGGGTTCGAAGTTCATGACCGAGGTGCTGGGCGAGGCGGTGCAGGGCAAGTTCGCCGAGCTCAAGCAGATGCAGGCCGACCGCTGCCCGAAGGCGCTGGGCTCGCAGATCAAGATCCCCGAGATTCAGTTCCACCACGAGGTGACGAACCAGTTCCTGTGGAACCAGTTCTGAGCTGATCAGTCGAAGGTGAAGCGAACGGCCTCCGTGCTCTTCTCGAGCGCGGGGGCTGTTTCGTTTCAGAAGTCGGTGAACTGCCAGTCGCAGGTCGTGGTGATGAGGTCGACGAAGGCGCGCACCTTGGCCGAGAGCAGCTTCGTCGACGGGTAGACGACGTGAATCGGCAGCGGCGGCGGCTCATGGTCCTCGAGCACCACCTGCAGGCGCTTCGCGCGCACCGCGTCGACGACTTGATAGCCGAGCACCATCGTGAGGCCGCCACCAAGCAGCGCGTGACCGATGGCGGCGTCGGCGCGGTTGGTGGCGAACGACGGCCGGAGCGGAACGGTGGTCGTCTCGCCTCTGCGCTCGAAGCTCCACACCGGTGCAGCGTCGAGCGCGGTGAAGTGAATGAGCTGATGCGACGAGAGCGCCTCGGGCCGGCGACTCGGCTTGTGGCGCTCGAGGTACTGCGGTGACGCGACGACGACGCGGCGGGTCGCTCCGACGGCGCGCGCCACCAGCGTGGAGTCGGCGAGCCTGCCGATGCGCACCGCCGCGTCGACGCCGTCTTCGACGAGGTTCAAGGGGCGGTCGCCGAGCATGAGCTCGCCCTGCACCGCGGCGTACTTCACGAGGTAGCGGCACATGAGCGGCGCGACGTGCAGGCGGCCGAAGACGTTGGACGCAGCCACGACGAAGCGGCCCGTTGGCACCGTGCGCTCGGCCTGCGCGCTCGCCTCGGCTTCGCTCAGGTCG
>JAACJQ010000332.1 GCA_016879935.1 Archangiaceae bacterium | reverse complement strand
GCCGCTCGCGCCGATTGGCAGTGGGCGAACTCGTTTCGCGCCATCAGCGGTTTGTCGCTCAACGATCCGCACTTGCGCGAGGTCGTTCAGGCATTGAGGGAACGCGCCTCACCATCGGCGGACATCGTTGCGGTTGATGTCGATCCACGTGGCTTCGACGACATTCAGCTCGCGTTCGAATGCGGGCTTCCGTTCAAGCAGGTTGGGCGAAAGCGGGCTGCCTCGTTCGAGACGGTGATCGCGCCTGGTGCGCGTTGGCTGGTGCTCTTCGACGGCGGTGAACTCACACCCTCGTTCGCTGGTCAGCAGTGGCGTGAGGTCGTTCGCTCGGGCCCGGTGACGCTGTACGAGCGTTAGTTGCCCGACCTGGTCCCCGCGTCTGACTTGGTTCCAGCGTCAGTCCCGCCCGCATCGGATCCGCCTGCGCCCCCCGAACCTCCACCGTTGCCTTTGCGGTGGTACTCGACCTGCCACTTCTGCACCTGCGCCGTGTGACACTCCCAGGTGGGACAGAAGACGTGCGTACCGTCGTTCTTCGAGACGAAGAAGTAGTCAGGGCAATCGAGGGGGTTGAGCGCTGCGGCGATCGCTGCAGCACCCGGGTTCGCAATAGGTCCCGGCGGGAGGCCTTTGATCTTGTACGTGTTGTACGGGTGCGGCGTGAGCAGGTCCTCTTTGGTGATGTTCTTCGAGTACGTCCCGGTGCGGAGCATCTTCGCGTAGATGACCGTCGGGTCGGTCTCGAGCTTTCCCTTCGTCTCGGCTTCGGGGTGGTTCATGCGGTTGTGGAACACGCATGAGATCCTCGGGCGCTCCTCGACGGCGCCCGTCTCTTTCTCGACGATCGATGCCAGCGTGACGGCCTGAAGCAGGTCGAGTTCGACGCCCGGTTTTCGCGTGGCCTTCTTCACCGTCTCGAGCGTGCTCTCGACCATCTTCCGCAGCACCTGCTCCTCCGAGACACCTTTGGGGAACGTGTACGTGTCGGGGAAGAGGAAGCCCTCGATCGCCGGTGCAGGAACGCCAGCGCGCTTGAGAAACGCCTTGTCGGCGACGAGCGCCTTGAGCTTCTCGAGATCGAGCTTGAGGTCGCTGTTGGCGACGATCGGCAGAATCTCTTCCCACCGCAGGCCCTCGGGCACCGTGAAGCGATAGACCTTCACCTCACCCTTGATGAGCTTCTCGATGGCTTGCGGCGGCGTGAGCGGACCGACGAACTCATACTCGCCGGCCTTGAGCTTCGGGCCAAGCTTCTCGCGCCGGAGCCAGTTGTAGAGGAGGTCACCATCGCTCACGACGCCAGCCTTCGCGAGCAGGGTCGAGACGCCCTTGGGGTTCGTGCCGGGAGGAATCGACACGGTCACTGGAGCACTCGTGCCGAACGGAGCCGCCGCGAACTCCGTGAGCCGCGTCTCGAGCCAGTACCAGACTCCTGCTGCGCCAGCCGCGCCCAGCACCAGCACGACCACCAACCCGATGAGCACCTTCTTCACGACTGGCTCCTGGGCTGCGCATCGAGCCAGCCCTGCAAGATGAGAGACGCGGCGACCTGATCGATCACCTCGCGACGTTTGCTCCGCGAGACGTCGGCCTCGAGCAGTGAGCGCTCGGCCGCGACGGTGGTGAGGCGTTCGTCCTGATAGATGATGGTGAGGTTCGAAGCCTTCGCGAGCGCGTCACCGAATTTCCGGGTCGCCTGCGCGCGAGGGCCTTCGGAGCCGTCCATGTTCAGCGGAAGGCCGATCACGAAGCGATCGACCTCGCGATCCTGAGCGAGGCGAATCAGCTCCGAGAGGTCGGCCTTCAGGTTGCTGCGGCGAATGACGGTGATGGGCTGCGCGGTGAAGCCCAGCTCGTCGGCCACCGCCACGCCAACGGTCTTCGTCCCGACATCGAGGCCCATCGCACGCATTCGCGGTTGGGCACCTTAGCCCGACGGGTCGTTCCCGCGAGCGTTTGAGGTCAGGCGAGCGCGGCGGTCAGCTCCGAGGCCATGTTCGCGATGGGGTTGCCTGCCACGCCGAGGGTCGAGGCGAGCGAGGCCGCCTCTTTCGCACGCGCCTTCAGGTTGTTCTGCATGCGGGCGAGCGCGAGGTTGTAGTGCACGGTCGCCGACGCACCCTGGAGCTTCGCTGCTTCCTCGAGCTGCACGAGCGCTTCTTTCGAAGCGGGAGCGGTCTTCGCCTCCATCAACAGCACAGCGAGGTTGTTCCTCGGCTGCCACTCCTTCGGCGCGAGCTCGATGGCGCGTCGATAGAACGAGCACGCCTTTTCCTTCAGCTTTGCCGCCTCGAAGATGATCCCGAGCTGGTGGTTCGCCTTCCAGTTGGTGGGCTCGAGCTTGAGCGCCTTCTCTGCGGCACCACGCGCCTCGTCGAGCTTGAGCCGCATGGTCTCGACGACGGCGAGCGCGAGCAGGAACTCGATGGACTCCGGCTGACGACGAACTGCTTCGCGCGCATGACGGACCGCGACGTCTGGTTCCGAGCGCTGCAATGCCATCGCGGCGAGCTTCGACTCGAACAGGCCCTGGCTCTCGTACACGCGCGAACCGGCAGCGAGCACCTCTTCGGCGAGGGGCCGCTCACCCGCGTTCACGAGCAGGTCGGCGAGTTCGATGAGGAAGAAGGGGTTGGCGACGTTCTGCTCGATGCAGCGCAGGTACACGTTCGCGGCGCGGCGCGCGTAGCCGAGCTTCACGAGCGTCTGGGCCCACGCGGCGAGCACGGCGACGTTGTCGGGCGCGAGCTCGGCGGCCTTCTCGAATGCGATCGCGGCTTCGGCGACGCGCTCACGACGGAGCATGAGGCGGCCGCGGTTGAACCAGGCAGGCATCGACTCCGGAGCGAAGCGCGTCGCGAGCTCGAAGGACTTCAGCGCGTCTTCGAACTGCTGCTTCGCCTCGTGCACCAACCCACGGAGCATGCGAGTGCGCGCGTGTTTCGGCTGACGCTGAATGATCCCGTCGAGGATCGTCTGGGCGTCGTCGAGCTTGCCGAGATGGAGCGCGAGGCTTGCCATCATCGCGTCGGGCTCGATGGACTGGGGCTCGAGCTTCTTGGCTTCGTGAACGATCGCGGTCGCGCGATCGAAGTCCCGCTGGGTGACGTACGTCTCGGCCTGCGACATCAGGGCGTTCATGGCGTTCGAGTTCATGGGCGTGGGTTCCTTTCGAAGAGTCAGACGATGGGGTTGTTGAGCGTGGAGCGAGGACCACCGCCCAGCCGATTCAGGTCGCGATCGAGCGCGTCCTTCTGGCGCTTGAGGTCTCGCTCGGTGCGGGCGTCGAGCTCCTTCTGGGAGAGCTCGCTCGCAGGCTCGTCACGCTTCGTCTGCGCGGTGACGTCTTCCTTGTACGCGCCCTGGCCCTTGAGGAGGTCGACGTTCGAATGCTCAGCCGCCGCCTGCGCGACGAACGGCGTGGCCATCTTCACGAAGTCCGAAATGCCTGAGGCCGCGACCTGGCCGGGGCTGCCCTTCGGAGCGTCCATCGCGACCTGTCCGAAGATTCCCGCCACCATCGCGCCGAGCTGGTTGAAGTCGATGGAGAGGTTGAAGTTGGTGCCGAGACCGACAGCAGCCGCGATGCCGGCGAAGCCCTTCACCTCGAGCTTGCCGTCCTTGAAGCTGAACGTGCCGCCGTATTCGACGCCGGCACCTGCGCGAGCGTCGATTCCGACGTCGAGCTTGAACGGGCCGGTGCCGATGCTGGCGTGAGCGCCCGCTCGGGCTCCGGCGAAGGCGCGGCCGCCGAACTGACCGACGACCTCGGGCGGGTTGAAGGTGGCGGTCGCTTCGGCGTTGCAGCTCGCTCCGGCGCCGCTCGTTGCGTAGCCATCAGCCTTGGCGCCGGCCTTCACATCGTAGCCACCGAAGGAGACGATGGGCGCGGTCTCGGCGCAGACTTGGGCTTTCGCTCCAGCTTCGGCACCAGTCGCCGCTTCTCCACCAACCGTGAGGCCCTTCGTGACATCGATCTCTGCGCTGCCCTTCGCTTCGGCGTGGGCGCGGGCGTAGGCCGTGGCGCTGCCGCTCGCGCGGCCGGCGTCGCCGTGAACTTCGCCTTCCGCGGTGACCGAGACCCGGGCCTCGGCGCCGACACCACCTGAAGCACGAGCGCCCTTCGAGGTGAAGCCGGCCGTGCCGTCAGCACGAACGCCGGCAGAGGCACTTCCGGTCAGCTTGCCGCTGCCTCCGTTCTTCTCGTCGCCGAAGCTGTCTTCGATGGAGTCTTCGATGCGAGCTTCTTCGATCGCACTGCCGCGGATCTGACCGTTGCCCGAGGTGACGGAGCTGCTCGAGCGGTGGTTCGGGCTGGAGCGATCGGTGATGACAGAGGCGTTGGCGTTCTGCTGTCCCTGACCACCGAAGTGACCGACCTTCGAGAACGCATCAGCGAGAAGGATCAGGGGGCCCGCGATCGGAATCAGCCCGAGGAGCAGCTTCGAGAAGTCGGGCGGCGGAGCGTTCGGACCAGCAGTCAGCGGCGTGATGATGGAGTCGAAGAGCGACTGCGCGACGTGAGCTCCGAGCGTGTGAATCGCAGCGTCGCCGGCGGCGTTCGATGCGTGCTGTGGCCTCGTGGATTCGATCGGCTCGGTGGGCTGAGCGACGGGTGAGGAATTGACTGGCTGAATCGACATGTGCGGTCTCCAGAGAAGCGAATGGTGGAGGCCGCCAGAGCGAGCCGAGTGCCAGCGGAGCAGGTGAGTGCGATCGCGTTGTTAGAGCTGCCGAACTTGCGAGCGTCTCGACGAGCGGACCCGGAAACGGGCGGCTCGTCTCGGCTGGGAGATTCGAGCGGGTAACCGATTGGATCGGTTCGGGAAGCGGTTTGGCGCGGCCACTGCACAAGCGCCCGTCACCCGGCAATCAAGCCGACCTACCCCAAAGAGAACGACCATGGATCTCTCGAGAGCAGCCCAACTTGTCGCCGGAAGCGCTGTCGGTACCAATGCCACTCAAGACACCGACACCGAAGGCGTCGTCAACACGAACGCGTCCAAAGCCCCAGGCAACCAACTCGTGAAGTCAGAGAGCTTGGAGGCCCGCGCCGAGAAGATGGCGAACTTGGCCAGAAACGTCTTTCCCCAGGCGCCCAAGCCCGCCCCGTCCGAGCTGGGCCATGGGACCCCGCCTTCGGCCGCTGATCAGGCGTATGCGAAAGCGATGGAAAAGTACGAGGCCGCTCTGGCCAAGTACGAAGCCGACCTCGCTGCCCACAACGCTGCCAACGCGCAGAACGCGGCGATTGACCAAGCGAACGAACCGCTCGAGCAGAAGGCTGCATTCTGGGACGAGATGAGGAACTCGCTCCTGAAGGTAACGACTCACGGTCTGGCTGGTGACGCACATCTTTCGAAGGATGAACTCAGAACGCTTCTGGCGTCGTCGGACCCTGGCCAGCGCTCGGCTGCCGAGTTCATCCTCGCGAACTGGGACAAGGTTCCAGCACCAAAGCTGCCCGACTGGGGCGGGTGCATGAACACCAATGACATGCGCGATGCTGCAGTCAAAGCAGGCGCTGAGGCTGCGTCGAATCGAAGCTTGAAGCAGAAGCACGTCACCGTCCCTCCGCATCCGGGCTCTCCGCCGAACCCGCCGCCCGCGCCCGGCACAGTTCCGACCACCCAGTCGAATGCATCGACGGGCACCTCGAACACTGGCGGCACGGGCGGAACCAGCGGCACGGGCGGAACCAGCGGTGCGTCGCCGACTGATGGTGCGAAGGCACCACAATCATCGCCTGACGAGTTCCGCGCGAAGGCGCTGGAGAACTCGAACAAGGTGCCTGCTTTCTCCTCGTCGGCAACCACAGGCGAAGGCCGCATGCAGGACGGCCTGCAGTACTGCCAGAACAAGCTCGAGGCCCTTCAGTCAGATCTCGCCAGCGCTGCGGCTCGCGGGGACCAGGGCGCCATCTCGCTCATCAACTCCGAGATCGCGAAGTTCCAGGCCGGTCTCTCTGCGCTGATGCAGATGATGAAACAGCAGCAGGAGATGCAGTCGAACATGTCGAAGATGTTCAACGACATGGCCGCGGCGGCCCTCCGGAACATGCGCTGAGGCCACCATGCGACTCGATCTCAAGAACCTCATCGGTCTCGACGGCACCACGCCCACCTTCGCTCAGACGTTCGGCATCACCTTCGATCAGGGCGTCGAGTGGGCGGAGCAGGGCCTCGAGATGGCGCGCCAGGGACAGCTCGGTGAAGCGCGCGTCATTCTCGAAGGGCTCGTCACGCTGAACCCGCGCAGCCCCGGCTACTGGTACGCGCTGGGAGCCGTCTACGAGCAGCAGGGCCTCGTGGACGACGCGATTCAGGCCTTCACGCAGGCGACGAAGCGGGAGCCGCGCAACGTCGACGCGTGGATGCGACTCGGACTGTTGCAGTTGAAGGGGGGGAACGGGGAAGGGCTGGAGGCGTTGAAGATGGTGGCGAAAGACACTCGCGCGGAGCACGCCGAACTCACGGCTCGCGCGAAGTCGATTCTCGCTACCTCTCGGGCGGCGTGAAGGGCGGGGTCGGAGGCCGTGCGCGGTTGGCGTCTGGGCAACGTCAGCCGCGCACGGCTCGCAGTTTCAGCGCCCCAAGGCCTCGACGCGCTCACCGATGGGTGGATGCGACATGCCTCGCAGCACGGCCCACCTCGGCGGATCCGGATCCATCTTGTTCGTGCGCGCCGCCTTCACCAGCATCGAACGAAAGGCGGCAACGTCTCCCGTCAGCGCGATGCCATAGCGATCGGCGCCGTACTCACGTTCTCGAGACACCGCGCCGCTGATGGGATTTCCGAGCATCAACCCGAAGGTGAACAGCAACACCACGACGGGCAGCGTGCGAACGTCTGCGCGCTCCTCGATGCCGAACCAGTGACGCGCAGCGGAGCGGCGAAACAACCACTCCACCGCGAAGAGAAACGCGATCAACACGAACGACGACGCGATTCGGCCTGGCCAGCGCGGCTCGTTCACGTGCCCTGCCTCGTGCGCGACCGTCGCGATCACTTCGTCTTCCGAAAGCCCGGCGAGCAGCGAGTCGTTCAGCACGATCGTTCGCGTCGGCCCGGTGCCCGCAAAGTAGGCCTGCAGTCGAACCGTGCGCGAGGCCGTGTGTTCGACCATCACGTCGCGAAAGTCGATTCCGGCCTTCGTCATCAGGGCGGTGATTCGTTCGCGAAGGGCTCCCGCGGCGAGCGGCGTCTGGTCGACGTAGATCCGGTTTCGATAGGGATCGATGGCCGTCGAGACCAGCATCAGCACAGACGCCGTCACACCCAGCAGCCACCACCAGTGCCTCGTGCGGCGCGCGAGCCCGAAGAGCCCGAACACGAGCGAGCCCACGGCCCCGGCGAAGAGCAGCTTCCCCTTCAGCATGTCGACGATGAAGACCGCGGGCGTCGCGCGCGACAGTCCATGCGAGTGCTCGTGGAAGTACCCGAACCAGATGTCGGCGGGCAGATCGAGCAACGTGTAGAGCCCGAAGAAGAGCAGGGCGAACACCAGCGCCGCCGCCCAGCCCGTTCCGTTCCACAACTTCGTCGGTACCTTGAGCAGTGCGAGTGACGACGAGCCGATCTTCGCGCCGATTCGTTCACTCACCCGCCACAGCGGCCGCGTCGCGAAGCGCACCATCAACGCCAACACGATCGGCGTGACGATGAAGTCGATGAACGAAACGGTGTAGCGAGGCTGGTGGTACGCCTTCACTTCGGCGAGCTGC
>JAACJQ010000331.1 GCA_016879935.1 Archangiaceae bacterium | reverse complement strand
CCGTCGAGCGCGTCGAGGCCTTCACGGGTGCGCTGCTCCCAGGCCGTCGGCGCGAGCATCGAGGCGTTGAGCCGCCGCTTCGTCGGAGACAGCGCGTCGAAGCGCGTCGCGAAGTCGTTCGGCAGTGGAATCTCGGGCAGCGGCCGGTGGAACGGGTCGAACGTCACCGTCGGGCCAGCGCCTTCGGGCGTCTTCGACAGGCCCATGCCCTCGGGCGCCATGCAGCCCGCGCCGAGGAGAAACAAACCGACCCAACGGAATGGAGTTCGCACGAGGGCGCGTCTGTCACGAGCGTCGGCAGGCGCGCAAGGGCAGGGCGTCAGAGGCTCGGCGCGGTGCGTTCAGGGAAGAGGCCTCCGCGGGCGAGCCAGTCTTTGACGGCCATGCCGGTGCCGAAGGGCCAGGGCTTCAGCTTCTCTTTGGGAATGTGCTTCGTCGCTTCGAGCTCGTCCGAGAGCGTGATGGGGCCGTCGGCGGTGACGTGGAAGCAGATGATGAGCTCGTTGCGCATCTCGAACGGGTAGACGCCGACGAGCGAGACGAGCTTCGCGTCGAGGTTGGTCTCCTCTTTCACTTCACGCAGCACCGCGGCTTCCGGCGTCTCGTTCGCTTCGAGGAAGCCGGTGACGAGGGCGAACAGTTTCTCGGGCCAGCCACGGCCGCGGGCGAGCAGCACGGCACCTTCGTGCTCGATGATGGCCGCGACGACGGGCGTGGGGTTGCCCCAGAAGACGAAGCCGCAGCCCTCTTTCGGGCACGAGGGGCGGGCCTTTCCTCCGGCGGTCTTCTCGACGAGGGCGGTGGCGCAGCGCGGGCAGAAGCGAAAGTCCATGCGGTCATCTTGCACGATTCGAGTGGTACCGCCGCGACAGGGTGTGTCGTCTTCGTGCCACTCGGCGAGGTGACATTCCTTCAAGCCGGGTCGGCGATGCGTGCGTACAAGGCCGGCATGAACGAACCGCTTCGCCTCGAGAGAGATGCCGTTCACCTGGACTCGCACGTCGGGGCGGTGCCGTTGCCCGGCTTCGAGAATGGGTACGACGACTACATCGCCGCGCACTGTGCTCCTGGAGCGCCCGGCCGGCTCGTGAGCCTCGCGGTCTCGGACAAACACTGGCCGGTCTGGGAGACGCACCCGGCAGGTGACGAGGTCGTCATCGTGACGAAGGGCCGCGCGGAGTTCATTCAGGAGCTGCCTGACGGCAGGCGCGTTCGCGTCGTGGTGGGCCCGAATGAGGCGATCATCAACCCGGCCGGCGTGCCGCACACCGCGAACGTCATCGAGCCGTTCACGGCGCTGTACCTGACACCGGCTCCGGGCACGACGCACCGGCCGAGGAGCAGCGACGATGTCTGAGCCGATTCCTGAGTTCCTCATCGCGCTCGAAGACGCGTTCAACGAGGCGATGATCTCGAACGACGTGCAGCGCATCGCCGCGTGCATCAGCGACGACTGGAAGCTGGTGACGCCCGAGTCGGGCCCGTTGAGTAAAGAGACGATTCTTCAGGTCATCGGCGCCGGAGTGCTGACGCACGCGACGATGAGCAAGCAGGCCGTCTGCGCGAAGGTGATGGGCGAGGTGGCGTACGTGACGGGGCGTGGACAGAACACCGGCACGTTCCGCGGTGCGCCGATGCAGGCCGACGAGTGGGTCACCGACGTCTACGAGCGGCGCGACGGTGTCTGGAGATGCGTGCTCACGCACCTCACTCCGGCGCAGCGTTGACGGCGAGCGAGAGCGGATCGTCGAGCGTGAGCGCGGTCGGCGAGTTGCCGGTGAAGCGCTTCACCTCTCGCGTGAGATGCGACTGGTCCGAATAGCCCAGCTCGAGGGCGAGGGTCGCGAGATCGCGGAACGACTTCGCGCGCAGCCGCTCCATCACGCGCGCAAAACGGCGAACGTCGGCGTAGCGTTTCGGCGAGAGCCCGAGCTCATCGAGGAACTTCGCGTGCAGGTGTTTGCGGCTGAAGCCCAGCTCGTCGCTGAGGTCGTCGATGCGGAGCGCTCCGTAGACCGCGTCGATGCGTTCGGTCGCCCAGGTGAGCAGTCGTGACGGTTCTCGCGCGGCCGCGAACTTCGCCTCGAGCGTTCGAGTGACGAGTCGAAACCGCTCGCTCCACGTCGAGTCAGCGAGCTGCTCGCCAAGACTGCGGCGAAGACCGAGGTCGTTCAGGCTGGCCACTGCTCGCGCGAGCGGCGCACCTGCGAAGGCGAGCGCACCAGTCACCGTCAGGTTCACCTGCACACCGGCCTGCGCTCGCTGGAACACGGTCACCGAGGGCGCATCGTCGATGCCCGCGAAGAACCCTCCGTGATGAACGAGCGCAGCGTCTGCTCGCCCGACCCCGAGCGGCGGACCGAACTCGAAGATCAGCACTGCTCGGCCGGTGGGGAACTCGACACGTCGAACCGGAGCAGGACTCCATTCGCGATAGCCGGTCCACGAGCTCACGAAGCGGTTGAGGTGCTCGGGCACGGGCGGCGTCGCGAGCTCGAACCCAGCGGTCTCGTCACCCGAACGCAGCACGCGAACACTCTACCGGTCGCCGAGTGGCACAGAAACGACAGGTCTTGTCGCGGTCGTGCCACTCGACCTCGCCGAATGGGCACCCGACACGGTTTCGGCGGCAAAAGCCGTCGGTCGTTGGCAAGGTGCGCGCCATGAAAGCTCGCGCCTACGCCACCACTGCCGCTACCCAGCCCCTCGCTCCCTTCACGGTCGATCGCCGCGACGTCGGGCCCAACGACGTGCTCATCGAGATCATCGCGTCGGGCATCTGTCACTCCGACATTCACCAGGCTCGCAGCGAGTGGGGCCCGGCGAAGTACCCGATGGTGCCCGGCCACGAGATCGTCGGAAAGGTCACGCAGGTCGGCGCCAACGTGAAGCGGCTGAAGGTCGGCGACATGGCCGGCGTCGGCTGCATGGTCGACTCGTGCCGCACCTGCCACCCGTGCGCGCATGGTGACGAGCAGTTCTGCGAGAAGACGCCCGCGTGGACGTACAACGGCACCGAGATGGATCGCACGACGCCGACCTACGGCGGCTACTCCACGCACATCGTCGTCACCGAACACTTCGTCGTGAAGGTGCCCGCCGGCCTCGACCCGTTCGCTGCGGCGCCGGTGCTGTGCGCGGGCGTCACGACGTTCTCTCCGCTGCAGGAGTGGGGCTGCAAGAAGGGCGATCAGGTCGCGGTGGTCGGCCTCGGCGGGTTGGGCCACATGGCGGTGAAGCTCGCGGCGGCGATGGGCGCCGAGGTGACGCTGCTCTCGACCTCGCTCAGCAAGCAGGCCGACGCGAAACGCCTGGGCGCTGCGAACTTCGAGCTCTCGACCGACAAGGCGACGTTCAGGAAGCTGGCGCGCCGCTTCGACCTCATCATCGACACCGTCTCGGCCGAGCACGACTACAACGCGTACCTGAACCTGCTCCGCCCGCGCGGCGCGATGGTGGTCGTCGGCGTTCCTCCGAAGCCGTCACCCGTCGCCGCGTTCTCGCTCATCGGAGGCAACCGCCGCCTCGCCGGCTCGAGCATCGGCAACATGAAGCAGACGCAAGACGTGCTCGACTTCTGCGCGCAGCACCAGTTCGGCGCCGACGTCGAGGTCATCAAGGCCGGCGACATCAACGTCGCCTACGAGCGCATGGTGAAGAACGACGTGAAGTACCGCTTCGTCATCGACGCGAAGACGTTCTGACGCATGCGCGCCGTTCTCTTCGACATGGATGGGGTCCTCGTTCGGAGCGAGGAGGTCTGGTTTCGCGTCGTCGAGGCGGCGGGCGTGCGGTTTCGAAATCGCGCCATCACGCGCGAGGAGTTCTTCCCGACCTTCGGCCAGGGCACGGCGGCTGACATTCCGGTGTTCGGCCTGTCGTGCACCGTCGCTCAGCTCGACGCCTTCTACGTCTCGGAGTTCGTGAAGCACCTCGACGCGATGTGGGTGAACCCCGAAGCGGGGCCGGTGGTCGAGGCGCTGCGGGCGCGGGGCCTTCAGGTCGCGCTCGTGACCAACACCGTGGCTCCGCTGACGAAGGCGATTCTCGAGCACGCGAGGCTCGCGCACCTGTTCGAAGTGCGCGCGACGGCCGATCGGGTGGCGAACGCGAAGCCGGCGCCTGATCTCGTTCAGCTCGCATTGAAGGAGCTGAAGGTCGCTCCGACTGATGCAGTGATGGTCGGTGACTCGAAGTACGACCGGCAGTCCGCGGGCTCGGCGGGCGTTCGGTTCATCGGGCTGAAGCTCGATGGCGACTCGCGGGTCGAGCGCCTCGGCGATCTGCCCGTGGAGTTCGGCTGGTCGTCGTCGTGGCGGCTGCGTCAGGCGAAGCCCGACGATTGGGCGAGCGTCGAAGCGCTGCTCGCGGCGCTGAAGCTGCCGACCGATGCAGCGCAGTTTCCCGGTGCGTATGTCGTCGCGGTCGAAGGCTCGAAGCTGGTCGGCGTCGCCGGCCTCGAACGTCACGGTGACGACGGGCTCTTGCGCTCGGTGGCGGTGGAGCCGTCCCACGCAGGAACCGGAATCGGCGCGGCGCTCGTCGAAGAACGGCTCGCCGAAGCGCGAAAGCTCGGGCTCGTTTCGGTGTCCCTGCTCACGACGACCGCGCGCGACTACTTCCTGAAGAAGGGCTTCGTCGCGGCGCCTCGTGAATCGGTCTCGCTCGCCCTCTCGAAGTCGGAGGAGTTCGCGCACGCCTGTCCCTCGAGCGCGGTGCATCTCGTCTGGCGCCCGTGAGACTCGCGCTGCTGCTGCTGCTCGCTGGCTGTCATCGCGGCGTGACGCCCGAACGACCGCGCGTGCTCTGGTTCGGTGGAGACGTGCACTTCGGGCAACGCGGCGGCGCGGCGCTGGAAGACCTTCGGCTCGATGGTCCGCTCGTCGTGAACCTCGAAGGACCGATCTCGCCGCAGTCGAGGCCGTCGTCCGCGCAGGCGCTCTTCAATCCGCCCGACGCTGCTGTGCGATTGAAGGCCGCCAACGTCATCGCTGCGGGCATCGACAACAACCACGCGCTCGACGGTGATGACCCGACGTGGACGACGAAGGCGTTGGAGTCCGTCGGCATTGCTCCGCTCGGTCACACCTCGACGATGCTGCAGGTCGATCTCTCGAAGGGCGTTCCCACTGATCTGCAGATGCAGCTCTCGACGCATCGGCCAGTCATCGTGTTGTTCCACGTGCTCGCGGAGCCGCTCTACCTGCCAGATCCGTCGCTCCGTGAAGCCGTCGACCTCGCTGTGAAGTCCGGAGCCTCGGCCGTGCTGGCCCACGGGAGTCACGCCATCGGAGCCGTCGAGCGCCGCGGCTCCACGGTCATCGCGTGGGGGCTCGGCAACCTCGCCTTCGACTGCGACTGCACGACGGAAGACGAAGGCCTGCTCATTCGACTCGAGCTCGACGGCCGCGCGCTGACGAAAGCGACGGCCGTTCCCGTGCGTGCAGGCCTGCACGGGGCACGTGCACGACTGCCCGACGACGCGAGCCTCGACCTGGCGCTCCTCGAGTCGCTCGGGTCGGTGCTCACCAACAAGACCCTGCATCGCGCTGACTTTTGATCCCCGCCCGGGGGACCGTGCGGCCTATCAGGCCGCGACCATGAAGTTCGATTCGGCCTCTCGCTTGAGCTGCTTCTCGAGCGACTGAATGAGCTTCACGTTCTTCTTGTCGACGTCGGTGAGCAGCTTGTCTGAGTACTTCGGGTTCACCTCGTACCAGGCGACCGTCTTGAAGTGCCCCTTCACCAACGGCGTCTCGAAGGGCCGGCCCTTGCGCGCGAAGATGGTGTTGCGCAGCAGCTTGAGGTCTCGCGGCGAGAGATCGTCGAGGTCGCTCAGCTTGAGCAGCCCGTCGAGGCGCTTCGGGTTCTCGAGCGGGTTGAGGCTCGCCGGAGCGTCGCCCTCGCCCGCCCAGCCACCGAGCCGAATCGAGAGCAGCTTCAGCTCGATGAGGTCTTCGGGCTTCGCGCTCTTGGCGCGCGCACGAACGGCGTCACGCATCGCGTTCAGCTGCTCGGTGGTGAGTGACGACTCGTACTCGGCGATGACCTCGGCGTTCTTGTCGTCGCGCGCCCAGTCGGCCGGTTGGTCGTCGCTGAGGTTCTTCCAGCCCTCCGACAGGAACGCGGCCTGGTTCGGCTGGTACCACTTCTGCTGCGTGAAGAAGTCGCGCAGCCACGCCCGGCGGAACTCGTTGCCGCGACGTGCGTAGATCCAGTTGCGCATCAGCGTCAGCTCTCTCAGCGAGCGGCCGGCGACATCTTCGGCCTTCAGCGGACGCGTGAAGTACAGCGGTCGATCTTCGGCGAAAGCAGACGACGCCAGCAGCAGCATCACCACGAGAGCGCGCATGTGGCGCAGCCTACCGTGGGAACAGTCGCCACTCACGCTCGGTCAACACCGCGTCGAGGCGTTGATCGTGCGGCTCCGTCGGGAGCGTCGGCACTTCTTGCCCTGCGTACGCGAAACCCACGGCGAAGACCGAACGCGTGCGCCGCAGCGTCTCGAGCGTCACGTCGTAGAACCCGCCGCCGTACCCGAGCCGCGCTCCGGTCGGGTCGAAGGCGAGCAACGGCACCAGCAGCAGGTCGGGCTCGACGATGGGCGTCTCGGGCACGGGCTCGGTCACGCCGAAGCGGCTCGTCACGAACTGGGTGTCCAAGCTCCACCGATGAAAGACGAGCGGCTGGCCCTTCTTCGGTGTGCGTGGCAGCGCGAGCGTCGCACCCAGCGCTTCGAGCCGCTTCATCAACGGCCGCGGGTCGAGTTCACTGCGCATCGGGAACGTGCCGGCGACGACTCGTGGAAGCCGCTCGAGGGGAAACCGCTCGGCAGCTCGCAGCGCCGCCTCGGCGCTCACCAACCCGTCACGCGCGGTCTCGAGCTGCTTCCTGAGCGCGCGCTTCTCGTCGGCGATCATCACTCACCGATGAGGCACGCCGGCTGGTTCTTGTAACGGCGATCGAACGGCACGTAGACCATGCACGAGTCGTTCAGGCAGACCTCTTCACACAGCTGGTAGAAGTCGGTGTGCCTGCGCAGGAACGCTTCTCCGGTGTGCGTGTCGAGAATGCGGTTCGACGACGACTTGTATTCGGTGCCCTGGTTCTCGGCGAAGGAGTGCAGGGCGGTGATCAGGTCTTTCGGCACGCCCTTCTCCCAGATGCCGCGACGCGCGCGCTGCGCCTGGTGCATCGCATCGAGCACGACGCGGTCGGGTTTGCCCTTCACGGCGTAGGCGAGCGCGCGGCCCTTGCGCACCATCTCGAGCGCCAGCTTCGGGCAGTCGACGAGCACGCGGTTGTAGGCGTCGGGTTTGCCTTCGGTCGTGCACTCCCACGCCTGCGAGGCACAGACCTGCGCATCACCTTTCGTGAGCGTGAACAGCTCCTCTCGCTCCCACGAACCCCAGCGGTGCACGGGGCCGTACGACTCGAGCGTGTTGTAGCCGACGAGCCGCGTGCCCTGACCCGCGTAGGGGCCGTCGACGAAGGTGAAGCTGTCTCCGTCTGACCACTTCACCGAGACACGTTGCCCGTTGAGCATCAGCGCTCCGTCGGCTTCGTGCGCGTCGTCCTTCGCCGAACGTTTGCCGCCGTACCGCGTGACGATGCTGGTGCAGGCGGTGAGGGCGAGCAGGGGAAACAGGAGGAGCCTTCGCATGCGTGCGCGCACCTTACCCAAGTCGTCAGTCACCGGGCGCGTCGCGAGTCAGACGGCCACGGTGCTGCCATGTTCGCCTCAGAGCCCATCAGCGAGATGTTCGAGGCGGTGTGGGCCGCTCCGGCGGAGCTGTCTCGACGGCTCGTGCTCGCCGACGCGTTGATCGAGCAGAACGACCCGCGCGGCGAGTTCATCATGCTGCAGTTCGAGACCTCGGCCCGCGCGCGCAAGCGTTCGCAGAAGCTGCTCGACCGTCACCGCGCGCACTTTCTCGGCCGCCTGCGCGACGTCATCGTGCCGGGCACCGACGTCTGGTCGCACGGCTTCGTCGTCGAGGCGTCGACCACCCTCGTCGGTGGTGACGCCGGCTTGCGCGCCTGGGCGACGGTCGAGCGCCTCGTCGCCAACCTCACCCAGCACGAGCCGAGGGAGCTCGCCTCTCCGAACCTCGTGTCGCTGCGCTCGTTGTCGCTGGTGCCCGAGCCGGTCGATCGCTGGGTGCCGTGGCACGTGCGTGAGGCGCAGAAGGAGAAGGCGCTGCGCGCGGTGCGGCAGTGGCTCGCGAAGGGCCGTCGGGTGGGCGTGCTGCAGCGCGGCCGGGAGTGGACGCGCGACCCGTCTCCAGCGCCGTACTACTGAAGCTCGAGGCGACCGATTCGTCCGTCGGCGCCTCGCACTTCGACCACGTGTCGGCCCTTCAGCTTGAGGCGCGGGTGCTCGACGATGGCCTGACCGAACGCGTCGGCCTGCCGCCACGTCGACCAGAAGCCGTCGTCGACGCGGTACGAGATCTCCTGCGTACCGAGGCCCAGCACGCGCGCCGTCATGTCTTCGCGCGACGAGAGCCACAGCGCCGCCTCTTCGGCCTTGAAGGGGTTGGGGCATGCCTCGGTGCGCGGGTAGAGCCGCGCGTAGATGCCGAGGTGGTTGTACGTCGAGGTGCCGGTGACCTGGCCCACGCCGCGCGCGCGCAGCAGCTGAATCTTGAACGCGAACCCCTGCAGGTCGGGCAGCGTCACCGTGGGGAAGCCCATGGCCAGCTGCGGCTCGGCGAGCGAGAGCAGCGACGGCACCAGGTTCGCCAGCGCGTCGGGCTTCTCGGCGAGCAGCTCGTTGTTCTTCACCGTCACGTTGCGAATGGCGTTGGTGAGGCTGCCGACGACGGGCCGCAGCTGGTCGCAGCCCTGCACGTCGAGCGCGAACGGCAGCTTCAGGTCTGCCTGAATGGTGAAGAGCCGCGTCTGCCGGTCTTCGATGAGCGCGTACACGTCGACCTCGACCGCCGGCCAGTCGAGCAGCAGCAGCGGGTCGATGGGCTGCCCGTTCATGTCGATGGTGCCTTCACCGACGACGACCGTGGGTGCGTTCACCGGGCGAATGACGACGCGCAGGGGCACGCTCTTTCCCTCGGTGAAGGTGTTGAGCGACGGGAGCAGCGCCGACAACACGCCCGACTCGAGCTGCGCGACCGTCTCGTTGCCGAGCTCGAGGCACAGGGCGCCCGACTGCTGCACGCGGTAGAGCGTGTCGTCCATCACCTGCTGCGAGAGCGAGAACGCCAGGTCGTAGCCGTTCGCCGGCGCGTCGCGATCGAAGTCGGGCAGCGGCAGCATCACCGGAGCGGGGCGGTTCTTTGGCGCGACACAGGCTGCAGGGCGAACTTCACGCACGCCTCCGCGAAGGCCAATCGTCGTTCCCTGCGGGCTCGAGGCGGCGAGGCCACCAGCTCCGAAGGCGAGCTCGATCTCACTGCCGCGCGGCGCGATGCCGGCGAGCGCCGTGCCGACGTCGACCCGGCCTTCGACCCCGATGAGCCCGGGCACGCACTTGCCCGTCGAAGAGTCGACACACTGGCCGGGCCCGCCGTCTTCGGGAACGCACATGGCGGTGATGCCGGCCTGCGTCGACCGCGGGCACATGTTGTTGCTGCACGGCGCGCAGTTGATGTCGGCGAGCGCCTCGTTGAGCTGCTTCTGGAGCGAGTTGGCGAGCTGCCCGATGAGCAGGCTCTTCACGGGGCCGAAGTTGGCGGCGGTGCAGAGCGAGCACGAGGCGCCCATCGGCCGCGAGAGGGTGATGTCGTTCGGGTCGATGCAGGCTGGTGGCGCGGTGCTCCCCGAGCAGGTGCTGGTGCCGTCGATGCCGGCGACCTCGAGCGAGAGCAGCCGG
>JAACJQ010000330.1 GCA_016879935.1 Archangiaceae bacterium | reverse complement strand
TGCCATCGCTCACCGCCAGATTTTCAGTCGGAACCGTCATGCAGGGTGCGCCACGGGTGGATCACGGAATCGTCGGACCACCGTCACACGGAGGCAACCTCTTATTCGCTGACGTTCCGGGGTTCGACTTTCGAGCGAAGGCTGCCCAGACTCGGGTCGTGACGACGCCGTCGTACCTGCTCTCGTTCGTCGCCCTCCAGGCGCTGCGACTGGGAGCGAAGTTTCCCCAGCGCTACGGCGGTGCGTGGCTCGTGTGGGAGCCAGGCGCGTGGCAACCGCCGAGCCGGAGCCTCGTGAACACCATGGGCGGCACGGGCAGCGCTCCGGCGACGACCCCCACGCACACCGACGCGCTCTGCTTTCATCTGGGTCACCAGGGCCACGTGAAGGTGGGCCGCGCGCCGGACAACGACTGTGTCGTCAGCGACGCGACGGTGTCACGCCACCACCTCGAGGTGTTCACGCAGGAGAGCGCGTGGTGGGTGAAGGCCGCCGAGGGGCGGCAGGTCGCGCTCAATGGCCGGGTGCTCCGCACGCCGTTCAAGCTCTCGCCTCACGACAAGCTTCAGCTCGGCGACGTGATGCTCGCGTTCGAAGACCTGAGCGGACTGCTGGCGCGCACGAAGCCGTGAGACGAGGAGCCGGGCTTCAGAAGCTCCAGCCCACCGAGAGCCCGACGGTGCCGAACAGCCGTGGCGCCGTGAACACGAGCCCCGCGCCGTCGATGAGGTAGCGCTCGGCGCGAAGGTTGACGCCGAGACCACCTTCGAGCGCGAGCCTGAGCGAGCCGACGAGCACCACGACACGCGCAAACGGGCCGGGAGCGACGAGCACACCGAGCGCACGCCCGGGCACTTCGGCCTCGGGCCCCGTCACCGGCACCATCAACACCGAGAGCTGCGCGCCGCCTTCGATTCGAAGGACCGTGCCGAGCGGAACCGAGAACAGCCCATCGAGGCGGCCCCCTGCGGCGAAGTACTGCGCGACGCCGTTCGCCGACGAGACGCGACGGCCCACGATGTACCGGGGCGAGAGCGCGAGCCGAAACCGCGGCCACTGCAGCGCGACGCTCACCTGCAGCTCGGGGTCGATGGCACCGCTGATGGCCGTGGTGACGCCTCCACCCAGCGCGAGCTCGAGCTGAACGGGGGACGACGCCGGCGCGCCCGCATCGACTGGCTCGGCGACGACCACCGGCGGCGCACCCGCGTCGACCGGCTCGACGAGTGGGACACCGGCATCGACCACGACGACGACCGGCTCGGGACTTCCCGCATCGACGGGCTCCACGGGTCTGGGCTCGAGCGACACCGTCACCTCGCCGGTCTTCGTCCCTTCAGGATCGAGCAGGAGTGACGTCGCGAGCGCGGCGGCTTGAATCAGCGTCTCGCACTGCGCCGACTTGAACTGGCGTTGCGTCACGCCGCTCATGGCCGTCTTCACCTTCGAGGTGCCGACGAAGCGCTTTTTCTCCTGGGTGATGTTCAACGAGACGGTCGCGGCCTGCGCGGTCGGAGCGTCGACGATGCGCAGCTTCTCGGAGCGGGCGCGGAGCTCGGCCTCGAAGCGTGCGCGCGGTGGGCAGGCCTCGGGCGCCTGGAGCTCGACGAGCAGGTCGATGCGGTCGCCTCCCGCCCCTGCCACCAACGCCCACAGCACCCACGCCGTCATGAAACCCACCGTAATCCGCGCGTCTGGGAGGGGCGATGACGATTCCGTGATCTGACCGCCGGGGCCCCTGCATTCCCCGACCAGTCACCCTTCACCAGAAGGATTCCCCTCCATGTCTCGTCTCAGCGTGTACTGCGCGGCGCTCGCCGTGTGCCTGGGTTGTGCCTGCAACAACGGTCCGTCTGACCTCGACGGAGGCGCCGAAGGTGGTGGCTCCGCTTCGGCTGGTGGAGCGGCGGGAGGCTCGGCGAGCGCAGGAGGCTCCGCCAGCGCAGGAGGCTCCGCCAGCGCAGGAGGCTCCGCGAGTGCTGGTGGCTCTGCGACTGCTGGTGGCTCCGCGACTGCTGGTGGCTCCGCGACTGCGGGTGGCTCCGCGACTGCGGGTGGCTCCGCGACTGCTGGTGGCTCCGCGACTGCTGGCGGTTCCGCGACTGCTGGCGGTTCCGCGAGCGCCGGTGGTTCTGCGAGCGCCGGTGGTTCTGCGAGCGCCGGTGGTTCCGCAACGGCTGGTGGCTCGGCTGGCGGCATGGTCGTGAACACCGCGCCCGTGCTCGGCCTGCTCGCGCCCATCACCGTCAACGAAGGAGCGACCGCCAACGTCACGCTCATGGCGACCGACGCGCAGAACGACCCGCTCACCTTCTCGCTGATGAACGCGCCGCCGTTCGTCATGCTCATGGGCTCGACCGTCACCATCGCGCCCGACTTCACGAACGCGGGCATGCACACCATCACCGTCATCGTGAGCGACGGTCAGCTCCAGTCGCAGGGCACGCTCTCCGTCACGGTGGTGAACGTGAACCGTGCGCCGGTGCTCATGCCCGTCGCGGCCGTCACGATGACGGCGGGCACGACGCAGCAGCTCACCTTCATCGCGACCGACCCCGACGGAGACACCGTCACCTTCTCGCTCGGCAACGCGCCGCCCTTCGGCAACCTGATGGGCAACGTGCTGACGCTGTCGCCCGCTGGCAACGTCGTCGACTCGCGCAGCATCACGGTGACCGCAACCGACCCGTCGAGCGCGACCGACAACGAGACGTTCCAGCTCACGGTGAACCCGTCTGCGAATCAGCCACCGGTCTTGACCGCGCTCGCGCAGGTCGATGCCTCTGACGTCGCGGTGACGGCGGGCGCCATGGTCGCCACCACACCGCAGCTGCGCGGCACCGTCGACGACCCCGAGAACGCGCAGGTGCGCATCGAAGCCGAGGTGGTTCTCACGTCGGCGACCTTCAGCAACACGGCGACGCACACTGGAGCGCTCTCGGCCGAAGGCGTGCTCACGCTGCCGCTCTCGAGCCTGTCGCCCGGCGCCTACAAGTGGCAGCTGCGCGCGCTCGACGCCGCGGGTACGGCCAGCGCGTGGCAGCAGTACAACTCCGGCAACGCGGCCTTCGTGCTCGTGGCCGGCAGCATCTCGGGCACGCTCCAGGTGAACGGCAACGCCGCTGCCACCAACAACCCGAGCGTGACGTTGACCATCACCGCGTCGACGACTGCGCCCGCGACCGTCACCGAGATGTGCTTCTCGAACGACGGAGTGACGTTCACCGACTGCGCCGCTCCCGTCACGATGAAGACGTGGCCGCTCTCGGCAGGCGACGGCACGAAGACGGTGCGGGTGCGCGTGCGCAACTCGCTCAACCAGACGCAGGTGCTCAACGACTCCATCGTGCTCGATACCGTCGCGCCGCAGGTCTCGAACTTCGCCGTCAACGCGAACGCCGCCGCGACGAACATGTCGACGGTGAGCCTGTCGTGGGTGGCGACCGATGCGCTCACCGGCGTCTCCTCGCAACAGGCGTCGAACAACGGCAGCACCTTCTCGAACGTCTCGGCGTCTCCCGCGGTGTGGATGCTCGGCGGCGCGCAGGGCCAGGTGACGGTCTCGCTGCGCGTCAGTGACGTCGCGGGCAACCAGACGACGGTGACCGACACCATCTTCTTCGACACGGCTTCGCCCACCATCTCGAGCACGGTGCTCAACGGCGGCACCCCGTGGACGCGCTTCACCTCGGTGAATCTGGCGGTGACGGCGGCCGACGGCGCGACGAGCAGTGGCCTGTACCAGGTCTGCGTCTCGGGCGACGTGACGCCGGGCTGCCTGCCGTACGCAGCGCAGGTGCCGGTGACGCTGACGGCGGGTGGCGGCATGAAGACCGTGCTCGTCACCGTCAGCGACAACGCGGGCAACGTCTCGCTCGCCTCGATGGCGTCGGTCGGCCTCGACCAGGCCACACCCGCGCTGGTGAGCGTCGCCGTGAACGCGGGCGCTGCCTTCACGAACGCTGCGAACGTCACGGTGAACACCATCGCAAACGATCTCGGCGGCTCGGGGCTCTCGCAGCTTCAGTGCCGCACCGATGGCGGCGCGTTCTCTGCGGCCGTCGCCTACGCCGTGAGCGTTTCGTACCTGATGGCTGCGGGTGACGGTCTCAAGTCGGTGGAGTGCAAGGTCATCGACGGCGCGGGCAACGAGAGCGCGGTCACGGCCGATGGCATCACGCTCGACACGGCAGCGCCGACGGGCACCTTCGTCATCAACCCCGGCAACCCCGCGTTCACGAACACCGTCAACACCACGCTCGTGTTCTCGGCCGCCGATGGCTCGGGCTCGGGCGTCACGCACCGCTGCGTCAGCCTCACCGGCACGCCACCGACGGGCCCGATGGACGCGTGTTTTCAGCCCATCGCCTTCACCTCGTTCCCGCTCCCGCTGGGCGACGGCCTCAAGACCCTGAGCGTGTGGTTCCGTGACGCGGCCAACAACGTCTCGGCCACGCCGGCGACGGACGGCATCACGCTCGACACGCTCGCGCCCACCATCGTCGTCGTCGGCGCAGGCCTGGGCCTGGCCGGTGGCGCCTCGAGCACCAACTCGCTCACGCCGGTCTTCAACCACACCGCGAACGACGCCACCTCTGGGCTGGCTCAGGTCTGTACCGGTGAGCTGAACCCGCCGACGAACTGCGTGCCGTACACGGCGACGCCCAGCGTCTCGCTCACCGCGGGAGATGGGGGGAAGACGGTCTTCATTCGCGTCATCGACGGCGCGGGCAACATCTCGGCGACGCCGAGCGACGTCATCACCCTCGACCAGACGCCACCCACGGTGAGCAACTTGAGCATCAACGGCGGCGCGACCTACACGAACAACGCGTCAGTCTCGCTCACGAGCACCGCGATGGATGCCGTGCAGATGCAGATCTCCACCGACGGGGCCATCACCTTCCAGGCGCCCATCGCGTACGGGTCTCCGGTGAACACGACGCTGCCCGCGAACGACGGGCTGCGCGCGGTGCACATTCGGGTCATCGACGCGGCGGGCAACCTGAGCGGCAACGCGCTCGACACCATCATCCTCGACACGACCCCGCCGACGACGACCATCAGCATCAACACGGGCGCGCGCTACACGCAGGCAGCGGCCGTCACCGTCGCCTTCTCGCCCACCGAGAGCGGCAGTGGGCTGGCGCAGCGCTGCCTGAAAGAAGCGGCCGTCGGAGCTGCGGCCCCGCCTTCTCCCACCGCGGCCGATGTCTGCTTCGTCGCCTACAGCGCGACGGCGATGCACACGCTCGCCGCCCAGGGTGACCGCCGTGTCTATGCCTGGCTGCTCGATGGCGCGGGCAACGTGAGCGCGGCACCCGCGACGTACGACATCTTCTACGACTCGGTCGCGCCGACCGCGCCCTCGGGCCTCGTCATCACCCCGGGGCACCGCCAGCTCACCATCGCCTGGTCGAACTCGCTCGACGCCTCGAGCGGCGTGCAGGGCTACGAGGTCGGGCTGGGCACCGTGAGCGGCGGCCCGTACGTCTTCGGGAGCCTCGTCACGCCGGGTGTGGGAACCACCAGCACCACGCTCACGTTGCCCAACGGCGTCGCGCAGTTCGTGGTGGTGCGCGCGAAAGACCTCGCCGGCAACACGAGCACGAACTCCACGCAGTCGTCAGGCACGCCACGCTGGCCGTTCGCGATGCAGAACCGGCCGGCGAGCGGCGCGCAACTGCGCGGCATGGCCTTCAGCTCGAGCGCCGGCCGCTACTTCGTCTCGGCGAGCGCGGGTGGCCTCTACTCTTCCGATGACTCGCTCGTGTCGTTCACCCGTCGCGACCCGATGACGGACGGGAACGTCGAGTCGGTCTACGTCGACGGCAGCAACGACGTGTGGGTCGTCGGCGCGGCTGGCCACATCGCGCGCAGCACCGACGACGGCGTCACCTTCACGGCCTTCACCAACAACGACCCCGTGATGCCGAAGCGCAACCTCACGGCCTTCACCTTCGCGGGCTCGACCGGCACTGTTCCGCTCGTGACGTCGTGGTGGGTCGGCGTCGGCCTCGGCGGCCGCATCGTGCGCGGCTCGACCTCGCTCTTCAACGCGGTGCCCACCTTCGACGTCGTCACCTCGCCCACGGCCTCGGGCCTCAACGCGGTGGCGCGATGCTCGAGCAGCATCGGTGGCTGCTCGGGCGCCGGCGTGCTCATCGCGGTCGGAGACAACGGGGTGGCGCTGCGCTCCACCGACAACGGCGCGACCTGGAGCACGGTCACCCTGCCCACCGGCTACACCACGACGCTCAACGCCGTCGTCGCGCTGCCCAACACGAACACCCTCTACATCGGCGGCATCACGCCGTCGGGCCACGGCGCGCTGCTCACGTCGAACAACGGCGGCGTCACCTTCACCGAGGTCTCGGGATTCGCCGACCTCACCGAAGTGACCGCGCTGGGCGCCGTGGGCACCGAGCTCTGGGGAGCCGGCCGCACCCCGACGACGCTTCTGTTCCGCTACGCGCTCAACACCCGAACCGACATGACCTTGCCGGCCGGCTTCAGCCAGCCTGCGCTCGCGCTCGTCGCCCGCTCCAGCACCGAAGTGGCGACGGCAGGGTTCGCGGGTGAGGTGCTCTTCAGCTCGGCCCCTCCCGTGTTCGTGAGGCGCAACCTCGGCGCGTCGTCGAACACGATTCTCAAGCTGTCGATGCCTCCGACCTTCCTCAACAGCGTCTGGGCATCGGGCATGGGCGGAACGGTGCTGTTCTCGTCGAACGCCGGCACGACCTGGACGCAGCAGGGCGGCGGGCCGCTGACGTCGAACTCCATCGACGCCATCGAAGCGGTGGACGTGAACGGCACGCTGGCCAACACCCTCGTCTTCGCGGCGGGCGCGGTGGGCGCCATCTGGAAGTCGACCAACGGCGGCACGACGTGGGCACCCGACCCCGACACCGGCATCGTCACGAGCGCGCTCCTCGACATCTCGTGCCGCTCGAGCACCAGCTGCCTCGCGGTGGGGGCGAACAACACCGTGCTGACGTGGAACAGCGCGAACTGGGTGGTGACGTCGACCGGAGGCGCACGAACCTGGCGTGCGGTGGCGGCGTGGACCTTCGGCGGCACCAACCGCGCGGTGGCGGTGGGCACGACCGGCGGGCTTCAGACGCAGACGGGCTCGACGTGGACGGCGCGCCCCGACATCAACGCGGCGGTCGACTTCCGCGGCGTCGCCAACAAGAGCGACGGTGCTGGCGTCGTCATCGCCGTCGGCTCGACGGGCGCCATCTACAAGTCGACCGACTTCGGCGTGACGTTCACCCCGCGCACCTCGGGCACCACCTTCACCCTCGAAGACGTGGTCAACGTCGTGGGAACGTCGACCTGGTACGCGGTCGGTGCGGCGGGCATGGCGCTCAAGTCGACCGACGACGGCGAGACGTGGGCGCCGCTGCTCACCAACACCGTCGACTCCATCAACACCGTCTGCACCGGCAGCAACACCTCGCGCGTGTGGCTCGGCTCGTCGTCGGGCACCGTGTTGTTCAGCGCGACTGGCGGCTTCTGAGCGTCTCGCGCCCGGTGCGGCTCCGCGCCGTACCGGGCCGACCCTCTTCGACGGCGTCCGTCGCAGTACATCGCCGCGGTGAAGGTGGTGTTCATCGTCGTCTCCGTCGGCACGTATCGGCTCTCGCGAGCGGTGGGCGCTGACGAACTTCCGGCGGCGGCGTGCGCCTCCATCTTCAGCCTGGCTGAGCCGGTGTTCGTGCGATGAGTGAGAACGCGACGGTGCGGCCCCGCGCCGTACCGGGCCGACCCTCTTCCCCGAGGTCGTCACCAGCGAGCGCTCCCAGCACGTACACGGGGCGCGCACGCCGAGGACGGAAAGCCGCTCACTCCGTCGACGTTGACTCGTTCGGCGAGCGTCAAGAGCCCACCGAAGCGCTCGATGGAGTCGTCGCGATACCGGCTCCGCTCGTGCAACGTCGAGTGACTGTCCGATGTGCTCGTTCGAGAGACCGCAACCTTCGCCGCTGCTTCAAGGGCGACAAGCTCTCCACGCCGACTTCAAGGCGTACCTGAAGAAGCCGGCGATGCGCTCGGCTCCGCGTTCACTCGCCGCTGAAGGTCGGCTCACGCTTCTCGAGGAACGCGCCCATCGCCTCGAGCAGGTCCTTCGAGGGCAGGAACGCCGAGTTCCACAGCGCCACCGTCGCGAGGCTCTCGCGGGCCACCGACTCCGACTGCGCGTTCATCACCTCTTTGATGCCGCCCAGCACGAGCGGCGAGTTCTTCGCCATGCGGGCCGCCATCGCGCGCGCGTGCGTGAGCAACTCGGACTTCGACGGGAGCACCTCGTTCACCAGCCCGATGCGCAGCGCTCTCGCCGCGTCGAAGTCGTCTCCCGTGAGCGCGAGCTCCCGCGCGACGCCCTGTCCCACGATGGCCGGCAGGCGAGCGAGCGTGCCCACGTCGGCCACCATCGCCAGCTTCACCTCACGCACGCTGAACTTCGCGTCGGCCGACGCCAGGCGCACGTCACACGCAGTGATGAGGTCGACGCCGCCGCCGATGCACCAGCCGCTGATGGCCGCGATGACGGGCTTTCGACAGCGCGCCACCGCCGTGTTCGCGTCCTGCATGCGGCGAATCGTCGCGAGCAGCTGCTGCCGCGCCTTCGCGCCACCCTCGGGCTGGAGCAGGCCCATCAGCTCGCCCGCCATCGCTGCGAGGTCGAGCCCGAAGCTGAAGTGCTCTCCGGCACCGGTCAGCAGCACCACCCGCACCGAGTCGTCGGCGTCGAGGGCGGCGAAGAGCTTCGGCATCTCGCTCCAGAACGCCGGGCCCATGCGGTTGGCCTTGCCGGTCGGCGCGAGGGTGACCTCGGCGATGCCGGCTTCGAGCGAGACGGTGGCGCAGGTGAACTCGGTGAACATGGGCACTCCTTCGCTTCAGGGCCGGGGCTCGAAGGCCCTGACGTTCTTGTCGATGCCTTCGCTGATCTGCTCGAGCGGCAGGTCGTTCTCGTCATCGCCGAACGGGTCTTCGATCTCCACGCCAATCTCTTCGATGCCGAAGAGGATGTACGAGACGAGGTAGACGATGACGAGGTTCCACCAGCCGAAGGTACCCACGAGCGCGAGCGGCAGCGTCGCGCAGTAGATGACGAGGGCGCGGCGCAGATGCACCACGTAGGCGAACGGAATGGGCGTCTTGTGAATGCGCTCGCACGCGCCGATGCAGTCGACGAGCTGGTGGCAGTCGGCGTCGAGCGAGGTGAACACGATGTCGCTCACCTGTTGCTGCGGTGCGCGTCTTTGAATTGCTCACTGAGCGCGGTGCAGATGGCGAGCGGCGGGTGCGACTTCGCGAGCGCGCGGCCCGAGTCGGCGTGGGTGAACAGCTCGGGGGCGCTCCACTGTTTGTTGCGCAGCAGGTGCGTCGCCGCAGGGGGAAACGCGCGCACCAACCGCAGCACCGTCTCGAGCCGTTCAGGCGTGTCGTGCAGGTGCACCACCGAGCTGCGCGCGAGGTTGCGGCAGGTGTTCACGATGGCGCCCCACAACTTCCGGCCCTCCCACCAGCGGTCGTACGAGGCGTTCGTGCGAAAGACGAGCAGCAGCCCCATCGCCGTCGACACGATGCCGTGCACGCCCATCATGTTGGCGACCGAGAGCGGGTACAGAAAGAAGTGGAGCGCCGTGAACACCGCCGCGACGAGCGTCACGGAGAACGAGCGCAGGGCGATGACCTGCACCATCGAGCCGCGCACCGCGAAGAACGTCGAGCGCCAGACATGAGGGTCGTACCGAACCATGGGCGCGTTCTAGCGTGTTGCATTCCGCCCCGAAGCGAATCGACGCGGCGGTCGTCGTATCAGCGGGCTCTTCGCGCGCCTGCGACTTGCCGTCGCTGACGAGATGCCGAGACGACTCAGGCCGCTCGCACCGGAACCGCGGCTTCGCTCGGCACCGCCTGAATCACCACGTCCATACCCGACGACTTCAGCGCGGCGAGCTGCACCTCTTCGTGCTCGGTGAGGAAGACGGAGCGGCTGACCGCGTGACGGCCCGGCCCCGCGTGCACGTTACCGAGCGTGAGCCGCCCATCGGGCAGGCCGAGCTCGCGCGCGGTGATGGCGGCAGGCACGTCGCGAAAAAGAATGAGCGTGGGCACCGCGTCGCTGGCGAGGGCGCGGGCATCGAGCGCGGCGAGCGTGGTGTGACGAACCTCGACCGAGTCGGGCACCGCGAGGCCCATGGCCGCCTGCGCGAAGGTGTCACCCGCGGTGGTGTCGTCGGCCACCACGACGCGCGTCACCCGCAGAAACGGCAGCCAGGCTTCGATGACCTGACCGTGAATCAATCGGCTGTCGATACGGCTGAGCACAATCACGAGCCACCAACCGAGAAGCCCCCACCAGTGCCGAAACCCTTACGCACGGTGAGACCCCGCCGCCCTGGGAAAAGTTCAGAGCGGCTTCACCGACCGTTCAGTTGGAGACGCGGCACCACACGGCCGTTCAGGCAGCGGGCGCACGCGCACGGAGCAGCTCGCTGGCGCAGGTGATGTTCTTCTGGCCGTACTGCGCGAGCTGGTGGGCGAGGTCGCGCAGCGAGACTTCGGCGCGCAGCGAGTTCGCCTTGAGCAACATGGGCAGGTTGACGCCGGTGACGACCTCGATGCGCGCCTGCTGGCACAACGAGAGGCCCTGGGTGCACGGGCTGCCGCCGATGAGGTCGGCGAACACCAGCACGCCTTCACCGTCGTCGACCGACTTCACGGCTTCGCGCATGCGGTTGCGAATCTCTTCGGGGCTCGACTGCGGCTCGACCGAGAGGGTGGCGATGCGGGGCAGGTCTCCGACGATCTGACGGGCGGTCGCGACGAGCTCGTCGGCGAGACGACCATGCGATGCGACGACGAGACCGACCATGAACGACTCCCGGGACCCGCGACCTGCTGGGCGAGTATCGCTGTGTTCTGACGAAAGCAACAGTCGGCCGCCCGCCCGCATGCCCGCGTTCCGCCGCGAGTGAAGTACGCGTGGCTAGTACTGACACGAAATGGTGGTCGAGCTGGGCGGCGGTGAGAGCGCCTGCGGAGTGCCCGTACACGTCGCTGCGTTGATGCGAATGCGGCCCATGCCACCACCACCGCCACCGCCTCCGCCGTTGGTGGGGCCACCGTTGCTGCCTGCCTGACCGTTCCCTGCCGCGGCGGTGCCCTGGCCACCATTGCCGCCGCCTCCGCCTGGCGCGATGGCTCCCGGCGCGGGCGTCGTGGTGAAACGATTGCCCGCCGAGCCCGTCGTCGACACGCCGCTGCCGGCTTCACCCGCGCCGCCGCCACCGCCGTTCGCGCTGAGCCGCCCGCTGACGACGACGCTCGGCGCCTCGAGCAGAATCGCGCCGCCGCTGCCGCCACCACCTCCACCCGGCCCTTCGGCCACCTCGAGGTCGGCGTTGCCACCGAGCCCGCCGAGGCCGACGCTGCTGATGCGGCCCCGAAGCGTGAGCGTGCCCGCGGCCGAGAGCTGCAGCGCGCCGCCGGCACGGCCACCTTCTCCCGGCCCCTGAAGCCCGCCGCCGTGGCCGCCCTGACAACCGCCCCGGAGCGGAATGAGCTCGACGTTGCCCGAGACGACGCCTGCGGTGCCGCCGAGCGACTGCGCACCGTCGCCCCGGCCGCCGTTGAAGCCCACGGTGCCGAAGCTTCCACCTGCGCCGCCACCGCGCGCCGAGTTGCCGGTGATGCCACCGTCGCCGCCACGGCTGCCCAGACACGCGGTGCCGTTGTTCCCACCAGGCCCCGAGGTCGCGCCCGTCGGGCCCGACGCCGGTTGACCCGAGACGTCGATGGCGCCCGCGATGTCTGCCGCGC
Organism: Archangiaceae bacterium; assembly: GCA_016879935.1. Classification (GTDB taxonomy): domain Bacteria; phylum Myxococcota; class Myxococcia; order Myxococcales; family Myxococcaceae; genus Xiheimicrobium. Next base: position 32,734 of record JAACJQ010000330.1, on the reverse strand, counting down.
CCGTGACGGCGATGATGATGGGGTACGTGTTGCCGGTGATGGTGAGCAGGCCCGCGTCACCGATGAAGAGCGAGGGCGTCGAGAAGAGCAGCGCGTTGAGGCCGCCGTCCTGGGCAACGACACGCGCCGAGGGCGTCACCACGCCGCACGTCGTCGTCACCGTCAGGCCCGCATCGGGGTTCACGGCGATGGTGGTGGGGCACGTCACGACGAGCGCGGGGCCGGCATCGCGCGGCACGTCTGAGTCACGGAAGTTCGACGGCACGTAGGGGAAGCGCGAGCAGGTGCCGAGGCCGTCGCAGGTGCCGCCGTTGCTGCACGCGGTGCCAGGCGGGGAGTTGCGCACGTCACAGCCGCCGTCGCCCAGACACGTCGGCCCGAGGAAGCGGCACTCGGCGACGTTGCAGGTGGCGGTGGGACCCGGCTGGCAGAGGCCGGTCTGGCAGGTGTCTCCGCGCGTGCAGTCGTTGCCGTCGTCGCAGGCCGTGCCGTTGGCGAGGTTGGGGAAGAGACAGCCGCCGTCGGCTTCGACGCACGAGCCCGTGGCGGCTTTGCACTTGTCGGTGCTCTGCGCGCAGACGACGGCGCGGCCACGACACCCGCCATCGGCGGCGCAGGCGTCTGACTCGGTACAGCGCACGCCGTCGTTGCACGTCGCGTTGACGGTCGGCGTGTAGCTGCAGACCGCTGCGGGCTCGGTGCATTGCCCCATCGCCTGGAAGCAGCCGTTCATCGGTGGGCTCGCGCAGGTGACGCCGGTGCCGCCCTGACAGGTTCCGCCCTGACACGTCTCACCGCTGCTGCACGACAAGCCGTCGCTGCACCCGCGCGTGTTGCAGTCACCGTCGGCGCAGTCGACGAAGGTGTCTCCGTCGTTGTCCACGCCGTCGTTGCAGACGGTCTCCATGGGCTGCACGCAGACCAGGCCCTGACACGTCGAGAGCGCGGCGCACGCCCGGTTCGCGCAGTCGCTGTCGGCGCAATTGAGCTGGTTGTCGCCGTCGTCGTCGACGCCGTTGGAGCAGTTGAGCTCGACGCACACCGTGCCCACGCACTGCGAGCCTCCATCGACCCCGACGCCGCACGCGGCCGACGCGCACATCGGGTCGAGGCAGTCGGCCAGCGTGTCGCAGTCTTCGTCGATGCCGCCGAAACAGCGCTCGGGGTTTCCGGGGAAGCGCTGCGGGTTGGTGTCGTCGCAGTCGAGGCCGGCAGGAGAACCGTCACCGTCCTGGTCCACCGGGCCCGCGTCGATGACGCCAGCATCCATCGGGGTGCCGCCATCCGTCGGGCCTGCGTCGGCTGCTCCGGCGTCGACCGGCACGCCCGCGTCCGTGACGCCCGCATCGGTCGAGGTGCCCGCGTCGCCCGAGGTGCCTGCGTCGCTCGAGGTGCCTGCGTCGGCGAGGCCTCCGTCACTCACGCCTCCGTCGACCCGGCCCCCGTCGGTCAGCTGGGCGCGCTCGAGCACGAGGGTGACGGCCTGCGTTCCAATCGGTGGAAAGGTGAAGCGCTTCGACGCGCGCTCCTCGGGCACGGTGGGCGTGCAGTCGGCGCCCTGCCCGCCGACGGCAGTCACCAGCACGTCGGGGCCCTCGTCTTCCTGCACGACGCCGAGCGCGATGACGCCGCTCATGGTGAAGGGCTTCGCCCCGGCCACCTTCACGCCATTCAGGCCTTCGAGGGTGATGCGGGCACACGTCGACGTGGAGCTGCCCTTCTCGACGCTGACGAAGAGCGCCGCGCCCGTCACGGGTCTCGAGCCACACGCCGAAAGCCCGACCAGCAGAAGGCCGACGGTGAGCTGCGATGCGAGGGCGAGCGGGGGAACGACACGCATGAAGGCATCATGCGCGATCTGGCCCGTGACACACCTCTCGCGTCCACTCACGTGATGGGTGTGACACCTACCTCAGCCGGCCAGCGTCACGTGGGTCGTGGTGCTGACGAAGCGTGAGATGACGCGCTGCAGGTCTTCGGGGCGCACGGGCTTGGCGAGGAAGTCGTCCATTCCGGCCGAGAGGCACTTCTCGCGGCCCTCCATGGTGCCGGCGGTGAGCGCGATGATGGGCAGCTGCACGCCGTGCTGCGCGCGGAGCCGTCGCGTCGCTTCGAAGCCGTCGAGCACCGGCATCTGACAGTCCATGAAGACGAGGTCGAAGGCCTGCCGCTCGAACTCGGTGATGGCGGCGGCGCCGTTCTCGGCGACGGTGACGAGGCACCCCAGCTTGCCGAGCAGACCGCGAATGACGCGCTGGTTGATGGTGTTGTCCTCGGCCACCAGCACGCGAAGGTTCGGGAAGGGCACGGCCGGCTCGACGGCGCGGCTCGCCACGGGCGTGGTGAGCACGAGGGAGCGTAGGATGGCCTCGGTGAGGGCGCGGCGCCGCACGGGCCGGCTCAACCGGAAACACCCGGGCGGAAAGTCGACCGCGGCGGTGCGCTTCGAGGTGAGCACGCCGACCTTGCGGTGCGGCGCCACCAGCCTCGCAGCGAGCGCGCGGGCCGCCACGCCATGCACCTCGTCGTCGACGATGACGGTCTCGAACTTCTCTGCCTTCGAGAACGCCTGCAGCTCGGAGTCGGCCGTCTCGACGTGAGCGCCCGCCTCGAGCAACACCTGCTCGAGCCCCTGACGCGAGGTCGAAGGCGGCGCGACGACGAGCACCCGGCGGCCCGCGAGCGGCCCCGGCGCCGACGAGCCACGCACTTCTTCGAAGGTGAGGTGCACCGAGAACGTGGTGCCGGCCGGGCTGGTGGTGACGTCGATGACGCCGCCCATGAGCGCGACGAGGCGTTTGCAGATGGCGAGCCCCAGGCCGCTGCCACCGAAGCGGCGCGTGGTGCTCGAGTCTTCCTGCGCGAACGAGTTGAAGAGGCGAGGCAGGGCCTGCGGCGCGATGCCGATGCCCGAGTCCTTCACCGAGAGCGTCACCACGCGGCGCTGGTGCTCGTCGAGCGCGCCCGTCTGGAGTCGCACCTCGACCCGCCCCGCCTCGGTGAACTTCACGGCGTTCGAGAGCAGGTTGAGCAACACCTGCCGCAGCCGCGTCGGGTCGCCCAGCACGCGATCGGGCGCGTCACGCTGCGCGAGCACCACGAGCGAGAGCGACTTCGCCTCTGCGGCCTCCGACACCACCGCCACCGCTTCGTCGATGAGGTCGCGGAGCGAGGTGGGAATGCGCTCGAGCGTCACCTTGCCGGCCTCGAGGCGCGAGAAGTCGAGAATGTCGTTGAGCAGCGCGAGCAGGCCCTCGCCGCAGGCGCGCAACGAGTCGACGTACTCCCGCTGCTGCACCGAGAGCGGCGTGTCGAGGAGCAGCCGGGTCATGCCGATGACGCCGTTCATCGGCGTTCGAATCTCGTGCGACATGACCGCGAGGAAGTCCGACTTCGCGCGGGCGTACTCGACGGCCGAGTCACGCGCCTGCTTGAGGCCCTCTTCGTACTGAACGCGCTCGGTGAGGTCGTGCCACTCCACCAGCAGCACGCGCTGGGCACCGAAGGCCTGCGGTGTGAGCGTGACCTCGACGGTGACGTCGACGCCGCTGGCCGTGCGCAGCACCCAGTCGTAGCGGTGACTGCCCTGCTCGAAGGCGAGCGCCTCCATCTCCGCGGCCTTCGCCTCGCTGCTCGCGCCGTCGGGCTGCGTGCCGGGAGAGAGCTGCGAGGTGCTCAGCCGCAACAGGTCGGTCTTCGAGCGGTAGCCCAGCAGCGCCACCGCCGCCGAGTTGCAGTCGACGATGCCCGTCGAGTCCATCAGCAGGTGCGGCGTCGACGACTGCTCGAACAGCAGGCGAAACCGCTCCTGCGAAGCGACGCGCTCGGTGATGTCTGTGAGCTGCCACAGCTCGCCACCACCGACCGAGGTGCAGTGAATCTGCACCAGCCGCTCCCAGCCGTCTTTGCGGGTGATGGGCGCTGTGCGAGCGTCGAGGAAGCCCGAGGCCCGGTCGACTTCGTAGAGCTCGCGCACCATCGGGCCGTCGTCACGGTAGAGCGCGTTGAACCAGGCCTCGAGCGTCGCGACCTCGTCTCCCGAGTAGCCGATGAGGCTGCACGTCTGCGCGTTGGGAACGAGGTGCTCTCCGACGACGGCGACCGCGGCGGTTGGGAGCGCCATGACGATGCGCACCAGCTCTTCGCCGTCGGTGGAAGGCGAGAGGAGACCGGCGATGACGGAGGCCACCTGACCGAGCGCCTCGATGTGCTTCGCCGAGAAGGCGCTGGGGTGCGGTGACATCGCCCACAACGTGCCCACCACGGGCCGATGATCAGACGCCTGCAACGGCAACCCGACGAGCGAACGGGCCTCAAGCGTCTTCACCACCGCGTGGCCGGCGAACTGGCCGTCGGCGGTTGCGTCACGGGTGACGACCAGCGCTTTGACGATGGGCAGGTGCCCGCCGGGGTCGTCGACACCCCAACGGGTCTGGGTCGCCCCGGTCTCGACGAGGAGCGCGGTGGCGGGGGTCAACGCGGCGGCGAGGGCAAGCGCCTGATCAATCGCGAACTGATTGGCTGAGCCCTCCCGCGGCGTCTCCATCGGGCGTCGAAGGCTGCAAGGCGTGATCCCCCTCAGGAGGCGCCACGGGCCTGACGGAGCCGGATCAGCCCGTCACAAGATGCAGACGCCGCCCACGATGGGGAAGGTGATGCAGCTGCCTCGGCAGCACTGCGCGCCCGACGAGCACGACTCGCTCTCGACGCGGCAGTAGCAGGCGTTGACGCTGCCGCTCGGCGCGGGCCCACAGGTCTGCGGAGAGCCGCTGCGGCACTCACTCGACGAGCCCGACATGGTGCAGCCGTCGAGGCAGCGCCCGGTGCCATCACCGCTGGGGCCGGGCTCGCACACGCCGTCGCCGCCGCAGTTTCCGCCCGAGCGGGCGCACCAGCCAAAGCAGTAGCCGCCGTTGTTGCTCGCGCGCTGACACAGGCCCGACTCGCAGTCGGTGTTCGTCGAGCACGCGCCGCCGTACTTGGGTTGCTGCTTGTCCTTCACCTCGCAGAGCCGGCTCCACAGGTTGCAGCCGTACGTTCCACCGAGCGCGCGGCAGTCGGCGTCGGAGCTGCACATCGGCGTGCACCAGTTCGGGCTCGAGGAGTCGCCGTCGTCGTCGTGACATGCGTAGGCGGTTCGACACGCCGTGCTCCCGCTGCCGCTGCAGCGCTGACGGCAGAAGGTGCCGAACTGATCACCCAGGCAGACGGCGTTCGCCGGGCAGCCGGTCGAGACGCCGGCGTCGCTGCGATTGCAGGTGTTGAGCCCGGCGATGCAGCTGCCGCCCGGCCACCCGAAGAGGTCTTCGCTGCGGCAGGTGCCCGAGGTGCACTGGCTGCCCACGATGCAGGGTCTCCCCACCTCGAGGTTGCTGCACGAGGGCTGCGCGACGCAGCCCATGTCGGAGCAGTCGATGGCTCCGTTGCAGTCGTTGTCTCGCCCGTCGTTGCACGCCGTCTCTGAGCCGAGGCCGACGCAGTCGCTGTCGAGGCAATCAGCGCGCGAGTCGAAGTCGTTGTCGAGGCCGTCGGCGCAGTTCGTCTCGGCCTTCACGTTCATCTTGCAGGTGCAGCCGCCGCCACACGTCTGGTTGTTGCAGGCGGAGTCTTCGCAATCGATGAAGCCGTTGTTGTCGTTGTCGATGCCGTCGGCGCAGCCCGTCGTCTCGGGCATCGGAGAGGCGGCGCAGTGGTTGGCGGCGCCGAAGCAGTCCATCGTGTCGGCGCAGTCGCGCAGGCTGTCTCCGTCGTTGTCCTGCTTGTCGGTGCACGAGGTCTCACGGCGTCGGCCCGAGGCGCAGGTGCAGCCGGTGCCACACGCGGTGCCGTCGCAGTCGGGCGTGTCGAGGCAGTCGGCGTTGCCGTCGCCGTCGTTGTCCATGCTGTCGGTGCAGAGCGTCTCGGTCTTGCGGCGGTTGGCGCAGACGCAGCCCGTGCCGCACGAAGCGTTGACGCAGTCGGTGTCGGCACAGTCGACGTCGCCATCGCCGTCTTCGTCCATGCCGCCGGTGCAGATGGTCTCGGTCTTCGCGCCCGCCTTGCAGGTGCAGCCCGCGCCACACGACCGCATCGCGCAATCGGAGTCGGCGCAGTCACGCTGCCCGTCGGAGTCGTTGTCGAGCCCGTCGCCACACTCACCTTCGCCACGGTTGCCTCCGACGCACGCGCAGCCCGGCCCGCAGGTGACGCCTTCACAATCGGAGTCGGCGCAGTCGGCGCGCGTGTCTCCGTCGTCGTCGCTCATGTTGCCGCAGTTGGTCTCGCCGGGAACTCCTGCGTCGGTGCAGGCACAGCCGGCGCCACACGACTGCCCCAGACACGCGGGGTCGCGGCAGTCACGTTTGCCGTTGTTGTCGTTGTCGACGGTGTCGAAGCAATCGTTGGGGGCCTCTGCGCCGCCGTCTCCGCAGCCCATCTTTCCCGAACAGTCGGAGTCGGCGCAGTCGACGAGCGAGTTGCCGTTGTCGTCCATGCCGTTGTCGCAGTTCTCGATGCGCAGGCAGGCGGGGTCGGTCTGACAGGCGGTGTCGGCGCAGTCGCGCTGCCCGTTGTTGTCGTCGTCGATGCCGTTGGTGCAGTTCTCGACTTTGAGCGCGCAGAGCGCTTCGGCGAAGCAGGTCGGGTCGAGACAGTCGGCCTTGCCATCACCGTTGTCGTCGAGGCCGTTGCCGCAGATCTCCTTGCGCGGCGGAGGTGGAGGCGGCGTGCAGGCGCTCAGCCACAGGCTCAGGCAGGCGAGGAGGGCAGCGACGAAGCGCATGGGAGCCGTGACCCATAACCCACTGGGCACCGAGCGGGCCACAGGCGTGTCGCGCTGGCGTGACGCGCCGACTCAGGTTGCCCGGGCGAGGGCGCGGAGCACGTCGGACGAGGTGACGATGCCGATGGGGCGGCGCTCGGCGTCGATGATGGGCACGGCCTCGAGGTGCTCGGTGAGCATCAACTCGGCGAGGTCGGGCGCTTCGACGTCTGCGGTGCTGGTGATGGGCTCTCGCGTCATCACCTCGCGCAGGGCCGTGGCGCCAGCGGCGCGGCCTTCACCCAGCACGAGAATGTCGCGGTCTGACGCGAGGCCCACGAGGCGGCCATCGGAGTCGGTGACGCACACGTGCCGCACGTCGTGGTCGCGCATCGACGTCCACGCGAGCGACACGCGGGTGTCGGGGTTCACCTGGAAGACGATGGGCGACATGAGGTCGAGCGCACACACAGCCATGCGGCTCGGCGGTGCACAGGCCGAGCCCAGCAGGAAACGCTCGCAGCCACAGGAACGCGGGCGACGCGAACGGCAAAGCCACGGAGACGGCCGCGACCCAGGCGCAGGCATCGCCCCACCGCGTGCACACCTGCGAGAGGTGGTGCATCGTGGCCAGAGATGCGCCTCTTCCTCGCAGTGGTGCTGCTCCCGACGCTGGCGTGGCCGTGTGTGCCCGTCATCGACAAGTTGTCGTGGCGCGACGCCGAGAACGCCGGACGACTCGGCGGCTGCAGCTGAGCATGGAGCAGTGGTTCTCCACGGGTGCGCGACCCGTTCCGCGGCTCTTCAGCAACCTGCACGCGATGGCGCTCGAGGGTTGGGCGCGTCGTCACCTCGTCTCGACGGTGATGCTCGCGGGTCTCGTGTTGGGCGCGGGAATTCTGTGGCCGTGGGTGTTGGCGCTGCCCATGGCGTTCTCGGCGTACCTGCTCGGCCTCGGCCTCTGGCCACATCTGGCACGTCACTTCTCCCGGCGCCTCGGGCTGAAGGCGCTCATCATCGTGCCGACATCGCGGCCGTGGCTCTCTCGGCTGCTGAAGCCCGTCGGAGTCGAGCTCGCCTCGCGCGACGGCACCACGTTCGACCTGCACGTCGACACGCACGTCTGGCACGCCGACGTCGACGCGTTCGGCCAGGCGTTGCGGCGTGACTGCGAGCGGCTCGCGGCGCTCCGAGACGAAGGCCGGTTCGGGCCCGACGTCGTCTTGGTGGTGAACACGTTCAATCGACGGCTGCTCGACGCGGTGGAGCAGACGCTCGGGCCTGCGCAGCGTCGTCGTGGCGTGGTGCTGCAGCGTGAATCGGCCGACGCGCACACGGCGGCATTTCTGATGAGCGTACAGCGCAAGATGTTCGGGCGCGTGAAAGCCGGCGAACGCGGGCGCGAAGACGTTCGAGCGTGGGACGTCGTCGTGAGCGAGACGCGACCCACCGCGCGCTGACAGAGTGCCCGGCCGTGCGCTTCGCCTCGTGGATGTCGGTGACCTCGCTGACGCTCTGTGCCGTCGGAGCGCAGCTGACGCTCTGGCGCCGGCCCTCGGTGTTTCCGCTCGAACATCCCCTCTTCTGGGCGACGACGGGCACGGTGGCGTTCGTGTGGCTCTTCGTCGTCGTCGCGACGGTGGGAGCGGTTCGCGCCCGCCCTGCCCTCACCTTCTTCGTCGCGCAGGCACCGGGCGTGATGATCATGGCGGGCGCGCTCGCGGGCCGGCTGTCGTTCTCTCGCACCGACGGAGCGTTCTTCGGCGTGCCGTTCGCTGTGGGCGTGTTGTGGCTGGTGACGACGTTTCGTTCGTACCGCGCGCTGCCCCGCGACCGACGCTTCGTGCTGGTGGCGGCGAGCCTCGTCTTCGCGCCCCTCGGCATCGTGCAGATTCGCGCGCGGGTGCCGGCGGCTCCGAGCACGACTCCCGCGCTCACGGCGCTCCCACCCGTGGCCAACGACTCCGAACGGCTCTCGACGGCGTGCGGCCACGGGCACCTCGAGCTGTCACCGCTGCTGACGTTTCAAGACGCCTCCGACGACGGCTTCTGGCCCATGGAGCGCACGCCCACCGTCGAGCGCGCCATCGAGCGCCCACGCCTGCAGGACCCGCAGCGTCGCGCCGCGCTGTCACTCGAGACGACCGACGCGGGAGCGCTCCTCCTCGACGCCGCGACGCTCGTGCCGAAGCCCACCGCCAGCCACCTGAACCGCTTCACCGATTTCACCGTGACGGGGCTGTCGAGTCCCTTCGTGCGGTTCGGCGTGACGGGCGCGACGACGTTTCCCGCGCTCGCGTTCGACTACCCGAAGGGCAGGCCTGCACAGTTCGGCGCGCTGACGCCTTCAGGCGACTTCGTCGTGTGGAAGGCGACGAGCGCCGAGAAGGGCCCGTTTCACGAGTTGGCGCGAGGGCCGCTCCCGCGAGGCGCGCCGTTGACGATGACGCTGCTCGATGGAGACGCCGTGCAGTGCACGGTGACGTGGCTCGATTTCTCGTCACAAGCCGACGTGACGCTCTCTCCCGCAGCCGGAGAAGGCGTGCCGGTGAACGTGGTGCAGTTCGGCAGACCGGCGAACGACGAGTCGCGCGTCGTCGTCATCACCTCACTCGCGGCGACTGGCATCGGAGAAGGCTTCGACACCGTCGTGCACGCGCAAGGCGTCTACCGGAACCGCGTGCTCGTCGAGCAGCGCTGAACCATCAGCTCTTCGAGAGCAACTTCGCCGCAAAGCCAACCGCTGCGACGCCACCGCAACACCCGAGCACGATGCTGAACCAGAGCGAGGCGACCACCGCCTTCATCGTCGTGGTGTTGTGCACGGTGCGCAGCGCCCAGACCTGCAGCACCAGCGAATAGATGCCTGCAAGGCCACCGATGACGGGAATCGCGAGCAGCACGTTGACCGCGTGGCCGTACGCGCTGGCCCGCATCGTCGCGGTGATGGGTTTTCGGTCGGTCGCTCCCGCCAGCGCGAGGCCCAGCTGCTGCGTGCCCGAGTTCAGGAAGAACATCGGTGGGTAGATGGCCACGGTGTAGAGGCTCATGGCGGCCGCGGCGAGCAGCGGGTTCGCGCCGAGCCACTCGTACAGATTGACGATGGAGCGAATCGTCTCGCCGTTCCCCAGCGGCGCGAGCGACTGCTTCATCTGCGCGCCCTGCGACCAGAAGTTGAACGCGTTGTACGGAATCGACACGACGGCGACGAAGCCCGACACGAGCCAGCCGAAGAAGAACGCGTCACGCCACGAGCCCTCGGGCGTGATGGCGGCGACGTACTCACCGGGCTTGAACACCGCGAGCTTCGCCTGCGCGAAGAAGGCGCTGACGAGGCCCAGCTCGGCGCGGCGCTCCCAGGGCAGCACCACGCGCGTCGAGGCGCCGACGAGCTTCACGCACGATGGGCACTGCTTCGCGTCGTCGAGCTCGCAGCGGCCGCAGACGAAGTTGCCACAGCGGGAGCAGGTGCCAGTGGCCGCCGTGTCGGGGTGGAGGGCGCAGGACGCGTTCATGAACGTGGCTCGTAGCGCATTCGTTCAGCCACCGCCCTTGATGAACTGCTCGTACTTCTTCTGCGCCTCGGCGACGCGCGCCTCGAGCTGTGAGAGGGGCATCGACTTCACCCCTTCGGCGACGACGCCCTTCGCGACGTCTTTCTCGAGCGTGAGGGAGTGCGCGCCGCACCCGTTGAGGTCGTGCTTCGGCCCCGAGAGGATGAGCACGAGGCGTTGACCCTTCGTGAAGGTACGCAGCGAGGCGTTGCAGTTACCGCCGTCGCCACCTTCGACCACCACCGCCCCGCTCAGCTTCGGGCCCGCGAGCTGCCTCTCGACGGTCACCTTCATCGACTGCTCACCGACCTCGACGACGTTCACCACCACGACCGAGCCGCCCATCGCGTTGTCGAGGAAGGTGGAGTCGGTCGGGCACTTGCACGCGAACGCGGCGGCCCCCAGACACAACGTCACCACGAGGAGCAGCTTCGACATGGTTCACCTCGGAATGTTGGCGCCGATGGCGCGGAACGGTTGGACCGACTCGGTGGGCACCCGACGCAGCGTCGTCTTCTCGATGGTGAAGAGCCCGAACTGCGCGTCGTAGCCCTCGGCCCACTCGAAGTTGTCCATCAGGCTCCAGTGCGCGTACCCCCGCACGTCGGCGCCGTCGCGAATCGCGCGCTCGATGGCCGTGAGGTGCTGAATGAGAAACGGAGTGCGCAGCTTTCCGGAGCGGTCGGCGAGCCCGTTCTCGGTGATGACGATGGGCCAGCCGTACGCAGAGAAGCGCGTGAGGAAGCTGTACAGGCCATCGGGGTACAGGTCCCACCCGAGGTCCGAGACGGCGCGGCCCTTTCGATACGTCAGCTGAGACAGCGACGCCGAGCCGAGGTCGGCCCGCACCATGTCGCGCGTGTAGTAGTTGAGGCCCAGCACATCGATGCTGCCGGCGAGGTCGGGAACGGTCTCGTCGATGGTGATGGCGCCCGGCACCGAGAGCAGAATTCGGCCGGTCTTCAGCGCGCGCGGAATCGACTCGTTCGAGTAGTCGTCGGTGAGGCCGGCGATGGCGGTGTCGAGCGGGCTCGCGGTGGCGGGCTGAAAGTACCGAACGTGGTGCGCGACCGAGAGGCGGGTGGCGAACCCGTCTCCGTCGGCGTCGACGTCGTCGACCTCGCGGAGCGCCACCGCCATGCGCGCGTGCGCCTTGAGCATGTTGGCGATGACCTTCGTCTGCGTGACGGTGTCGTCCTTCTTCCCCGGCGGGAAGATGCCCGCGAGGTACCCCTGCACCGCGTAGACGTTCGGCTCGTTCAGCGTGACCCACCAGTCGACCTGGTCTTTGAGGTTCCCGGCGACGCGACGCGTGAAGCGCTCGAGGTCGGCCTTGCTCGCTTCGTTCTCGAAGCCGCCCGCCTCGACGACCCACTTCGGCAGCGTGAAGTGATGCAGCGTCACCATGGGCTCGATGCCGGCCGCGCGGAGCTCGAGGCACCACTCGCGGTAACGCTGCATGGCCGCGTCGTTCCACTCGCCTTTGCGGGGCTCGAGGCGGCTCCACTCGATGCTGAAGCGATAGGTGGTCGAGCCGAGCGCCTTCATCGCCGCGAGGTCTTCGTCGAAGCGGTTCCAGCTGTCGGTCGCGATGGTGGAGCGGTCTTGATTCTTGATGTGCGGCCGCCCATCGGGGAACGCGCCCGCTTCGAAGTCGGTCCAGCTGTTGTCGAGCCCGCCTTCGATTTGATGCGCCGCCGTCGCGGTGCCCCAGAGGAACCCACGCGGCAGGCCTTTGCCGAGCGCGCCGACGTCGCCGCTCACGTCATCGAGGCCCGCGCGTGGCTGACACGCCGTGCAGAGCAGCACGAGCAGGAGGCGTTTCATCGCGCACCTCCGAACGTGCCGCTGACGAGCAGCATCGCCGACTCGACATTGTTCAGCCTGTACGCGAACCCGGTGAAGCGCAGCCCGAAGCCGCTGCCGAGCGAGAGGTCGGCCGAGCCGATGAGCCCGATGGGCGCGACCCAGCCGAGCGAGAAGCGGCCGTTCTCGAACGGGCCGACGTCGACCGAGAGATGTGCAGGCACGAGGCCGAGGTGGTCGAACACGCCGAGCGAAAGCCCTGCGGTGCCGAACGAGACCTGGCCGCGTAGCGACGGCAACACCTGCAACGCTGGCTGTGCTTCTGGAGCGAACTGCGCGACGACGCCCGCGACGACCGACCAGCGCTGTCCCGACCAGCCGACCCGCGCCGCTCCGGTGAGCGTGAAGAGCGAGCCGCCGCGCGCGAGCGGAGCCGAGACCATCGCGCCGCCTTCGACGACGAAGCCCGCGAAGACGCCACGCGCCGAGATGGTCGGCACCAGCAGCCCTTCACCCAGCCGCGAGCCCGTGACCGTGTAGCTCGAGCCCAACACGCCAACGCCTGCAGCCACGTTCGAGTCGAGCAACCGCTCGGGAGCCGACGCGACGATGAGAGCCAGGAGCACCGCCATGACGTCAGCTTAAGCCCAGAGGCGGGCGGCCGAACGCGTAGAGTCGGCGTTCTCGATGACCTCGCTCCTGCTCACGTTGCTGCTCGCTGCCCCCGACGCCGGCACGCCGTTGCTCCCTCGCGCGCTCTTGCTGGGGAACGCCGAGTTCGCCTCGCCACAGCTGTCTCCCGACGGCTCGCGGCTCGCGTACCTGAAGCCCGACGAGAAGAACGTGGTGCAGCTCTGGGTGCGCACGCTCGGGCTGGCTGACGACGCGATGCTCAAGGCTGAGCCCACGCGCGGCCTGCGCTCCTTCCGGTGGACGGAGGACTCGAGCGCCCTGCTCTTCCCGCAAGACGCCGATGGCGACGAGCGCTTCCACGTCTACGTCGTCGACGCGGTGACGAAGGCGCAGCGCGACCTCACGCCCTGGCCGAAGTCGCGCAACGAAGTGCTCGAGACGAACGTGAAGGCGCCCGACCACGTGCTCGTCACCTCGAACCGCCGCGACGCGCGCTTCTTCGACGTGCTGCGCCTCAACTGGAGAACGGGCGAGCTGGCCACCGACGCGGTCAACCCGGGCGACGTCTCGCAGTGGTTCGTCGACGCCGACTTCAAGGTGCGCGCGGCGAAGGCGTCGCTGGCGAACGGCGGCTCCGAGCTGCGCGTGCGCGACACGCTCAAGACGCCGTGGCGTGCGCTCATCACCGCGAGCCTCGAAGAGAACGTGCGGCCGTTCGGCTTCACGCTCGACGGCAAGAGCCTGCTGCTCGCGTCGACCATCTCGAGCGACACCGACCGCGTCATCGAGAAGTCGCTCAAGTCGGGCACCGAGCGGTTGCTGACGACGAACGCGAAGAGCGACGTCACCGACGTGGTGTGGAACCGCGCGAGCTCGCAGCTGCGCGCCATCGGCTTCGAGGTGAACGGCCGCCGCGAGTGGACGGCGCTCGACTGGGCCTTCGGTGTCGAGCTCGATCAACTGAAAGCGGTCGCTCCCGGAGAAGTCGACCTCGTCAGCACCGACCGCACCGACCTCAAGTGGGTCGTCTCGTTCTCGAGCGACACGCGGCCGCCCGTCTACGCCCTGTGGGACCGCAAGGCGAAGCAGGCCACCCCGCTCGGTGCCGCGTTTCCAAAGCTCGACCCCGCGACGCTCGCCTCGATGACGCCGGTGACGATTCCCACACGCGATGGGCTCTCGCTGCAGGCCTTCCTCACGCTGCCCAACGGCGTACCCGCGACGAAGCTGCCGCTCGTGCTGCTCGTTCACGGCGGCCCGTGGTGGAGAGACCGCTTCGGCTTTCACCCGCAGGCGCAGCTGCTCGCCAATCGCGGCGCCGCCGTCTTGCAGGTGAACTACCGGGGCTCGACCGGCTACGGAAAACGCTTCGTCAACGCGAGCAACCGGCAGTGGGGCCTCGCGATGCAAGACGACCTGAGCGACGCGGTGGCGTGGGCGGTGAAAGAAGGCGTCGCTGATTCGTCGCGGGTGGCCATCATGGGTCAGAGCTACGGCGGGTACGCGACGTTGATGGGGCTCGCGAAGACGCCCGAGCAGTTTCGCTGCGGTGTCGACCTCGTCGGGCCGGCGAACCTCTTCACGTTGCTGGCCGCGATTCCGCCGTGGTGGAAGTCGGCCGAGGCGACGTTCTTTCGCCGCGTGGGCAACCCGAGCGACCCGAAGGACAAGGAGCTGCTCACGGCCGCGTCACCCTCGTTCATCGCCGACCGCATCACCGCGCCGCTCCTCATCGGGCAGGGCCAGAACGACCCGCGCGTGAAGCCGTCGGAGTCGGAGCAGATCGTCAGCGCGATGCGCGGCGCCAACCGCACCGTCACGTACGTCGTCTACGCCGACGAAGGGCACGGCCTGGCGCGGCCAGAGAACCGCATCGACTTCGCCGCGCGCACCGAGCAGTTCCTCTCGACGTGTCTGGGGCTGAAGAAGGAGACGACGGCTCCACCCACGGGCTCGAGCGCCGTCGTTCGATAGCGCTGAACCTGGCGCCGACGTTCCCGCTTCATGCTGCCGTTGCCGGTGGCCTCCCGATGAAGCCGTGTCCTCTTTTCCGTGGGCGGCATACCCGCGCACATGAACGTTCGTGTGCTGCTCGTCTCCGCGCTCGCCATGTCTGCCTGTCCGGCGCATCTGCCCTCGCCCGAACCTGGGTCACCCGAACCCATCGGCGGGGGCGCAGCGGCGATGGACGCGAGCCTCGACGCGGGCCCAGACGATGCGGGCCTGGTGCTCGACGCAGGCGCTCCGTTCGACGCTGGGTCGACCATCATCGACGCGGGGCCCATCGACACGAGCCCCTGCGAGCCCATCACGCAGCAGCCCGTCTGCTCCGACGGCTACTGCTGGGTGAACCCGTTCCCCTTCGCGATGCAGCTCACCGACGTGGTCGTCGATGGCTGCCACGCCTGGGCCGCTGGAGCCGGCGGCACGCTGCTCGAGCGCACCGACGGCGGCTGGCTCCCGCACCGCATGCCGACGAGCGAGACGTTCACCTCGTTCGCGGCCTTCGCTCCCGACGACGTGTGGCTCGTCGGGGGCAGCGCCACTCTCTTCCACTTCGACGGCCGCTCGTGGACGTACGTGTTGGGCAACACCTCGTCTGCCACCTGGAGCGCAGCGTACGCACCCTCGCGCGGCGTCGTGTTCATCGCCGGCACCGACGGCATTCACCGCTTCGAGAACGGCACGCTCACCACCGTCTTCGCGCCGCCGCGCACCACCTTCACCGGCATCACCGGCACGAGCGAGACGAACCTGCGCGCCGTCGGCCAGGAGACCATTCCCAACGTCGACCGCCCCGCCGTCGTCTACGCGTTCGACGGCACCACGTGGACGAAGGAGCAGTCGCTCACCATGGTGGGCCTCAACCGCGCCATCACCGCCGGCGGCACCGTGTACGCGGCGGGCAAGCTGAACGGTCACGGCCCCGACTACGGCTATGTCGCGCAGCTGTTCCCTGCGCGGTCGCCGCTCGCGTTCACGCAACGGGCGACCGAGTTCTTCGACCTCGCCGCGCGTTCGCCGACCGACGTGCTCGTGGTGGGCCGTGGCTTCTCCGACAGCGTGCTGCAGTTCGACGGCACGACGTACCGCAGCGTGACGAACGCTCCGACGGCCGCCTTCTCGGGCGTCGGGCTCGGCGCGCGTGATGCGTTCGTGGTCGGAGACCGCCTCGGCCGCATCAGCAACGGCACGTTCGTCGCCGAGAGCCGAGACCACGGCGACACCGCGCGCAGCGTGCTGGCCTTCGCGAACCAGGACGTGTGGCTCTCGGGTGGGCGGCGCTCGCGACAAGGCGGGCCGTTTCTCGCCACCGCGCCGTCGACCCTCTGGCTCGGCAAGGTGGTTGGGCTCGACGGCAACGACCTCTTCGCCACCGACTCCAATCAGGTGTGGCACTTCGATGGCGTGGCGTGGGCTCGAGAGCCGAACGGGCCGGGGCGCGTGCGAGAGGTCGCGGTGTCGTCGGGCGGTGACGTCTGGGCGTGGGACTGGTCGGCCCTCTGGCGGAGGACCTCGGCGGGCTGGCGACAGGTGACATTGCCGCTCGGGCTGCAGGTGCAAGACGTCTCGCCGCTCTCGAGCGGGGCGGTCGTCACCGGGTACACGCGCGCGACCGGCAATGCGGTCTGGGTGACCGATGGCACCACCTTCACGGAGCGCGCGGTCGCGACCGACGGTGGAGCCTTCGGCGGCTTCAGCTTCGTGCGCGGTGACGTGAACGACCTCTACGGCGTGACGACCTCGGGCGAGGTGCTCCACCACGACGGCACGGCGTGGAGCGCGCCACTCGAGCTCGACGCGACGTTCGACCTCGTCGACCTCGCGGTGCAGGGCAGCAAAGTCGTCATCGTCGGCCGCAACGGCCGCGTCGGCGAGTGGACTGGAATGCGGTTCGCGATTCGCTCCATCGGCAGCAACGTGAACCTGTGGACCGTCTCCATCGACTCGCTGGGGCGCACGTGGCTCGGCGGCGAGGGCGCTGCGGTGCTCATGAAGCCCTGATCAGACCGCGGCCTCGGCGGCCAGCGCACGCACCGCCGCGTACGACGGAGGCGCCTTGAGGCACACCACGCCGGGCTCGGCCACCTCCGACAGCAGCACGCACGCCGCGTCGAAGTAGCCGATGGCTTGCCCCCGGCCTGCGGCCAGCACCACCACGCCAGGCTCGAGCGCCGTCAACTGGTCGACGAGCTTCGGTTCGGTGCCGGTGAACGTGTGGAGCCCTGGCCAGTCGGGAGCGCCTTCGCCCACCCAGGCGATGGGTCGATCGCGCATCGTCGCCGGCACGGGCGCACACGGCAGGGTGATGACGAACTTCGCGCCAGACCCCTCGGCCAGCTCGAGGTGCCCACCCGCCTCCTCGATGATTCGGCTCGAGACGGCCAGCCCGAGGCCCGTGCCGACTCCAGCCGGCTTGGTGGTGAAGAAGGCATCGAAGATGCGGGTGCGGAACTCGGGCGGCACCCCCGGCCCCGAGTCCTCCACCGTCACGACGACCTCGCCGCGGGGTGAGGTGAACGTGCGCAGCGTCAACACCGGCGACGGCAGACCCCGGGTCGCCTGCACGGCGTTGATGATGAGGTTCACCAGCACCTGCTCGAAGCGCACCGGAGCGAGCTGCACGGCGCCGACGTCTTCCAACTGCAGCACCACCGACAGTCGGTCGCGCCACTGGCCGCGCGTGAAGCGCAGCGCCGCCATGATGCAGGAGCGAACGTCGACCGGCGCCGAGCGCTCCCGGTTGGGGGCGGCGAACGACTTCAGCTCGCGCACGATGGTGGCGATGCGGTTGCCCGCGGCGTGCGCCTCCTGGAGCAGCTCTTTCAGCTCCGAGGCGCCTGGCGGCAGGTCGACGAGGGCGAGGTGCAGGTTCGCCAGGTTCACCAGCAGCGGGTTGTTCACCTCGTGCGCGACGGAGGCCGCCAACGTGCCGATGGCCGCGAGGCGCTCCGAGAACTCGAGGCGGCGGCGAGCCTCGAGCAGCTCGGTGAGGTCGCGCAGCGTCACCACCACCCCAAACGCGTCGTGCCCGTCGGTCAGCCCCGCGGCCGAGCCGACGACCGAGCGGGTTCCCTTCGCCAGGCTCAGCGCTGCGGTGAAGGGCACGGTGCCGTTGTGCATCGCCTGGTCGATGGCGTCCTCGATGGCCGCTGCGCCCTCGTTCACCTCGAGCACGTCACCCAGCTTTCGGTGGAGCAGCGCCTGGGCGTCGCTCCCCAGCAACTGCGCAGCGGCGGGGTTGAGCCACGTCACCGCCTGGCCCGCGTCGGCCGTGAGAATGCCGTCGCCCACCGACGACAGCGTCGCCTGCAGCATCGCCTCGCGCCGCCGCAGCGTCTGCTCGAGGTGCCGTCGCGCCAGCGCGATGTTCACCACGTTCTCGAGGTCGGGCTTCTTGAAGGGCTTGAGCAGGTACCCCATCGGCTCGGTGCTCCGCGCGCGGTCGATGGTGCGCGGGTCGCCGTGAGCCGTGAGGTAGACGACCGGCACGCCGAAGCGCTGCCTGAGCTCGAGCGCCGTCGCCACGCCGTCCTGCGGGCCCTGCAGGTGAATGTCCATCAGCACGAGGTCGGGCTTCTCGTGCTCGACGAGGCTGACCGCACTCTCGGCGTCTGCCGCCACGCCACGCACGTCGTAGCCGGCGCTGCGCAGAAACCGCTCGAGGTCGAGCGCGAGAATCGCCTCGTCTTCGACGATGACGAGCTTGCGGGTCGGCGGGGGAAGGTCGGCGAGCAGTTGCATCAGGTGCTCCGATCGAACGTGAGGGTGATGGCGGAGCCCCCGCCAGAGACGAAGCGGAGCGTGCCGCGCAGTTGCCGGGTGAGCGCGTTCATCAACTCGAGGCCGATGTGGCCCGGCCGTTTCGCCGTCGCGTCGAAGCCCACCCCGTCGTCGAGCACCGCGACGGTGACGCGGGTGCCTTCGGCGAGAACCCGAACGGTGATGGTGCCGGCGCGACCGTTGGGAAAGGCGTGCTTGAACGCGTTCGTCACCAGCTCGTTGAGCACGAGCCCACACGGAATCGCGGCGTCGAGGCCCAGGTACACCTGCTCGGTCTCGAGCTTCAACGTCACGGGCTGGGCGCCACCCCAGGCCTGCGCGAGCTGCGGCGCGATGGCCTCGACGTACTCCTTCATGTCGATGCGGGTGAAGGTGCCCGACTGGTACAGCCGCTCGTGCACGAGCGAGATGGCCTGCACGCGTGACTGGCACTGGGTGAGCGCGTCGGCCGAGGGCTGGCCGCTCGAGAGGTCGAGCAGACTGGCGATGAGCTGCAGGTTGTTCTTCGCCCGGTGGTGCAGCTCGCGCAGCAGCACGTCCTTCTCGGCGAGCGAGGCCTGCAGCGCCTCACGCGCGAGGCGGCGCTCGGTGATGTCGACGATGGAGGCGAGCACCAGCTCACCGTCGGCCGTCTGAATCGGAGAGAGGCCGATCTCGACCGGCACCTCGCTGCCGTCACGCCGAAGGGCGAAGAGCTCGCGACCCGCGCCCATGGGCCGCGCCGACGGCGCCGTGAAGTATGCCTGCCGCTTCGAGGCGTGCCCTGCACGAAACCGCGCGGGAATGAGCTCGTCGAGCTGCCGGCCCACGAGCTCGGCGCGCGACTCCTTGAAGAGCGCCTCGATCTGCGCGTTCACCCGCACGATGCGGCCACTGGCGTCGACCAGCATCATGCCGTTGGGCGCCGCCTCCATCGCCAGCCTGAACTGCTCGTCGGCCCGTTTGCGCTCGGAGAGGTCGACGATGGAGGCGACGACGAAGGCCTCGGCGCGCACACGCAACGGCGTCAGGCCAATCTCGACCGGCACCCGGTGCCCGTCATGGTGCCGCCCGAAGAGGTCGCGCCCTGCGCCCATGGGCCGCGTCTGGGGAGCGGCCTGGTATTGCTCCCGCCGCTGGCGGTGAACGTCGGGAAGCCCGTCGACGAGCAGCTCGATGGGCTGGCCCACCAACGCCTCGCGCGCGTAGCCAAACAGGCGCTCGAGCTGGCGGTTCACGTCGACGATGTGCCCCGAGGCGTCGACGACGAGCATGCCGACGGGCGCGGCCTCGAAGGCTTCGCGAAAGAAGGTGAGCGGCTGATTCAGGTTGGGCCCCGCGCACGACGGTAGCCCTCGCCGCTCGCCAGTTCCGGCACTCCTCGCCCGGCCTCGACACGCCCTCAACACCACGGGCGAGGTGCCACATCGAAGAAACCGAAGCTTCGCGTTCGAGGTTCTCGATGGGCGGCGGCACGACTTGGGTAAGGTGTGGCTCGTGCGTGTCTCGCCGCTCAGCGACAAACACCTGACCGAGCTGAACCAGGCCGTCGACCGCGCGCTCTCACAGTGGCTCACCGGCCCCGTGCCCAGTGAGCCGCTCGACGTGGTGCGCGCGCTCGAGCGGGTGCTCCTCTTCCTCAAGCAGAATGGTGACGCCTCGGCGCAGGGCCGCCACGTCGCCTCGCTCGCCTTCGCCTTCGGGCAGCAGCTCGTGCGCGCCGGCCAGTGGAGGTGGAAGAGCGTGTCGGAGGACGACAGCGTGAACCCCTCCATCGTGCGCGACGACGGCCGCGCGTGCCTCGTCGTCGACACGGTGACGGCGATGGTGACGAAGACGTGTTCGCTTGGGCTGGTCGAGCTGTTCCGCGGGCTCGCAGACGGCGCCGCCATCGACGCGCCCGGGGTGCTCTCGGTGAGCGGGCCGGCGTCGACCGACGCTGTGCAGCGCCTCGAGCGCGACGTGTTCGCGAGGCTCGAGCAGGTGCGTAAGGCGCTCCGCATGTGGGGCAGCCCCGAAGAGCTCGAGGCCGTGGCGAAGCACTTCACGCACGTGTTGCTGGCCGCGCGAACGCCGCAGTGGAGCTTCGAGCAGACCCACGAGCTGTGGGTCGCGCAGGGCGCTCCGTTCGCGGGTGACGCCGACGAGCACGCCGAGATGCGCAGCCGGTTGTGGGCCGAACACGTCGAGCAGGCGCGCTCCCAGGTGACGATGGGCTACGTGTCGGTGTGGGCCGCACTGGCACGAGACCCCGAGCGCGAGGCGCTGCTCACCCCGTGGATCGAGACGCTCCTCGACACGCCGAAGCTGGGCGGCACGCCCGACCGATTGAACGCGGTGTTGTTCGCGCTCATCGGCTTCGTCGCGAAAGACCCGCAGGCCTACGTCACGCACCTGGGCCTCGAGCGCGAGCGCACCGGCGGCCACTCGCTGCGGCCCCTGCACGTCGTGGCACCGCCCGGCCCCAGCGAAGTGCACCTGCCCTACCTGCGAAAGTTCACCACCTGGGAAGCGGTGTCGAACGGCATCGCGCGCGTGGTGGCGTCACTCACGCAACAGAAGCGCAGCAGCTGAAGCACGAACACGCCTCGTCGAGGCCGTCACGGAGACCGGCGTCTCGTTTGCGGCGCTTGCTGGCCCGACGGTCGTCTCGACTGACGGGCCGAGGCCGCTGCCCGCGGGGAGTCGAGGCATCACTGGCACACCGTCAGTCGGCCGTGCTGAAGCCACGCAAAATCGCCGCGGCTGGGCTCGTCCTCGCGGCATGACGACCGACCTTCGCAACGAGCTCGTTCCCTTCATTCAAGACCACCAGTGGGAGCAGGTCGGCGCCTTCATCGAGCGTCACGCCCAGACGCCTGCCGCGAAGGACCTCGTCGTGTTGGGCCGTGGCATGCGCGAAGCCCTCGAAGGCGACCTCGACACGGGCATCGGCGTGCTGGGCGAAGCAGTCGCGCTCGGCAACGTCGACGCCCGGCTGCAACGGGCCCTGCTGCGCACGCTCGCCGACCAGGAGTGGGACCAGGTCATCGAAGACGTCGCGGCACTGAAGCACACCGCCCTGGCGTTCGATGACCAGCGCTCACTGTACGAGCTGTTGCTCGAGAAGGTGGCCGACCAGCTGCAGTCTCGACGCGAATTTCCCCGCGCCCTCGAGACGTGGAACGAGCTGCTTGCACGCGTGCCCGACCTCGCCCTCGGCTTCCAGCGCCGAAGCCGCTGCCACTTCCACCTCGGCCAGCTCGAGCTCGCGTTGAAAGACGCCGAACGGCACCTCGAGCTCGAGCCCGAGAATCGCCTCGCGTGGTTGGGCCGCGCCGCGGTGAAGAAGGCGCTGGGTGACCTCGACGGTGCCGCCGCCGACGAGAAGGCCGGAGCCCCCTTCTACGACCTGCAGGTGAGCGCCGAGGTTCGTGCGCAGGCGAAGACGCTGCTCGAAGGCGACCGCGACCAGAACCTCAACGCCCGGCTCAACTTCTTCCAGGAGATGGGCCTGCCCCACCTCGACGTCGCTCTTCAGGTGCTCGAAGAGGAGTGGGTCTTCAGCTTCATTCCGTCGGAGGACGAGCGGCTCGACCTCAGCTTCACCGTCGGCTTCTTCTACCGGTTCGGCCACCCCGAGCTCATGTTCCACAGCCGCGACGTCGACTTCGACGTGATGAAACAGGCCGTGACCGAACTGCTCGAGCGCGTGCGTGACGGCCACGTGGTGAAGGCGGGCGACACGCTCGAGCTCGACGGCCGCAGCGTGACCTTCACCGTGCCGACCGCGCAGGACCTCGTCGACTACCCCTTCGGGTACGGCGGGCACTTCTACCGGCACTTCATGGACCGAACCGACGTGCCGCTGCTGCTCGCCCGGTTGGCGTGAGCCTTCAGAGCTTCGCGAACTCGACCGTCGCGAACGAGGTGAGGAACTGCTCGAGCGGCATGGTGAAGATGCCGTCGTCACGCCCATCACGGCCGGGCTCTCGCTGGCCCCACGGGTTGCGCAGCGTCACGAACTGCTTGCCGCCCTTCTCTTCGACGCCGAGCAGCGTGTACGCGTGGTCGGCGACGATGCCCTGCTCGCTCGGGTCCCACGGCTTGCTGAGCGCGACGACGGCCGCACCCGACGCACAGACCGCCTTGAGCTTCTTGAAGATGTCGGCGCCACCGAACGCGTCGTCGACGGGGAAGAAGTCGGGCTTCGCTCCCGTGAGCGCCTCGAGCGCCGTGGCCGACATGCCGCCCTCGATGGCGTCGAACCCACCCTTCCACGAGGCGTAGGCCTTCTCGAAGATGAGCGGCCACAGCTCTTTCGTCGAGCGCGCCGCGGCGTACTCGAGCTGGCCCGAGCGTGCGGCGAACGTGCCGTCGATGGTCACCTTCACCGGCGTCGGCTTCGCGGCGTTGGCTTTGCGCTCGTAGAAGGTGACCGTGTACGTGCCGTCGCGGTTGGTGGTGATGGCCTTCGCGAGCAGCTCGGGCTTCGTCTTCGCGACCGAGGCCAGCGCCGAGATGAAGTAGCAGTCGCCCACCTGCCCCTGCAGCGCGTCGTCCATGCCGAAGCCGTCGACGGTCACCTCGCCCTGCTTCGTCTCCCACCGCACCACGCCCGCCTTCTCGGAGTCGGGCGTGAGCTTCGGCTGCTTGCGCGGTGAGGCGAGGCCGGTGTCACCCGCAATCTCGGCGAAGGCCACCATCTCGTTCTTCACGAACGCGAGCAGCTTGGCGTGCGCGGCGGGGTCGAACTTCTTCGCGTCGAGGCCGACGAAGGCCGACAGGTAGTGCGCTTCGACCTCCCTGAACTGGCCGTCCTTCGCATCGCGCAGAATGGCGGTGGCCTCCTGCTTGGTCACCTTGCCGTCGGCGAGCGTCTTCTCGAGCTTCGCCTTGTAGCGGTCACCCTGGCCGAGGATCTTCGAACCCATAGGCGCTCACCTTCTCATGGTGAGCGCCTGCCTGCCACCAACTGGGCCATGGCCTGAACCGCCGCTGATCAGGACGTGCGAAGACGGGTCGTGCAGTTGTTCTCGTTGGCGATCTCGTCGACGCGGTTGGTGGTGTCGACGCAGATGGTGGCGCTCGACGACGGCGTGTACCAACCGCCCCCGGTGCCCGACACGATGCCGACGAACGCGTCGCCGGTCGAGGTGCAGGCGTCGATCTCGAGCCTGGGAACGAGCGTGGCGACGTTGACGAGCGTGGCCGTAGGCTGGCTGCTCCCCTGAACGCTCAGCATCAGCTCCGAGCCCGCAACGAACGCGCCTCGGCCGCGGTTGCAGATGCGCACGGGGGCGTTGATGCCATCGTGTGCGCCGATGTCGACGACGAGGTCGGGGCGCGTCTCGGGAGGCGGCGGCGGAGGCGGCGGGGGCGGCACCACACAGGTCAGCGGCCCGCCCGAGGAGCCATCGAGGCGCACATTTTCTTTTTATATCAAACGATAGTGATCCAGCCCCCTCCTCGTTCGATGGGGTTGTCTGGCGGGCGCTCGTCATTACTGACGCGGTCCCGAGGAAAGGAGCGTGCGTGGTGAAGGGCGTGGTCTCGAGTTGGGTGTTGCTGGCAGGCGCGGCGGCCGCGTCACCCTTGAGTCTCTCGTCGGCCATCGAGCGGGCGGCGACGAACGCGCCCGAGGTGCGCCTCGCGCTGCGAGCCCTCGACGAAGCCGAAGCAGGCCGCGTCGGGGCGGGTGTTCCGCTGCCGACGAACCCTCGCGTCTTCGCCGACTACCGGCGCCTCGCCTCTGGCCCCGCGCAGGAGCCCATCAACGGCTACAACCTGGGCGTCGACGGCACGCTCGAGGTGAGCGGCGCCGGCTTCTCGCGCGTCGAAGAGGTCGACCGGCGCGTCGCGCTGGCCCGCAGCGAGCTCGTCACCACACAGTCGCTCGCGAAGGTGCGCGCGTGGCTGGCCTTCGTCGAGGTGCAGGCAGCGCGTGAGCGCGTCTCGATGCTCGAAGAAGCGCTCGTCACCGCGACCCGCGTCGAGACCGCCTCCAGGGAGCGGCAGAAGAATGGCGTCGTGGGCGAGCCCGACGTGGTGGCCGCAGCGCTGGAGCGCGCGAGCGTTCGCCTGCAGCTCGACGACGCCGAGCGCCTGCGCCACCAGGCCCACGCCCAGCTGCGCGCGGTGCTCGACCTCGACCCCGACGTGCCCCTCGAGCTCGAAGGCACCCTCGGTGAACCCGGAGAGGTCGCCCCCGAAGCCGAGCTCGTCGCGCGCGCTCTCGAGAAGCGACCCGAGCTCGCCATCGTCAAGGCGAGGCTGTCGCTGCTCGAGATGACCGACGTGCGGCTCGCGCGAGAGGCGCTGCCAAAGCTGTCGTGGAACCTGGGCTTCGACGCCGCGCCGGCGTCACCGGTGTTCGGCTACGCGGGCCTCGGCGTCGAGCTGCCCGTCGCACAGCGCAACCAGGGCCCACGCGCCATCGCCCGCGCCCAGCTCGAGACCGAACGGGAGCGCCTCGAGACCGAGCTGCGCCGGGTTCGCCGCGATGTCGCCACCAGCCGCCGCAGCTACGCCGTGCGCCAACGCCAGCTGCAGCTGCTGCGCGCCGAGGTGATTCCCGCGGCCGAGCGCTCGGAAGACCTCGTCGAAGAGGGGTGGAAGGCCGGGCGCTTCGACATCTTCCGCCTCACCTCGGCGACCCGCGAGCTCAACCGCGTGCGCCGCGAACGCCTCGAAACCCTGCTGGCCGCGTGGAGCGACTACGTCGAGCTCCAGCGCGCCTCTGGAGGACTCTCACCATGAGCACCGACGCCCTGCCCCCGCCGACACCAGTCACCCCACAGATGAAGCGCTGGCCCGTGCTGGTGGGCGCCGGCGTGCTCGCCGTCATCGTCATCAGCGTGATGGCCCGCAAGGGCGCGAGCGCCGAGCCCACCACCACGGCCGACGTCGTCTCGCGCGGCACGCCCACGCTCGAAGGTGAGTTCATTCGTTTCGGAAAGGACTTCGCCGACCGCGAGAAGCTGGCCTTCGCCGCGGCGAACGAAGAGGTGCTGACGCCAACCCTGCAGGTGACGGGCGAAGTGACGTACGACGCGCGGCGGGTCGCTGCCATCGGCGCCCGAATCTCTGGCCGCGTGCGCAGCCTCGCTCGCGTCGAAGGTGAAGACGTGAAGGCCGGCGAGCCGATGGTCGAGCTCGAGTCGGTCGAGCTGGGCAAGGCGCAGGCCGAGGTGATGAAGGCGCGCGCGCGGGAGAAGGTGGCGAAGCTCGACGAAGAGCGCGAGCGCCACCTCGCCGACGCGAAGGTCTCTGCCGAGCGCGACGCCCAGTTCGCGAAAGCCAACGCCGAGGCCCTCACCGCCGAGCGCATCGCCGCCGAGAAGGCCGTCGAGGCGCTGGGTGGCACCGTCGATGGCGAGCTCGGCATTCTGCGACTGCGCAGCCCGCTCACCGGCCGCGTCGTCGAGTCGAAGGTGAAGCGCGGCGAGACGGTGGAGCCGTCAGACACGCTCTTCGTCGTCGCCGACCTCTCGAAGGTGTGGGTCGAGCTGTCGGTCTTCGAGCGCGACCTGCCGGCGGTGCGTGAAGGCGACGAGGTCGAGCTGAAGCTGCCATCGGCGCGCGGCGTTCACCTCACGGGCCGCATCGCCCACGTGGCCGAGCTCATCGACCCCGAGACGCGCAGCGCGCACGTGCGGGTCGAGGTCGAGAACGGCGACAAGCTGCTCCGGCCCGGCCTCTCGGTGCTGGGCCTCATTCACGCGTCGGGCCCACGCGAGTCGATGCTCGTCGTGCCCCGCACCGCCGTCACCCGCATCGACGGCAAGCCCACGGTGTTCGCGTTGGTGAAAGAAGGCGTCGTCGAGCCGCGCATCGTCGAGGTGGGCGCCGAAGACACCGACAGCGTCGCGGTGCTGAAGGGGCTGCGCGCGGGAGAGCGTGTCGTCTCGAGCGGCGTGCTCGCGCTGAAGGCCGAAGTCTTTCGCTGAAGGTCACCACCACCATGCTCTCGGCCATCGTTCGTCTCTCGGTGCAGTACCGCACGGCCGTCGCTGGCGGGCTGCTCGCGCTCCTCGCTGCGGGTCTGTTCGCCGCCCGCGCGCTGCCCATCGACGCGCTGCCCGACGTCTCGACGGTGCAGGTCACCATCATGACCGAAGCCCCGGGCCTCTCGCCCATCGAGGTCGAGCGCATGGTGACGGCGCCGATGGAGCTCGCGCTCAACGGCACGCCACGCCTCGTCGAGCTGCGCAGCGTCTCGCGCCCGGGCCTCTCGGCGGTCACCGTCGTCTTCGAAGAAGGAATGGACGTGTGGTTCGCGCGGCAGCTGGTGAGCGAGCGCCTGCGTGAAGCCGTGGCCGAGCTGCCCGAGTTCGTACCGCCGCCGCAGCTGGCGCCCGTGTCGACCGGCCTGGGAGAGATCTTCACCTTCGTGGTGCGCAGCGAGACGGGCGACCACTCGTCGATGCAGCTGCGCACGCTGCTCGACTGGGAGGTGATTCCCCGCATTCGTGCGGTGCCCGGCGTCATCGAAGTGAACCCGATGGGCGGCGAGCTGAAGCAGTTTCACGTCGTGGGCGACGTCGCGCGCCTGAAGGCCTATGGGTTGACGTTGACCGAGCTGCGAGACGCGCTGCGGAGCGCCACCTCGTCGGTGGGCGGCGGCTACATCGAGCGCGCGGGCGAAGTGCACCTGGTGCGCGGCAACGGCCTGCTCTCGAACGAAGACGACATCGGCAACGTGGTGGTGCGCGGTGGAGATCAACGCGTGCTGGTGAAGAACGTGGCCGACGTGAAGGTGCGGCCCGCGCTGCGCTACGGCGTCACCACCCGCGACGGCGAAGGCGAGGTCGTCACCGGCACCGTGATGATGCTGCTGGGCGCGAACTCGCGCGAGGTGACGAAGGCCGTGAAGCAGCGCGTGGCCGAGGTGCAGCAGTCGCTCCCGCCAGGCGTGAGAATCGAGGCCATCTACGACCGCTCCGACTTCGTGGGGCGCACCTTGTCGACGGTGCTCAAGAACCTGCTCGAAGGCGCGCTCGTGGTGCTGCTCGTGCTCGCGGTGTTCCTCGGCAGTCTGCGCGGCGCGGTGGCCGTGGTGCTCGGCATTCCCGCGTCGATGGCGGTGGCGCTGTTCGGCATGCATCTGTTCGGCGTGACGGGCGACCTCATGTCGTTGGGCGCCATCGACTTCGGCTTCCTGGTCGACGGCCCCATCGTCGTGCTCGAGGCCGTGATGGCGGCGCTCGCCGGCCGTGCGCTCAAGACCGAAGAGGAGCGCAAAGCCGGTCTCGCCTCGGCTGCAGGCCCGGTGGCCAGACCGGTCGCGTTCTCGGTCGCCATCATCATGCTCGTGTACCTGCCGCTGCTCGCGTTGCAGGGCGTCGAGGGGAAGATGTTTCGCCCCATGGCGACGGTGATGGCGTGCGCGCTGTTCGGCGCCCTCTTCTATTCGGTCGTCATCTTCCCCGGCGTGCTCTCGCTGTTGATGGGCGACGTCGACCACGGGCCGAAGTGGCTCGAGGCGCTTCGCCGTCGCTACGAGGCGCTGCTGCCGACGGTGCTCGCCTACCGCGTACCGTTGCTCGTCGGCATGGTGGTGCTGTTCCTCACCTCGATGGTGGCGATGGCGCGACAGGGCGCCGACTTCGTGCCGCGCATCGACGAAGGCGACGTGGTGCTGACGATTCGCCGCGCGCCCTCCATCTCGCTCACCGAAGCGCGCCGCCTCGACCTCGAGGTGGAGCAGGTGATGAAGCGCTTCCCCGAGGTCATCACGACGCTCGCCTTCACCGGCCGCGCCGAGCTCGCCTTCGACCCCGTGGGCAACGACAACACCGACATGCTCGTGCGGCTCAAGCCGAAGGAGCTTTGGAAGACGGCGAGCGACCTCGACGGGCTGTCGGAGGCCTTCAAGAACGCGGTGGAGCGCGAGGTGCCCAACACCTTCGTTTCGGTGAGCCAGCCCATCGAAGACCGCACCAACGAGCTCATCTCGGGCAGCCGCGCCGACGTGGCGATTCAAATCTTCGGGCCCGACCTCGACGTGCTGGTCGACCGCTCCAATCACCTCGGCGAGCTGATGAAGCGCATTCCCGGCACCGGTGACGTGCGCATCGAGCGGCTGCTCGGCATGCCGAACCTCACCTTCACGCCCGACCGCGAGCGCCTCGCCCGATACGGTGTCGAACTGGCCTCGGTGTTCGAGACCCTCGAAGACGCGCGCGCTGGCGAGAAGGTGGGCGTCATCTACGAAGGCCCGCGCAAGTTCGACCTGCGGCTGACGGCGCCCCCGGCCGAAGCGACGACCGAGGGCTACGGCGACCTCTTCGTGGGGACGAGTGATGGTCAGCTCGTGTCGTTGTCTGAGCTGGGCAAGCTCGAAGACACCGAAGGCCCGGCGACGGTGCGACGTGAGAACTTCTCCCGCACGGTGCGCGTCGAGGTGAACCTGCGCGGGCGTGACCTCGTGTCGTGGGTCGAAGAGGCGCGCGCGACGGCCGAGCGCGACCTCGCGCTGCCAGGTGGCTACACGCTCACGTGGGGAGGGCAGTTCGAGAACTTCGAGCGCGCGCAGCAACGCCTCGCCATCGTGGTGCCGCTCGCGTTGCTCATCATCTTCTCGATGCTGGTGCTGACGTTCGGCTCGGTGCGACTCGCGGCGGCGGTGTTCTCGCTGGTGCCGCTCGCGCTCATCGGCGGCGTGGTGGGCCTCGTCGCGCGCGGCATGACGTTCAGCCTGCCAGCGGCCGTGGGCTTCATCGCGCTCGCCGGCGTCGCGGTGCTCAACGGCATCGTGATGGCGACGGACGTGCGGCGGTTGATCGTCGAAGGCGTCGCGCTCGAGCAGGCCGTGGTGAAGGGCGCCGCACACACGCTCCGCGCGGTGTTGACGACGGCGACGGTGGCCGCGCTGGGCTTCGCGCCGATGGCGCTCTCGACTGGCGCAGGCAGTGAAGTGCAGCGCCCGCTCGCGACCGCCGTCATCTTCGGCATCGTCGGAGCCACCGTGCTGATGCTGGTCGTCTTCCCGGGAATTCTGCAGCTGGTGTTGCAGGGCTGGAGCCCCGAGAAGACGGTCACCGTCGACGCCGCGCTCGCGCACGAAGCCGAGGAGTCGCCGTCACCGTCGTGAGCGTGGTGTCGCGCGCTCGCTCCGCGGCCCGCCGTCAAGCTGGTCGCGGTTCCGACGCCGTCATCGTCGTGAAGCTCAGGGCTCGATGAGCTCCATCGTTCGCCACTTGCCCGAGCGGAAGCGCACCAGCAGCACGAGCGCGAGCAGCCCGATGTAGATGACGAGCCACACCATCGCGCCAATCTCACCGCCGCCGAACGAACGCACGGTGAACCAGGCTCCCGGCACGAAGACGAGCCACGCGATCAGCAGACGCACCACCAGCGGGTAGAGCGTGTCGCCCGCCGCGCGCAGGCTCTCGGCCAGTGACGTCGCGGTCGCGTCGAACACCTGCCACGCCGCGCTCACCATCAACATGCGCACGCCGAACTCCATCACCGCCGCGCCGTCTTCACCGCGTGCGAACGGAATCAGCAGCACGCCCGGAATCAGCAGGTACGTGAGGCCGGCCAGCGTCATCCACACCATGGCCGT
Organism: Archangiaceae bacterium; assembly: GCA_016879935.1. Lineage (GTDB taxonomy): Bacteria > Myxococcota > Myxococcia > Myxococcales > Myxococcaceae > Xiheimicrobium. The sequence goes on along the minus strand of JAACJQ010000330.1, from coordinate 2,691 downwards.
GCCCGCCGTGAGCTTCACGATGTGCGGCACGTCGTCTTTTCGGTTCGAGCCGATGGCCTGGCCCACGAGCACCGCGCCCGCGCTCGCGAGCCCGAACGACGGCATGAACGAGACCGAGTTCAACGCGATGACGCTGTTGAGCGCCGCGACCGCCGGAGTGCCGAGCCCCGCCACCACCACGTTCACGAAGAACACGAAGGCGAGGAACTCGAAGAGCCAGTTGAAGCCCGACGGCAGGCCGAACCGCAGCATGCGCTTGAACTCCTCCAACGACAGCTTCGGCAACGGCAGGCCTCTGCCCTCGCGGAGGAAGAAGACGAAGAACCCGAGGAACGCCAGGCCCGTCGAGATGCTGCTCGCCAGCGCCGCGCCCTTCACGCCCATCATCGGAATCGGGCCGGCGCCGTTGATGAGCAGGTAGTTGAGCACCACGTTCGCCCCCATCGCGAACAGGTTCGTCACCATGCCCGGCAGCGTTCTGCCCAGCCCGCCGTAGTAGTTGGCGAGCGCCTCGACGCCGATGCCCGCACCGCCCGAGAGAATGCGCCAGAAGAGGTACGTCTCCATCAGCGCCTTCACGTCGGCGTCGTACGGCAGCAGCGAGATGACGGGCCCGAAGAAGGGAATCGAGGCGAAGCAGACGAACTGCGTGAGGCCCGCGACGATGAGGCCGTACCAGCCGTAGCGGCGGGCGCTCGCGGCGTCGCCACGACCGAAGAGCTGCGACGAGAAGCTCGAGACGATGAAGGTGATGCCCAGCGGCAAGATGAGCAGCGAGAAGGCGTTCGTCGCTCCCGTCGAGGTGGCGGCGAGGGCGGCCGCGCCGAGGTGCGCCACCATGATGGCGTCTGAGAGACCGACCACCGTCTGCGACGCGCGCGACAAGACGATGGGGAACGCCAGACGCAGCAGGGTCGTCAGCGTTGCGCGTTGGGGTGCTGCAGATCCATCGGACATGGGCGGGGCTCGGGGGTTGCGGCTTACGCCGCAGGACGACGCTCGTCACGTGCCCTGACGAGCGAGCCCTCGTTGCTCACCTGACCCGTGCCCCGGCGGCACGGCGCCTCACTTCTTCGGCGCAGGTGTGGCGGCGGCGCGACCGAGCGCCTCTCCGGCCCGTGGCTTGAGGCCCTTCACCGAGAGCTCGGCGATGGGGCTCTCGGCGAGCGCGTCGACCTTCGCCGGGTCGCGCGCCACGAAGGCCGAGTCCTGCACCGACTTCGTCCCCGCGCTCTGCTCACCTGCAGGCGGGCCACCCCAGCGGCCGTACACCGGGTTCTTGCACTCGACCTTGCCCTTCCACGGGTAGCGAATCGCGTAGCGCGCCTGGAAGTTGTTGATGCTGTCGGGGCGCGAGCCCTGCTCGAGCGCTTTGCCGTCGGTGAGGAACTCACGGCCGCCGACGATGGCGGGCGCAGCCTTGAACACCAGGTCTTCACCGAGCGACGTCTTGTCGTAGCGCGCGTGCAGCCGCGTGAGCACGAACTGGCGCTCCGGGTTCCACTGGTCGTCCTCCTTCGGCTTCGTGGGCAGCACGTCGGCGCCGAGCGTGGCGAAGTCCTCCTGCGAGAGCGGTGACGTCGGGCACGGGTCGCAGCTCGTCGCCTGCCACGCGTACTCGGTCACGACGGCCTTCGGGTTCTTCGCCAGCGTGCGGTCGAAGAGTGACACGTAGAAGAAGGGAAACTCCGACTTCGCCGACGGCGCGAGGTCGATGTTCGTCGGAATCGTCACGTTCGGCAGGTTGGCCAGCTCGTAGCGTTGGTTGCGCGCGAGCACGTGCACGATGAGGTCCTGCTTCTCCTTCGCGTTGATGAGCCCGAGGCGAACGGGCAGCTCGAACTTCTCGGCGTCGTAGTGGAAACGCAGCGGCGACAGCTTCGCCATGCCCTTCTCGAACGTCACCTTCTTCGCGTTCACCTTCGCCACGAAGAACTTGAGCCCTTGCTGCACGTAGGGGCGGAAGAGCGGCTCGGCGCCCGCAGGAATCTTGTACTTGTTCTGCTTGAGCCACTGCTCGAGCGCGAGCGCGTCTTTCGCCGAGAGAATGACGACCTCGTACTCACCGACCTCGAAGCGCGCTTCGACCTTCACCAGCCCGCCGAGCCCTCCGCCGCCCCGCATACGCACCATGCCGCCCGACTTCTGCACCATGCGGTCTTCTTCTTCGTACGGCGGCTCGACGTAGCAGGGGTCCTGCTCCCAGTACTCGACGAGGCGTGGCGCCGAGAGCGTGTCGACGCGGGCGAACACCTCGCGAGGGAGCGTCTTCACCTGCTCCTTCTTGAGCACCACCGGCACTGGAATCACCATGGCGAAGTCTTCAGGCGGGCCCTGGTAGTTGTTCTGCATCGACAGCACCGTGCGGGTGCCTTCGCGCATCAGCACCACCTGCGTGGCGTTGTTGAACAGCTCGGCACCACCACCTGCGACGTAGAAGCCGCAGAAGGCAGACGCGGCGAACGGAGCGAGGCACAGCGCTGCGACGACGAGACGTTTCACGGGTTCCCCCCAGGAAGCTGCTGCGTTTCAAGGCTCGTAGGTCACGAGCCGGTACTCGACCGTCACGCGCCGAATCTCACGCGTCACCGTCACCGTGGCCCCATCGACGACGCCGACGAGCTTCACGCTGAAGTTCTCGGGCACCTCGCCATAGCCGCCGTCGTTCGGGTTGGGCTCCCAGCCCGCGGG
>JAACJQ010000008.1 GCA_016879935.1 Archangiaceae bacterium | reverse complement strand
GGTGATGGCCGGCACGGCGTCGGAGCGTATGCTCTCGCGCATCGATTCTGCATTCGCCAAGAGACGCCTCCAGCTCGTCACCTGCACCGTGCTGGTTGCATCGTGTGTTCACTCACCCGAGATGGATGCGGAGGTCGAGCGCGGGGTCGCGGCTGCCGTGACGCCATACAAGCGGCCCACCGTCGGGGCGCCGCGAATCATCGGGTCTGCCGCGCTCGAGCAGGCCTACTGCCCGCCGCCGCGCAGCCAGCTCACGTCGGACCAGATGCTCGACTGCGCCGACTACGAAGACAGCTCCGGTGACCCGAAGGTGGCAGCAGCGCTCTGGGTCAGGGTCGCGACGATGGGGGTCACGCCTGCACAGCGATGCCTCGCGCTCGCTCGACTCGAACTGCGCACCGACGGTCGGCTGCTGGGGCTCGTGCCACCGTCGACGATGACCGGGTGCCAGACAGCGTTTCAGGCGCAAGCCGACCAGTGCGCCGCGACCTGCACGATCGAGCTCGCCGCCTGCCGCCAACGTCAGCTCGAACAGACCCCGAACCGCGTCATGTCCGCCGAGATGGCGCTGCTGGCTCGCGGCCTCACCGACGACGTCATCCTCACCGAGCGCCCAGACTTCCCGCGCTGCGGAGAAGAGTTCACCGCCTGTTATCGAAGCTGCACCATCGTACGCTGAGTGGAGGAGCGACCCTGAAGACAGCCATTCGCATTCGTGGCGCCGAGCACCTCGACCTCATCGCCGAACAATCGTTGCAGCTGCTGGTGCTGCTCTTCGGCAATGGGCTCGAGGGCGACGTGCGGCTGGAAGGAGAGACGGCCGACGCCGTCGAGGTGCTGCGAGGCCTCACGCTCAAGGTGGGCTCGTGCCAACCCATCGACCCTCCGAGCGACTCGCCGCTGTACCAGCCTGGCGACGAGTGTTTTCGGCAGCACGCGACGGCGCGGGTGTTCCTCTGCCCGACGCCGGTGTCACTGTCTTCGACGTAGCAGCCGAACCAGCGCAACCAGGCCGAGCCCGAGCGCACCGCTCACCGACTCACACCCGCGCGCGGTGGAGCCGAGTTGAGGCTCGGTCGCGATGCCCGACACGGGCTTGATGATGGAGGCGTTGTCGAGGAACACCTCGGGGCTCCCCTCTTCCCGCAGCACCTCGATGCGCAGCGACGATGGCAATGAGCGAGCGTCGACATCGGGCGGGTTGAAGCGCCCGCGGGAGAAGGGAATGACGAAGCCCTGCTCGGTCGTCAGGAGCGCGCTCGTCTCACCGCCGGAGTTCTTGCACGAGACGCGCATCGTGGCCCGATGCACGTTGCTCACGACGGGAAGTGAGGCGTTGAACGAGAACGCCGGGTCCTTGTTCATGTCTCGCGGAGAAATCGTCGTGTACAGGCGGGTGAGCACGGGGCTCTCGTCGAAGAGCGCCTGGGCGTCTTGTACCGGTTTGACGACGCGCTCCCAGATTTCGTCTGCCATCGCCTGCGGCTGGAAGTTGGGGGCAGGCGCCTGCGCTTTGAAGAAGCGGTAGCTCTGGAAGAACGTGTCGGCGGTGACGTTGGCGGGCTTCGGCAGGTACTTGAGCAGAATCGCCTTGAGCGGCCCGGGCAGTGCGAGGCCCTGGGTGAAGGTCGAGGCGGAGTAGCGATTGGCGAAGAGGTAGTCGACGAAGGCCTCGGGCGTAGGCGAGGCGGCGAGCGCTTCTTTGCTGCCGAAGCGCAGCGGGAACACGAGGGCGGCGCGCATCACGCTGCTCGGGCCCGCGTACTCGGTGACGAAGCTGTGCCGCTCGGGGGCCTCGCTCACGGCCGCGATGACGACGTCGTTGTAGTTGCTGCCGCTCGACTGCCAGTCGATGCGCGCGTCGTTGAGCACGGTGTGATGGTAGTTGCGGGGAATGGCGCGGCCGTTGCCCAGCATCCACACCTGCACGCCCATGTTCGGGTTGGCGCCGACGCCGGTGAGGGTGATGGGAATGGAGCCGACGTCGCTCTGGTACCGCAGCACCACCGGCTGCAGGTCGCCCGTCGTGTTTCCGGCGCGCAGCTTGAGCGCGAGGAAGTAGGCGCCCGGCCTGATGTACGGGTCGACGGCGCCCTCGGTGCCGGCGGGCACGAAGAAGCGATTCGTGCGCAACCAATCGAGCATCTCGGTCTTCGAATCGGCGCGGAGCACGGCGTAGTCGTAGGGGCCGACCGAGTCCTGCACGACGAGCACCGGCGGGCCTGCCGAGCCGGCGTCCTGGAACGAGCTGGCGCTGCCTCCGGCGGCGTGTCCGAAGGCGCTGCCGCCACCGGTTCCGGCCGACGAGGCGAAGCAGTTGGAGTCGAAGGTGGTGTCGAGGCGGTACCGGGGCTGCGTCGTCTGGGTGAGCCGCACGAAGAGCTCGTCGGTGCCCAGCTCGAGCGTCGGCACGGCGGGCATGGGCAACAGCCAGCCGAACTCGGAGGCGTTCGCGCCGTCGTAGACGACCTGCACGTGGGCGGTGACCTGGCCGTTCTTCACGGCGAAGAGAATGCGCTCTCCTGCCTGCACGACGGGCACGGTCGGGTCGGGGGGCGCGAAACAGCCACAGGCTTCGGCGTCGGGAGCGGCCAGCAACACGGCGAGACAACTGATCAGCCAGAGGCAGGTCTTCACGTCATCTCCAGGGAATGGGCGGCCGCGCGTTCGACACGCGAGCGTCGATTCCTGGGACATCAGGCGTTGCAGCGGCTACGACAGAGACGTGTCCGAGACTGCCGAAGTGTGTCTGCTGAACATCGGGCCGAAGCAGCGAGCGATTCGCATGCGCTTCGGCATCATCTCGTTCGTCATCGCGCTCGCCGTGGCGGCTGGGCTGGTGGTGACGCAGGTGCCGTTCTGGTGGCGGCTGACGCTCTTCCTGCCGTTCATGCTGGCGACGACGGGCTTCTTCCAGGCCAGACGAAAAACCTGAATCAACCTCGCGTCGCGCGGTCTGCGCGACCTCGACACCGGAGCTGAGAACGTCGCCGACGAGCTCGAGAAGCGTGCGTTGGCGGCGCAGGGGAAGAAGGTGCTGACCGAATCGCTGGTGTGGGCGGCGGTGCTGACGGCGGTCGTGACCGTGCTGCCGGTCTGAGGCAGGGCTTCACCGGAGCTTCCGGTACACCTCTTCGTACCGGCCGACGCGGTGCTTCCAGCCGAGCGGCAGCTGCATGCCATTGCGCATGAGCGCCTCCCAGCGCGTCCGATACTCGCCGGTTCCGCTCCCCCACACCTCGAGCGCGCGCCGCACGGCCCACGAGAGCCCACCTTCGTCGAAGTGCTCGAACACGAACCCGGTGCCGCGACCCGAACGTGGATTGTATTGCCACACCGTGTCGGCGAGCCCGCCAGTCTTGTGCACGAGCGGAACGGTGCCGTACCTCAAGCTGTACATCTGATTGAGGCCGCACGGCTCGTACCGTGACGGCATGAGGAACACGTCGCTGCCGGCTTCGACGAGGTGCGCGCGCGGCTCCGAGAAGGCCGAGTCGTAGGCCACCTTCTGCGGGAAGGCGCGAGCCAGCAGTCGGAAGAACTCCTCGTACTTGTGCTCGCCCTTGCCCAGCACCACGAGCTGAAACTTGTGATGCCGCAGCAGGTTCGGGAGCGTGCTCTCGACCAGGTCGATGCCCTTCTGCCAGACCAGCCGCGCCACCAGCGAGAACACCGGCACCTCACGCCGATACGGCAGCCGCACCGCATCGAGCAGCGCCTTCTTGCAGACCTCTTTCCCGCGCAGCGACTCGGCGTTGAAGCCCACCGGCAGGTGTTTGTCGGCCGCCGGGTTCCACTCGTCTTCGTCGATGCCGTTCAAGATGCCCGTCAACACGTCGCTGCGCTGACGAAGAATGTGGTCGAGGCCGACGCCCTGCTCCCGGGTCTGAATCTCGCGCGCGTACGTCGGGCTCACCGTGGTGATGGCGTTCGCGTACAGCAGGCCCGTCATCAGGAAGCCGAGGCGACCCGCGTTCAGCTCGTCCTGATGGAAGAGGTACCAGGAATCCTGCAGGCCGGTCTCGCGCATGATGTTTGAGGGGAACGTGCCCTGATGCCCGAGGTTGTGAATCGTCAACACCGTGCGCGTGTTCGCGAACAACTTGTCCCACGAGAAGCGCGCGCGCAGGAGCAGCGGAATCAACGACGTCTGCCAATCATTGCAATGAATGACGTCGGGAGCGAACCGCAGGTATTGGCAGAGTTTGAGCGCCGCCCAGTTCAGCACCGCGAAGCGCAGATGCTCGTCAGGCGAGTTGCCGTACAGCGACGGGCGGTCGTACAGCGGTGGGCAGCGCACGAAGTAGACGGGCACCTTCGTGCCGGGCAGCGGGCTCTCGTAGATGGAGACCTTCACCCGCGTGCCGCCGAGGTCCATCCACAGCTCGGGAATCACCTCGGTGAACTGCCGGCCCCCGCCCTTCACGCGCGAGTACATCGGCATGACCACGCGAACGTCGTGACCTTCGGCAGCCAGCGCGCGGGGGAGCGCCGAGCCGACGTCGCCCAGGCCTCCCGTCTTCGCGAAAGGAGCGACCTCGGACGAAGCAAACAAGATGTTCATATCGCGGGGCGAGCGTAGCCCCGATGCACTCGAACGCCGTCGATCAAATGCGGCGCCGCGAGTGTGCTGCTGTGCGCCCCTCAGCGAGTCAGCGCCGAGAACCGGAGCACGCCGTGATGGCTCTGCAAGACACCCGCGGCGACGACCCGCTCCACCGTCGCGACGTGCAGGCCAATTCGTTCGGCCACCGACTCCACGGTCTGCTTCACGGGTGACGCGAGCTCGTTGCCTTCACACAGGCACGCCGCCACCTTCTCGTACGTGCGATGGCGCTGACGAACCGCGCGCAACAGCCAGAGGCCTTCACGGGCAGCCTCACCTTCGCGCTCGCAGACCCACCGCTCACCGCTGCCATTCGCGAAGACCGACACGCCTTCGACCCAGACATCGGGTTCTTCGGCGGTGGGCGCGAACGGCTGGCGCTGCTCGAGCGTCCACGGCGCGCGCCCTTCCTTCTGCGCCTCCTGTGCCTCCTGCACCTCGAGCGGGTCGACCTCGTCGCCGGCCAGCGGCCGCAAGCCCAGCCCCTGCGCTTCCGCACGCAGGTACGACGTCAGCTCCGCGCGCGACATCGACACGAGCCGAACCGCGAGCTGCAGTTGCTTCGTCATCTGGAACATGAAGCCCTCAGAGCTGCGGGAACCCTGCGCGCACCCAGTCGTTCATCGAGTCGCGGGTGAACTTGAGGTTCGTCGCCACCCGATGCCGCGCGACGTTCTCGCCTGCATCGTCGACTGCCGTGAGGAACGCGTGCGGCTCGTACTCGTCGGGCACCAGCTCGAAGCTGACCTCGTACCAGCGGCCCTCCCACGCAATCGACAGCTTCTTCTTGAGCGCGGCGTCTCGCTGGCGCGTCGAGCGGTCGAGCACCTCTGACGCCGTCTTCACGAACGTCGCGAACGCGGGCCCGTCGAAGGGCTTGGGGTTCTTCTTGTCGCGCCCCATCACCCACGGGCTGATCAACACCGGTTCGGGCAGGCCCTCTTTGCGAATCTCCACGGCCCAGCCGTCGTCGTCTTCGTTCTTGATGACCTTCGCGGTCCAGCCGTTCTTCCGCCAGAGCGTCGGCTCCATGATGTCGTCAGCCATGCGCGCCGGTGTACTCCCGATGGAGCGTTCACGCCTTGCGAATGAAGGCGTGCACCTCGGCTCGGCGGGTCTGGAGCGCGTCGCCTTCGAGCGTGAGCACACCGCCCACCCGCAGCGATGACGGCTTCGTGAAGGCGAGCAGCGCGTCGAGGGCCTTGATGAAGCGCTCGCGGTCGCCGAGGGGCAGCGTGACGTTCGTGAAGTACGTCGCCGTACGGTGCAGGGGAAACACGGCGGGCGTGCCCTTCACCTGCAGCCGCACGTCGTGACAGCGCTTGTTCTGGCACCACGTGGTGAGCCGGCCGACGGGGTCGTCGCCGAGCGCGAGGCCACCCCGCACGTCGAGTGAGTCGAAGGGCACGCCGAAGTCTTCGCTCAGAATCTTCCAGAGCGGCGCGAGCTTCTCGACCTCGAACAACGCCACGCCCGTGAGTGACAACTCGAGGTGCGGCGGGTGCTGCTTCGGCGCCACCTCGACGAACGGCAGCTCGAGCCGCGTGAGCTTCGGAAGGCGCTTCGCGGTCGTCGCGAGCTGCGCCAGCACGCCGGGTCGCACCTCCTCTCGCTCGAGCCCCTCACTCGTCAGCTCGACGATGGAGAGCGGCAACAGCTCGATGAGGTCGCTCACGTACGCCGTCGAGAGCAGCCTCGCCTTCGTGAAGGGCCCGCTCCTGCCCTCGCGGGTCAGCTGAGCGCGCGTGCCGTACAAGTCGAACTCCACGACGTCGACGTTCATCGCCTCGAGCAGCCCGAGTTCGAGCGGCATGGTGCGGTCGAGCTGCAGCACGAGGCGCTCCAGGTGAACGACGCCGGGCGCGAAGACGCCCAGGTCGCGGCCGTGAATCGAGAGCACCTTCAACGCGCTCAACGCACCGAACGCTCCCCGCGCGACCGGTGGCATCTCCATCGCCCACGTCAGCGTCAGGCTCGTGAGCGGCGCCTTCGTCGCGAGCAGCGCACCGAGCTCTTGCGGAGCGATGTCGAGCAGCTCTCTCACGCCCGCGAAGCGCGGTGCCCGCACGAGATCGGCCGGGGGGATGATCTGGCTCCACAGGCGCAGGGTGCGAAACGTCGTCCACTCGGGCCGGTCGATGATCTTCCGAAACGACTCCTGCACCTCGCGGTAGGTCGAGGCGTCGACATGTCCCTCGACGGGGAAGCCCGCCTCGAAGCGTGGCGCCGACTTGAGCCAGTCGGCGATGGGGCCGAGCCACGCCTTCCAGTGCTTCTTGATCAACGCCTGCTGCCGGCTGAGCGACTTCGGCGAAGGCGCGCCGAGCTGAAGGCTGATCAACTCGCCGCGTGGATCATTCCGCTCCGAGAGCCAGTCGCCGTACACGGCGCGCGCGGTGAGGTCGTCGGGGCGGGCGTAGACCTCGGCGAGCAGCTCTTCGCCCGACCGCTTCGTCGAGCTCTGCGTGGCGGCGACGGCCGCGAACGGAGCCTCGAGCGCCTCGACCAGCGCCTCGTCTTCCTCCGAGAGCGGCTCGACCTTCAGCGCCCGGTAGCGCTCGACCGCGGCCTCCTCGAGGGGGCGCATGTCTCGCTGGTAGTAGTAGGACTTCGTTCGCGTCAGCTGCGCCTCGAGCAGCGGCCACTGGCGCACGTCTCCGAGCGCGTTCAGCTTCGCGAAGAGCGGCCGGTAGAAGGCAGCCGACGTCCACGTCTCGAAGCGCGTGGCGTCGACCTCTTTCGCGAGGTGCGCCGCGACGCGCGGGTCGTCGGGCAGCTTCACCACGGCCCTCAGCACCGGGAGCGCCGTCTGCCACGTGCCCGGCCACTCCGCAGCGAGCACGCGCGCGACGTCGACGACGTTCTTCGACTCACACAACGCCACCATCGTCTCGGTGCGCGCCGCGACCGACTTGCCCTTGATGGGCTTGGCGCCCTCGAGCACCCGCGCCGTCAACCGGTCGATGAGGTCGGCGATGCGCGGGTGCCGCAGCGCTCTCCACGCCTCGAGCAGCGCCTCCAATCGGGCCGCGCCCTCGCTCGCCTGTGCCCGCTCGAGTCCCCCATTCGCCATCGTTCGACGATACCCGCGCGCTAAGAAGTCGCCATGTCGACGACTCCTGCGCTCCGCCGCGCGCTCGCTGCGAAGACCGACGAAGCCAGACTCGACGCCCTGCTGCTCGCGTGGCGCGCGAACCGTCAACCGAGGCTCGCCGACCTGATCGACCGCGTCTCGGAGCCGCTGGTGAAGGCCGCCGGCAAGGTGAAGGGCGCGTCGATGCCCGAGCGCACGAAGCAGTGCCTCGCGGCGTGCAAGACGAAGCACGCCGTCGCGCTGGGCCAGGTGCTCGCGACCGAGTGGCCGGGCACGTGGCAGCCGGCGCTCCCGTTGCTCGAAGCCGTGCTGAAGCTGCCCGACGACCCGCGCGTCGCGGCGCACCTCGCGAAGCAGGTCGACGCCACCCGCTACGACACGTGGACCTCGAAGACGTACTGGAGGCCGCTCTTTCGCCGGCTCGCGAAGCTGGGCGACGTGCGGCAACTGCCGTTGCTCGAGCAGCAACTGCAACGCGCGAAGGGCGAGTACTACGCGCGCGACATGCGGCCGATGGAAGAGGCCGTGGTGAAGGTGCTGAGGGCGGTGAAGGTGATGCCGCTCTCGAAAATCGATGACGAGCTGATCACCGCGCTCGAGGGCCCGTTCGCCGCCACCTCTGCTGGCGAGAAGCAGAAGGGGAAGAACGGCGAAGCGCTGCTCGCGGCGGTGTACGCGAACCCGTCAGACCTCACTGCGCGCGCGGTGTACGGCGACTGGCTGCTCGAACACTCGGATCCCCGTGGCGAGCTGATCAGCCTGCAGTCGAACGCGCCGACGCCGAAGTCGGAAGCGCGCATTCGCTCGCTGATCAAGAAGCACTGGAAGACCTGGCTCGGGCCCGTCTCCGACTGGTTCAAGAAGCCGCCCGAGTTCACGCTCGGCTTTCCCAGCACCGCGTACCTCGACGAGCCGAACCACCAACAGCGCGACGCGTTTCGGGCGCTGATGGAGCGGCCCGAGTGGCGCACCATCGAGACCATCACCTCGTGGCCGTATTGGATCGACGTCACGCCCGCAGAGGCGCTGCGCCACCCGAACTTCGCCTCGGTGCGCTCGCTGTACGTGATGGACAAGTTCCTGCCCGAGCTGCTGAGCGCGTCACCACCGCTCACCGAGCTGCGGCTGCAACGCCAGCCTGAAGGCGCGGAGCGATTGATGGAGACGATGCCGACGTTGAAGTCGCTCCGGATTTTCTCCGCCGACCTGGCGCGCTTCGAGAAGCTGCTGGCGCGGCTCGAGCGCCTGCACCTGCTCGGCGTCGATGCGCGGGCGCCAGTCGATTCGTGGGCCACGCTCGAGCGCTCGCCGCTCGTCGAGGTCGTGCTGTACGAGTACGAGACGCCGCTCGTGCGCTTCTCCCGAGCCCTGGGAGCGCCGAAGTTCACCACCGTCGAGTTCCTCACCGACTCGGCCTTCGCGATCGAAGCCATCGTCGAACACGCCAGGGGCTGCACGAAAGCGGTGACGCAGCATGGCCCGAGCTCGACCGCTCTCGTGGTCGACGCGACGACGGCGGCCCGGTTCGACGAGCTGTTTCCGAAGCTGAAGGCGGTGCAGATCGACACCAACGAACGCGACGAGCGTCCGCACCTCATCGTGCACTTCCAGTCGAAGCCGCTCTTCGACGAGAAGAAGGTCGCGCGTGTGTGGCAGCTCGTCACCGAGGGCTTTGGCGCCACGCTCGACCAGTTCAACGTCGGCATGACGGAGCGCCCGCTCGGTGACGACCCCGTCGAACGACTCCTCACCTGGTCGCGCAACAAGAAGGCCGGCGACATCACCCTCGGTCACCAGGCGGGACCGTCACAGGTTCAGCTGTCGAAGCGAACCTGGTCGAAGTTCGAGCTGCCGGCCGACGACCTCGATCGCTACTTCACGGCGCTCAAAGCGCTCGTCGCCTTCGCCAAACCGACCGAGCTCGCGCTCGACTTCGACGGTGAGCGCTACACAGCCGTGCCCCCGTTCGAGAAAGCCGTGAGACGAAGCCGGGAGCGAGCCTGAGGAGCGGCGGCTCCATCATCACCGTCGATCCATGCCGCGGCGAGGTTGAGAGAGTAGATTTTCGAACAAGGTCGGGCACTTCCAGCCGTCGTACACGCTCGAACGGCCTGCCCGCATCAGGGCGGCATGAACCACGAACTTCTGGTGCTCTGTGGCCGCGACCTTCCCGTCGCCCACGACCGCCCCCTGGCATTGAAGCTCGGCTCCATCGAAGGCATCGAGGTGCACGAGCTCATTCACGGCAGCGAGGTCGAGGCCGGCTTCGAGGCGAAGGTGGTGTTGAGCGTGGCTCCGGCGACGATGGTGGGCCACTCGGTCGCGGTGCGGCTCGCGAGCGCGCTCGATGGCGTCGTCTTCGATGGCCGTCAGGGTCGAGTCTCGTTCGATGGTCGCGGCGGTGCTCCCGTCGACGACCTTCAGCACGTGGCCACCGAGGCCTTCGACGAAGCGACGCGAGCCTGGCGCGCCATCGAGCTCGCGCACCTCGAACAGGAGCGCACGCGCTTCGCCCTCATGGCGGTGGTCGACCCCATCCTCGAGGCCGAGAACGACTGGTCGGCGCTCTGACGTCAGCAGCAGCCGCGGGGGATTTCGGGCGGGGAAACCGAAGGGCTGAACTACGCTCCGTCGCATGCCCGTCGATGTCATCTTCGTCGAGCCCTGTTTCCCGGCCAATCAACGTGAGTTCGTGCGCGCCCTGCATGCGGTCGGCGCGCGGGTGTACGGCATCGGAGAGCGCCCCAAAGAGGCCCTCGACGATGGCCTGCGCCAGTGGCTCACCCACTACGAGCAGATTGGCAACGTCACCGACGAGGCCCAGCTCGAGCGCGCCGTGCGCTTCATTCAGTCGAAGGTGAAGGTCGACCGGCTCGAGGCCGTCGTCGAGGCGCACGTGATGAGCGCGTCGAAGGTGCGCGAGCGCTGCGGCATTCCCGGCACCAGCGTGCGCTCCACCTTCCTCTGCCGCGACAAGCCGGCCATGAAAGAGGCGCTGCGCCAGGCGGGCGTCGCGTGCGCACAGAGCATCGGCTCGAGCAGCCCCGACGACATCAAGCAGTTCGCCGCGCGCGTGGGCTTCCCGCTCATCGTGAAGCCGCGTGACGCCGCTGGCGCGTCAGGCACCGAACGTGTCGACAACGGGCCCGAGCTCGACCGCGCGCTCGCTCGCTTCGGCGTGCCGCAGGGCCGCAGCGTCGCCGTCGAGGAGTTCATCGAGGGCCACGAAGGCTTCTACGACACCATCACCATCGGCGGCCGCGTGGTGCACGACTTCGTCACGCACTACTACCCCAACGTGCTCGATGCGATGCGCCACCGGTGGATCAGCCCGCAGTTCATCGTCACCAACCGCATCGACACCGCGCCTGCCTACGGCGAGCTGCGCGACATGGGCCAGAAGGTCATCACCGCGCTCGGCCTCGAGACGACGGCCACGCACATGGAGTGGTTCGCCGGCCCGAAGGGTCTCAAGTTCAGCGAGATTGGCTGCCGCCCGCCTGGCGTGCGCGCGTGGGACCTGTACGCGGCGGGCAACGGCTTCGACATCTACATCGAGTGGGCGATGGCCGTGGTTCACGCGAAGAAGGCGCAGCACCTGTCGCGGCAGTACTCGGCCGGCATCATCGCGCTGCGGCCCACCCAAGACGGGCGCATCGCCGGCTACCAGGGCGTCGACGAGGTGCACCAGCGCTTCGGCAAGTGGTTCATCGACGAGTACCTGCCGCCTCCCGGTACGCCCACCCAGCCCGTCGAGGCCGGCTACATGGCCAACGCGTGGATGCGGCTCAAACACCCCGACTACGACACCTTGCGCGGCATGCTCAATCTCATCGGGCAAACCGTGAAGGTCATCGCACACTAGCGGGTGTGATCAGCCCCACAGTGGGCGCTCGATTTCCACCCGCTTTCGCGCTCTGATTCGGCGCTCCATGAAGACTTCTCTGCGTCTTGCCCTCGGCTGCCTGCTGGCGACCGGGTGCGTCGTCTCGTTCGAGCCCGGTGCCCCCTGCAGCACCAACGAAGACTGCCCCGACAAGCAGGTCTGCGTCGCGACCGGCTCGGGCGATGAGCGGCGGTGTGCGCTGGCTGACTCGACGGGCGGCGGCTCGGCAGGCGGAGGCAGCACTGCGGGCGGCACGGCCGGCTCGATGGGCGGCGGGGCGACGGGCGGAGGCTCCACGGGTGGTGGCTCCGCGGGTGGAAGCTCCATGGGCGGCGGCACGACGGGCGGCGGGTCGACGGCGGGAGGCGCTGCGGGCGGCATCGGTGGTGGCGACGCCGGCGGCTCCATTGGCGGTGGCGACGCGGGCGGCTCGGCAGGAGGCGACGCGGGAGGCAGCGCCGGTGGCTCGACGGGTGGTGGCGACAGCGACGGTGGCGTCATCAACGACGACGGCGGCGTCATCATCGAAGACGCGGGCGTTCCCGACGCGGGCACGGCCGTCATCTCGTTGAGCCGCTCCAACATCGACTTCGGCTCGGTGACGGTCGGCGGCACGAGCGCCGCGGTGACGGTCGTCGTGCGCAACACCGGCTCGCTCCCCACCGGTCAGTTGATGGTCAGCCTCTCTGGCTCGCAGGCCACGGCCTTCGGCATTCAGTCCACCACCTGCACCAGCGCGCTCGGGCCCGGCGGCACCTGCCAGGTCGACGTCATCTTCGCGCCGGGCATGCAGACCGGCACCCTCAACGGAAACCTGCTCGTCGACGCGACGCCGGGCGGCATTCAGGCCGTCACGCTCGTCGGCCGCAGCGCCACCGTGGCCGCCCTCACCATCAGCCCCAACCCGCACCCCTTCGGCAACGTGGGCCTCGGCTCGAGCTCGATGCCACAGACCTTCACCGTCAGGAACACCGGCGGGTCGCCGAGCGGCATTCCTGCCATCTCGCTGTCTGGCAATGACGCGAACATGTTCAGCCTTGCCAACAATCTCTGTACAGCCGTACTGGCACCCAACGGCACCTGTACCGTCGACGTCACCTTCACGCCGGGGACGACGGGCATGAAGTCGGCGACGCTCCAGGCGGGCACCTCGGTGGGCATGGGAGGCTCCGCCACCCTCACCGGCGCGGGCCTCAACCCGCCGGCGCTGAGCGCGAACCCGGCCACGGGCACCCTGGCCAACACCATCGTGGGCGCGTCGAACACCCTCGACATCGTCATCACCAACACGGGCGGCGTGTCGACCACCGCGTTGACCACTTCGGTCACGGGCACCAACGCCACTGAGTTCGCCAGGTCGGTCGATGGCTGTGTGGGCCAGACGGTGGCTGCCTCGGGCACCTGCACCATCACCCTG
>JAACJQ010000048.1 GCA_016879935.1 Archangiaceae bacterium | reverse complement strand
TCTTGAAGACGCGTGGCAGCTCCTCGTAGCGGACCTTCGCGAGCGGCGGGTACATCATCACGATGAGCCCGACCGCGATCGGAATCGAGGTCGTGCCGATGCTGAGCTCCGACAGGGCCTTCGCGAACCCCGGAGCGACCGACGACAGCAGCACGCCCAACCCCATCGCGAGGAAGATCCACAGCGTCAGATACCGATCGAGAAACGAGAGCTTCTTCATGGTTGCCTCTCTGAGCCTCGGCGTAGCGCAATCGATGCGAAGCTGCTCATCGATTGAGGAACTTCACGGACGAAGCGCGTGCGCTCGCGGAACGCATCGAGGAGACGGGCTTGCTCGAGTTCGCGACGGCCATTCGCGAGGCCATCGACTTCGCCTCGACGGGAAACGAGCTGCTGTTCGGGCTGCGCTTCCACCTGCGCCGATTCGCCGCCCAGGAAGCCGCTCCGTCGGACCTGAAGGGTGGAGCCACCGAGCTGGCTGATGCCATCGACGCGGTGTTGAAGGCCTGAAACGACTCGAGCGCCGGGCTCCCGAAGGAGTCACCGGCGCCCGAGGTGCTTCACGACGAAGCGGGCTTCAGACCTTCATGCCCTTGCGCTTCATCGCCTCGACGAGCGTGGTGCCGAGCTCGGACGGCGACGACGCCATCACGTAGCCAGCCTCGCTCATCGCTTTCACCTTCTCGGCCGCCGTGCCCTTGCCGCCCGAGATGATCGCGCCGGCGTGGCCCATGCGCTTGCCCGGAGGCGCGCTGGCACCGGCGATGAAGCCCGCGATCGGCTTCTTGAAGTTCGCCTTCACCCACGCAGCCGCCTCTTCTTCGGCGCTGCCACCGATCTCGCCGATCATGATCACGGCGTCGGTCTCGGCGTCTTCGTTGAACAGCTTGAGCACGTCGATGAAGTTGGTGCCGTTGACCGGGTCACCGCCGATGCCGACGGCGGTCGACTGACCGAGGCCGAGGCCCGTCACCTGGAACACCGCCTCGTACGTCAGCGTGCCCGAGCGTGAGACGACGCCGATGCGGCCGGGCTTGTGAATGTGGCCCGGCATGATGCCGATCTTGCACTTCGCGCCGGGGGTGATGACGCCGGGACAGTTCGGGCCGATGAGGCGGGTGCCAGTGCCCTGGAGAAACCGCTTCGCCTTCACCATGTCGTTCACCGGAATGCCTTCGGTGATGGTGATGACGAGGGGCAGCTTCGCGTCGGCGGCTTCCATGATCGAATCAGCCGCGAACGGAGGCGGCACGAAGACGACCGAGGCGTTGGCTCCGGTGGCCTTCACGGCCTGCTCGACGGTGTCGAAGATGGGAACCTTGCCCTCGAACTTCTGGCCACCTTTGCCGGGCGTGACGCCGGCGACGATGTTGGTGCCGTAGTCGAGGCACTGCTTGGCGTGGAACGAGCCCGCCGAGCCCGTGATGCCCTGAACGATGAGGCGCGTGTCTGCGTTGACGAGAATGCTCATGGTGTCGGTTCCTGTTCAGCTCTTGAGCGCCGCGACGGCCTTCTCGGCGGCCTGGCGGAGGTTGTCGGCCGGCGTGATCTTCAGGCCGGAGTTCGCGAGGATCTGCTTGCCCAGCTCGACGTTGGTGCCTTCGAGGCGAACCACGAGCGGGATCTTGAGCTGCACTTCCTTCGCAGCCGCGATGATGCCCTCGGCGATCACGTCGCACTTCATGATGCCGCCGAAGATGTTCACCAGCACCGCCTTCACCGCGGGGTCGGCGAGGATCAGCTTGAACGCGGCCGTGACCTTCTCCTTCGTGGCGCCGCCGCCGACGTCGAGGAAGTTGGCCGGCTCACCGCCGACGAGCTTGATGGTGTCCATCGTGGCCATGGCGAGGCCGGCGCCGTTCACCATGCAGCCGATGTTGCCCTCGAGGGCGATGTACGCGAGGTCGAACTCCTTGGCCTTCGCTTCACGCTCGTCTTCTTCGGCGACGTCGCGCATCTCGACGACGTCCTTCTGGCGGTAGAGCGCGTTGTCGTCGAAGTTCATCTTCGAATCGAGCGCGACGATCGAGCCGTCCTTCAGGCGCACGAGCGGGTTGATCTCGGCGAGCGCGGCGTCGGTCTCGACGTAGGCGCGGTAGAGCGCGGCGCAGAACTTCACGAACGCGTTGACCGAGTCGCCCGAGAGGCCGAGGCCGTAGGCGAGCTTGCGGCCCTGGTACGACTGGAAGCCGACGGCCGGGTCGACGGCCTCACGGAGGATCTTCTCGGGGTGCGTGTGGGCGACCTCTTCGATCTCCACGCCGCCTTCGGTCGACGCCATGAAGGTGATGCGGCTGGTCGCGCGATCGAGGGTGACGCCGAGGTAGTACTCCTTCTCGATGTCGAGGCCTTCCTCGATGTACAGCGTCTGCACCTTCTGGCCTTCGGGGCCGGTCTGAATCGTCTTCAGCATCATGCCGAGCATCTTCGAGGCGAGCTCCTTCGCCTCGGCGGGGCTCTTGGCGAGCTTCACGCCGCCGCCCTTGCCGCGACCGCCCGCGTGAATCTGCGCCTTGACGACGGTGACCTTCGTGCCGAGCTCCTTCGCGGCCTTCTCGGCGTCGTCCGCAGTGCGCACGACGATGCCGCGCGGCACGGGGACTCCGTACTTCTTGAAGATCTGCTTGCCCTGATACTCGTGGATTTTCATTTCGCTCCTGCCTCGCGGTGGTGCTTCGAGATGGCGGGCGTTCGTAGCGATGAAACGAAGAATTGTCCTGCAAGATCATCGAGCGCTTGCGCCGAGTCAGCCGTGACCGGGCGCTCTCACGACTCGGACCGATGAGCGCACCGCATGACGCTCAGGCCTGACGGCGAGCGAGCACACCGAGCAGCGCGCTGATCAGCTGACTCACGCCGGCGACCACGAAGACGGCCGAGTACGCGGTCGCGCGATCACTGCCCTGCGAGAGCAACGCGGTCGCGACGAGGCCGGCGATCACGTTGCCGGCGAACATGCCGAAGGTACCGGCGGCGTTGAGCAAGCCCATCGCCGAGCCGCGCGCCTCTGACGGCACCGCCTGGGTCACCAGCGACAAGCTCGGCCCGTAGATCGCCGCGGAGGCGAGCCCACCGAGCGCCAACGACACCGGAATCCACCGGGCCGAGAGCACCAGAATCGAGAAGAACATCGCCGCGTAGATGAACGCTCCGACCACGACCAGCGTGCGGCGATCGATTCGATCTCCCACGCGCGTGAGCGGCACCGTCGCGAGCGCGAACGTCACGAGGAAGATCGAGAACCAGCGGCTCACCGTTCCATCGGGCAGCGCGAGCACGTGAAACGCGAACAACTGCAGCGTCACCGTGAACGCGCCCACCGAGAACCGCTCGAGCCCCACCACCACCACCGGCAGCTTCACGCCCGGAGCCGACCACACGTCACGCCCCGACAGCCGCGACGAGCTCCCCTCTGGCACGACGACGAACGCCGCGAGGCCCGCGAGCCCACCGAGCACGGCGCCCACGAAGAGCGGCAACGACGGAGACGACTTTCCGAGAATCGCGCCGAGCGGAATACCGATGACGAGCGCGAGCACCACGGCGCTGCCGATCATTCCCGTCGCGGCCGAGCCAGACGTGCGCCCACGCGCGGCGCCCATGAGAATCGAGACGGCTCCGACGCTCGCCGCGCCCTGCACGAAGCGAAGCCCCAGCATCACCGCGAGCGGCGGCTTGAGCGCCACCAGGCCGACCATCGCCGCGTCGAGCAACGCCAACGCGCCCGCGAGCGCGCGCCGCCGCCCCGTGCGATCGGCCCACACCGCCAACGCTGGCCCGACGACGCACGCGCCGAGCAGGTTGATGGCCATGAACGCGTGAAAAACCCACTCCTGCCCCGGCCAGCCGGCGGCCACGAACGGGCGAATGACGGGGATCACGACAGTCGCGGGCATCATCGCGCCCATCACCGTCAGCGCGATGGGGGCGGCGAAGCGCACTTCCCGACGCAGCGACACCGGCGCGGGGCACTCGAGCGGCTTGCCATCCGCTCCGACTCCGCTGGTCACTGCGTCACGACTCATTCACTCGCTCTTTATGGGGCTCACCACTTCGTCACAACCAGCCGTGCATCACCGCTGCTCACAGATGCGCGCGATTTTGCTGTTGCTCGATGGGGCTCGCATGAAACAGGAGCGTGGCTGACGCATCCCGCCATGGGTAAGAACCCCGCGTCTTCGACTCGAAGCAAGGAGCTGTGCATGTCGACTGCGGCAGAACTCAAACGCGACACGGGCCAGACCCTCATTGGGCACGCCGTGAACTTCCTCACGGGCTCGGTGGGCTCGAAGGTGATGATGGCCCTCACCGGCCTGGGGCTGTGGCTCTTCGTCACGGGGCACCTCGCCGGCAACCTGCTCGCGTACGTGGGGCGTGACGCGTTCAACGCCTACGCGGCGGGCCTCAAGGGCAACGCCATTCTGCTGTGGGGCACGCGCACCGCCCTGCTGCTGGGCATTCCGCTTCACTTCTACTTCGCGATTCGCAGCACCGCGGTGAACAAGGCCGCGCGCCCCGTCGCCTACGCGTACGACAACAAGACGCCCGCCCGCATGGCCGCCAAGACGATGGTGATCTCGGGCCTCGTGATCGCGGCGTTCTTCGCGTACCACATCGCCCACTTCACGCTCCGCGTCGTCAGCGTCACCGACGCGCTCGGCCCGACCGGCGTCTTCAGCCCGTACGACATGCTCGTGCAGGGCTTCAAGAACCCGCTCATCGCCGGCTTCTACGTGGTGGGGCAGCTGCTGCTCGCGCAGCACCTCTCGCACGGCATCTACTCGCTCTTCCAGCACCTCGGGCTGTGGGGCAAGCGGTGGACGCCCTTCCTCAAGAACGCGTCGCTCGTCATCGGCTACGGCCTCTGTGCGGCGTTCATCAGCATCCCCGTCTCCGTCTTCCTGGGAATCATCAAGCCATGAACCTCGACAGCAAGAGCCCCACGGGCCCCATCGAAGAGCGATGGACCAAGCACCGCTTCGACATGAAGCTGGTGAACCCGGCGAACAAGCGGAAGTACAAGATCATCGTCGTCGGCACCGGTCTCGCCGGCGCCTCGGCCTCGGCCACGCTCGCCGAGCTCGGCTACGGCGTCGACACGTTCTGCTTCCAGGACAGCCCCCGCCGCGCGCACTCCATCGCCGCGCAGGGTGGCATCAACGCGGCGAAGAACTACCGCAACGACGGCGACTCGGTGTTCCGCCTCTTCTACGACACCGTGAAGGGTGGCGAGTGGCGCGCGCGTGAGTCGAACGTGTACCGGCTCGCCGAAGTCAGCGTGAAAATCATCGACCAGTGCGTCGCGCAGGGCGTGCCGTTCGCCCGCGAGTACGGCGGTCTGCTCGACAACCGCTCGTTCGGCGGCGCGCAGGTCTCTCGTACGTTCTACGCGAAGGGCCAGACGGGCCAGCAGCTGCTCATCGGCGCGTACCAGGCGCTCGAGCGTCAGGTCGGTCTCGGCAACGTGAAGATGCACACGCGCCACGAGATGCTCGACGTCGTCGTCATCGACGGCCACGCGCGCGGCATCGTCACGCGTGATCTCGTGAGCGGCAAAGTCGAAGCCTGGGCGGCCGACGCGGTGGTGCTCGCGACCGGCGGCTACGGCAACGTCTTCTATCTCTCGACCAACGCCAAGGGCTGCAACGTGACCGCGGCGTATCGCGCGCACAAGAAGGGCGCCGGCTTCGGCAACCCCTGCTTCACGCAGATTCACCCGACCTGCATTCCCGTCTCGGGCGACTACCAGTCGAAGCTGACGCTGATGTCCGAGAGCCTTCGCAACGACGGCCGCGTCTGGGTGCCGAAGAAGGCCGGAGACAACCGCGCTCCCGATCAGATCCCCGAGGGCGAGCGCGACTACATTCTCGAGCGCAAGTACCCCAGCTACGGCAACCTCGCGCCGCGTGACGTGTCGTCGCGCGCGGCGAAAGAGGCCTGTGACGCCGGCAAGGGCGTGGGCCCCGGTGGCCGCGGCGTGTTCCTCGACTTCGCCGATGCCATCAAGCGCCTGGGCAAGGGAAAGATCGCCGAGCGCTACGGCAACCTGTTCGACATGTACGCGACGATCACGGGTGAGAACCCGTACGAGCGGCCCATGCGCATCTACCCCGCCGTGCACTACACGATGGGCGGGCTCTGGGTTGACTACAACCTGATGTCGACGGTGCCCGGCCTGCACGTCATCGGCGAAGCGAACTTCTCCGATCACGGCGCCAACCGGCTCGGCGCCTCGGCCCTCATGCAGGGGCTCGCCGACGGCTACTTCGTGCTGCCGTACACGATTGGCCACTACCTCGCGAACGCGAAGCAGCCGAAGGTGACGACCGACCACGCCGAGTTCAAGAAGGCGCTCGACGAGGCGAACGGCAAGATCAAGCGACTGCTGTCGATCAACGGCAAGCGCACCGCCGACAGCTTCCACCGCGAGCTCGGCACGATGATGTGGGAAAAGTGCGGCATGGCCCGCAACGAGAAGGGCCTCAACGAGCTGCTGCAGAAGATCCCCGCGCTGCGCGAGGAGTTCTGGAGCACGGTGAAGGTGACGGGCACCAACGATCACCTCAACATCGAGCTCGAGCGCGCCGGCCGCGTCGCCGACTTCCTCGAGTTCGGCGAGCTGATGGCCCGCGACGCGCTCGATCGCGACGAGTCGTGTGGCGGTCACTTCCGCGAAGAGCACCAGGACGAAGAAGGCGAGTGCGTGCGCAACGACGACCAGTACATGCACGCGAGCGTCTGGGAGTACCAGGGCGAGGGGAAGGCCCCCGTTCGCCACAAGGAACCGCTGAAGTTCGACTACGTGCACCCTGCGAAGCGGAGCTACAAGTGAGCAACGAGAAACTGATGAAGTTGACGCTGCACGTGTGGCGGCAGCCGAACAAGAACGCTCCCGGCGAGATGAAGCAGTACGTCGCCGAGAACGTGAACCCGCACATGTCGTTCCTCGAGATGCTCGACGTGGTGAACAACAAGCTCGTCGAGAAGGGCGAAGAGCCGATCGCGTTCGATCACGACTGCCGCGAGGGCATCTGCGGCATGTGCTCGATGGTGATCAACGGCAAGCCCCACGGCGGCCACAAGGGCGTCACCGCGTGCCAGCTGCACATGCGGCACTTCAACGACGGCGACGAGGTCTACATCGAGCCGTGGCGCGCCAAGGCGTTCCCCGTGGTGAAGGATCTCGTGGTCGATCGGTCGGCCTTCGATCGCATCATCGCGGCCGGCGGCTTCGTGTCGGTGAACACGGGTGGCACGCCCGACGCGAACGCCCTGCCCGTCGCCAAGCGTGACGCCGACCTCGCGATGGATGCGGCGGCCTGCATCGGCTGTGGCGCGTGCGTGGCGGCCTGCAAGAACGCCTCGGCGATGCTCTTCGTCTCGGCGAAGGTCTCGCACCTCGCGCACCTGCCGCAGGGTCAGCCCGAGCGGTACGAGCGGGTGAAGAACATGACCATGCAGATGGACGCCGAGGGCTTCGGCACCTGCACGAACCTCTCGCAGTGCGAAGCGGCGTGCCCCAAGGAGATCCCCACGCGGGTGATCGCCGAGCTCAACCGCGATCTCATCAAGTCGACGCTCAAGGGCAGCTGAGCGCGACAGAAACACCGCGCCTCCGATCGGCGCGGAACTCCACAGGCCGGGGGCTCTTGTGCGTCACTTCCTGTTGCTCGCAGTGCTCCCCGTCCTGGCTGGCTGCCCCCGACCCGCAGCTCCCATTCCGTGCACGCCGAACCCCTGCGAAGGGAGTCAGCGGCCAGGCTGCTTCGTCATCGATGGTGAGGCTCAGTGCGGCTGCCTGTCTGAGCAGATCGACGTAGCGGGTGGGTGCCGAATGAAGACGCCATGCCTCCCGAACCCGTGTGCCACGACGGGCCGGACGACCTGTGCCGTGGTGGGCACACAGTTCGAGTGCCGCTGTGCCCTGGGGTTCGCGCCGACTGCGACAGGCTGTGCGCCGACCCCACTTTGGAGCTGCGACGACCAGCACTCGGGCGGAGCGACAGACGATACGGATGAGCCGGATGAGTGCCCGCCCCTGGCCCGCACGACGAGCGCTGACGGCCAGCCTGTGCAGCGAACGATGAGTTCGCCACTCGATCGTGACTGGTTCCGGCTGACCGACACTGCGGGCCGCACGTTTCGGGCGAAGGCAGAAGCGGCGAGCGGAGGTCGAGGGCTCATCGTCGAGGCCTTCGACGCAACCGGCCTCCTGGTCCTCGCAACGAGCAACGCCTCGGCGTCGGTCGTGTTCACCGCAACGAGCGACGTCACCTACCTGCAGGTGAGAAGCACGAGCGACACGTTCTCAGGTGCGTACACGTTCAGGGTCGAACCGCTTTCGAGAGACGACTGGCCGAACGCGTGGGACGGACAGACGACGATCGCTGCTGGGGCGCGGTTCTCGGGAGTCATCAACTCCGAGATCGACGTCGACGTGGTCGGGTTGGTGGTGCCGCCGCGGCGAGCGCTTGCGCTGTCGCTCGATGGCGGAGCCCAGACGACGGTTGAAGTGTTCAACCGCGAAGATGGGGGCACCCTCTTCGAGCTGGCCGCCCCCACCCGCTCGCTCATCGTCTCGGCCGCGGCTGGGCCCCTCGCACTGCGCGCTCGAGGGCCTGAGTCGAGCACCGGCTATGAGGTCACTTTCACCGACCTGGGAGCCGACCAGCACGGTGACTCGGCCGCGTTCGGCAGCCGGCTCGAGCCTGGCACGCAGACCGTCCTCGAGTACGAGCGCTACGACGACCGTGACGTCCTGTTGGTACCGACGATTGCGAACCACGGCTACCGGCTCGAGGTGAACCCGTCGTTCGCGATCGACGTCTCTATCGTCGATTCTGCCGGGTCTGTGCTGCGAACCCCCTTCGGTCTTCCCGAATGGAATTCGCCGTCGACCGGCACGAGCGTGATCGTGACGCAGCGGTTGGGCAGCGCGAGCCCGGTCACCGCCCGCGTGGTGGATCTCGGTGTCGACGATCAGCCCAACCAGCCACCGGCGACGACCCAGCTCGCAATCGGTGCCGCCACCGAAGGTGTCATCAACACCACCAGCGACGTCGACGTGTTCGAGTTCATGGGTCAGGCGAATCGGATCTACGAGTTTCAGTGCTACTCGCGCAGCACGAACGGCAACTGCCGCATCGCCGTGCTCCCACCCATCGGCGCGCAGATTGGCGACTTCTCGACATTGGTGCGCACGCTGTCGAGCGTCTCGGGCCCTTTCATCGTGAGCATCAGCGGCGGCGGGTCGTACCAGGTCACAGTCGCAGATCTGGGCGTCGACGATCACGGCGACACCGCGGCAACCGCTACGCCGATCATGCCGGGCTCGGTTCCCTTCATCTGGAACTACGGCAGCGACATCGATGCGTTCTCGTTCCCCGTCGTTGCTGGTCATGTCTACTCGGCGAGCTGTCAGTTCTGCAGTGTCATGCTGCAGGGCTCCGCGCAGGCAGGAAACGGGGTTCGTCACTGGAGTTTCGTAGCTGCAGCGTCGGGGTCCGCGGTGGTGCTCGCGCGTGGCACGACGCTGGGGCAGCCCGACACCCTCGTGATCACCGATCTCGGTACTGATGACTTCGGCAATGCTGCCCAGAGTGCGACCTCGATCACGGTCGACACGCCAGTGAATGGCGTCCTCGAGTACACGAACGACATCGACGCCTTCTCGATCGATGCGGGGCCAAACCGGTTCTACGCAGTGACCGCCTGCGCTTTCTGCACCGTGACGATGGCGGGGAGCGGACTGACCTCATCGACCGGCAATCCCTGGGTGTTCAGGACCACTGCTGCCACCAGCGCGATCATCACCGTTGCGCAGCTGCCATCGTCCACACCGCCTCCGTTCTCGTACGCGGTGCAGGTGACCGATCATGGAGTCGACGACGTGGGAGATACGCCGGCTACGGCGACGAGGCTCACGACCGACGGCGGCATTTCGGGCCAGCTCACCCTGTCGCTCGACGTCGACTACTTCGCGTTCGACCTTCCCGATGATCACATCTACCGGGTCGAGAGCGGCAACCCGCAAGTGCGGGTGCAGATCAGCCGAGGGAACACCTACCTCGGCGAGGGAGCGTCCATGACGTTTCGTGGCTCCATCGGCGCCTACACGGCGGCGTTTCGAGACGCCTTCCTCGCGACCGTGCGGCCCTACACCATCACGCTCAATGACCTGGGCCCCGACGATTACGGCGACACGCCCTCGACGGCGACGTCCCTGACGAGAGGCGTGCAGATTCAGGGAATCAACGAGTACGACGGTGACCAGGACGCGTTCGTGATCGCAACGACACCCGGTGTTCCCATCACGGTCAGGTTGGCGGGAGGAACGGGCCTGCGCGCGACACTCAACCAATCGCCCTTCTCGATTTTCGGCAGTCCGACACCCACGCAAGTCACGCCGACCTCGAACTCGCTCTCGATCAGCGTCTGGACGTTCAATGGAGCGCCGGCTTCGTACACGCTGCTCGTCCAGTGAAGGCGCTCGCGCCCCTCGTCAGCCCGTCGCGGCTGGGCTATGGGCGGGCCGAAGTCACTCTCAAGGAAACGAACACCATGCGCGTCATCGTCACCGGCAGCCTCGCTTACGACTACATCATGAACTTCCCCGGGAAGTTCTCGGACCACATCCTCCCTGACAAGGTCCACATGTTGACGGTGAGCTTCCTCGTCGACTCGATGAAGCGCATGCGCGGCGGCACGGCTGGCAACATCGCGTACAACCTCGCGCTGCTGGGCGGGAAGACCTCGATCGTCTCGGCCGCCGGCCAGGACTTCGTCGACTACCGCAACGCGCTCGACAAGCTGAACATCGACACGCGCGGCATCAAGCTCGTCGACAACGAGTTCACCGCGAGCTGCTTCATCAACACCGACGTCGCGAACAACCAGATCGTCGCCTTCTACCCGGGCGCGGTGGTGCACGCGCGTGAGGTGACGCTCGAGTCGATCGGCCTCACGAAGGAAGACTGGGCGCTCATCTCGCCCACCGACCCCGAGTCGATGATGCGCCACATGCAGGAGTGCCGGCGCATCGGCGCCAAGTACATCTTCGACCCGGGCAAGCAGACGCCGCGGCTCGAGAAGGCGCAGATTCTCGCCGGCCTCGACGGCTGCGCCGCGCTCATCGGCAACGACTACGAGTTCGGCATGATGGCGAAGGCGACCAACATGACGGAGCAGCAGCTGATCGACTCGGCGCCGCTGACGATCATGACCCGCGGTGAGCAGGGCAGCCGAATCTTCCAGCGCGGCAAGCCCACCATCGAGATCCCCGTCGCGAAGGTGACCTCGGTCGTCGACCCCACAGGCGCCGGAGACGCGTACCTCGCGGGCCTCGCGTTCGGCCTCTCCCGAGCCCTCCCGCTCGACGTCACGGGCCGCGTCGCCGCGCTCGCCGCCACCTACGCCATCGAGAAGAAGGGCTGCCAGGAGCACGCCTTCACCCGCCAGGGCTTCCTCTCGCGCTACAGCGAGACCTTCGGCAATTCGCCAGAGCTCGGCGCTGCGCTGATCTGATTCAGCGGCACACCCACTTCCCCGCACCTCGACCGCACCAGCGTCAATCAGACGCTGGTAGTCGTGTGCCATGGGATTCCATTAGAGTCGCAATTCTTCACTCGGCCAGCACTCGCGGCCGTCTGGGAGGCTTTCACGTGATCAACGTTTCGAGGCTCGTCCTGCTGCTGACGGGTGCGCTCGTCGTGGGTTGTACCGAGAAGCACTCTGCCGAGGTGGCGAAGGCGGCCCAGGCGGTCGTCGGGCAGGACGGCACGTTCACGGTCAATGGTGTCGTGCAGCTCAACGAGTACACGGCGCTGGCGGCGAACGCAGCCGCCGGAGCGACCACGTTGCAGGTCGTCGACGTCACCCAGCTCGACAGCGTCACCTTCGGGCCGCTGGCCGCGGGCGATCTGATCATGATCTACCAGGCGCAAGGCGCGACCATCGACGCGACCGACACCGCCACCTACGGCAACGTCACTGCGCTCAACGGAGCGGGTCTGCACGAGCTGGTCGAGGTGTCGTCGATCGCTGGCAACACCATCACCATCGGCAACGGGTGCGCCGGGCTCAAGAACGGCTACGCGGCGACGGGTCGCACGCAGGTCGTCCGGGTGCCGCAGTTCACCGCCCTCACCGTCTCGATGACGGGCACCGTGACCGCGCTCCCGTGGGACGGGCAGCGCGGCGGCATCGTGGCGTTGCACGTGCGTGACACGCTCACGCTGCAGGGAACGATCGACGTCGGCGGGCTCGGCTTCCGCGGAGGCGCGACCGACAACGCCACCGCGTCGATCGCCACCGACGTCACCACCAACCGTGGTGCGACTGCCGATCTCGGCGGTGAAAAGGGCGAGAGCATCGCCGGCTACCAGGCGTCGTACGACGCGGCGAACGGGCGCTACGGGCGCGGCGCTCCGGCGAACGGCGGTGGTGGCGGCAACGCGGTGCGCGCAGGTGGTGGCGGCGGTTCCAACGCGACCAACACCAACCTGTGGAGCGGCCAGGGCGTGATGGACGCGACGGCCATCGGCTTTCAGGCGTGGCAGCTCGACCCGGGCCGCACGCTGCCGACGAACACGGGCGGAGCGGCCGCCCTCGCGAACAACTCCGGCGGTGGGCGTGGCGGCTATAGCTTCTCGGCCACCAACCAGAACGCGGTGACGACGGGGCCGGGTGGAGCCTCGTGGAGCGGCAACATGCGTCGTGAACGTGGCGGCCTCGGTGGCCGCCCGCTCGACCCGTCGGCGACGGGACGGCTCTATTTCGGAGGCGGCGGAGGCGCCGGCGATGGCGATCAGTCGGCGTCGGGGGCCGGTGGGCGTGGCGGCGGGCTCATCTACCTCATGGCGACCAACGTCACTGGTTCAGGGGCGCTGAATGCGAACGGGGCACCCGGCAACTCCACGACCGGAAGTCATCGGGACTCGCCCGGAGGCGGTGGTGCGGGTGGAACGGTGGTCGTGCGAGCCACTACCGTGGGGACGTGCACGCCGTCGTCTCCCCCCAACACCTGCTTCTCCGTATCGGCGAACGGTGGTGAAGGTGGCAGCCAGTTGATCTCGTCGGGCCTCGATGAAGCAACCGGGCCGGGCGGCGGTGGCTCCGGTGGTTTCATCGCAGTCTCGGGCGGCGCGCCCACGCGGTCAGCGGTTGGTGGCCCCGGCGGAACGACGTCCTCCAACGGCCTCACCGAGTTCCCCACGAACGGCGCGACGCGTGGAGCCACGGGCAACTCGACCGCCGTCGTCGCCACCATCGTCGGCAACCAGGTAGTCGACATTCCCCTCTGCCTCGAGCCCGCGAACCTCGAGGTCACCATCACCAACGGCGTCACCACCTCGGTGCCGGGCACGATGACGACGTACACGCTGCGGGTTCGCAACCTGGGGCCCGGCGGCGCCAACCAGGCGCGGGTCATCGACACCATGCCGGCAGCGCTAACGGGCGTGACGTGGACGTGTGCCGGAACGGGAGCGGCCACGTGCTCCGCCTCGGGCTCGGGCAATATCAACGCGCTGGTCAACATCCCCAATGGGCAGGAAATCGTCTTCACCATCACCGGAACGATCAACCCGTCGTCGACGGGCACGCTGGTGAATCAGGCCTCGGTCTTCAGCCCGACAATCATCAACGACCCCAACCTGCTCAACAACCTCGCGACCGACACCGACACCCTGTCGCCGCGCGCCGATCTGTCGATCGCGATCAGCGCGAACCCGTCGCCCGTCGACGAAGACTCGAACGTCGTATGGACGTTGAACGTGAACAACGCGGGCGAGAGCACCGCGACCACCGTGCGCGTCACCTTCACGCTGCCCGCCGAGACGACCTTCATCAGCGCCACCGGCACGAACTGGTCGTGCTCGCGTGCTGGCGCCACGGTCACCTGCACGCGCGGGTCGCTGGCACCCGGCATGGCCGAGGCGATCACCATCACCGCGAACGTCACCATGGCCGGAGGCATGCTCTCGGTGCCCGTGTCGGTCTCGACGGCGGTGCCCGACCCGCAGTCGATGAACGACTCCACGACGCTGGTGACGGTGGTGAACCCGGTCAACGACCCGCCGATCAACACCGTGCCCACGAGCCAGACGATCATCGAAGACACCTCGCTCGTCTTCACGGTCGGCACCGGCAACTCGATCTCGGTGGCCGACGTCGATCTCGGCATGGGCGAGCTGACCATCACCCTCACCGCGACTGCGGGCACGATCTCGGTCTCGGTGGTGCCCAACGTCACCTTCCAGGTCGGTGACGGCGTCGACGATCTGACGATGACCTTCACGGGTCGGCTGGCACCGGTTCTCGCGGCGCTGCAGACGGTCACCTTCCGGCCGCTCCCCAACTACGTCGGCGCCGCGTCGGTGCGCATCACCACCGGCGACAACGGCAACACCGGCAACGGAGGCCCCCGCGTCGACGACGACACGGTCTCGATCACCATCACTCCGGTGAACGACCCGCCCACCGCAGTGAATGACAGCTTCACGATCGCGGAAGACTCGATCGGCACCTTCGACGTGCTCGTGAACGACTCCTCGATGCCCGACGGGCCCGAGACCCTCACCATCGTCGCGGTCGGCAGCGCGATGAACGGCATCGTCTCGGCCGGCGGCACCATGTTGACCTACCGCCCCAACACCAACTTCAACGGCACCGACTCGTTCACCTACACGATCAGCGACGGCAACGGCGGCCAGGCCACTGCCACCGTCACCGTCGGCGTCACGGCCGTGAACGACCCGCCCAGCGCGGTGAATGACACCTTCGGCGTCGTCGAGGGCACGACGAACAACTCCCTCGACGTGTTGGCGAACGACTCCTTCGCGCCCGACACGAACGAGCTGCTCACGGTGACGATGGTGAGCACGCCGGCGAACGGTACCGTCACCATCGCGCCTGGAGGCACGGCGGTGCGGTACACGCCGAACCCCGGCTACAACGGCAACGACAGCTTCACGTACACCGTCAGTGATGGCGGCGGGCTGACGGCGACCGCGACGGTGCAGATCATCGTCGGGCCCGCGAACGACCCTCCGGTGAACGCGGTGCCGATCGCGCAGACCGTCGCCGAAGACGGCACGCTGGCCTTCAACGCCGCCGCCATGCGCGCCGTCGCGGTGAGCGACCCCGACGCGGCCAACCAGCAGATTCAGATCTCGCTCTCGGCGACGAACGGCGCGCTGACGCTCAGCACCACGACGGGCCTCGTCTTCACGGTGGGAGACGGCACCAACGACGCCTCGATGACGTTCCTCGCCACGCTCGTGCAGGCGAACGCGGCGCTCGACACCCTCTCCTTCCGGCCGACCGCCGACTTCAACGGCATGGCCTCGCTGCGCATCGTCACCAACGATCTCGGCAACACCGGCGTGGGCGGGGCGCTCAGTGACACCGACTCGGTCGCGATCACCGTCACGCCGGTGAACGACCCACCGACGGCCACGGCCGACACGGCGACCGTCGCCGAAGACTCGATGAACAACGCCATCGACGTGCTGGCGAACGACTCCATCGCGCCCGACACCGGGGAGTCGCTGCGCATCACCGCCGTCACCCAGCCGATGAACGGCACCGCCGCGCTGGCCATGGGCGGCGCGAGCGTCACCTACACGCCCAACGCCGACACCTTCGGCACCGACACCTTCACGTACACGATCACCGACGGCAACGGCGGCATGGCCACGGGCACCGTCACCGTGAACGTGCTCAATCAGAACGACCCGCCGACCGCCACGCCCGACGTCTTCAGCGTCGCGCAGGACAGCGCCGACAACGTGCTCGACGTGCTCGCCAACGACACCTCGGCGCCAGACCCGATGGAGACCCTCACCATCGTCGTCACCTCGCCCGCAGCCAACGGCCGCGTCGTCATCGCCCCGAACGGGCTGCTGGTTCGCTACACGCCGCGCGCTGGCTACATCGGGCCCGACTCGTTCACGTACACCGTGCGTGACTCGAACAACGGCATCGCCGCGGCCATCGTCTCGCTCACCGTCGGCGCCGACACCGATCGCGACGGCTTGTCCGACAACGACGAGCTGGTCGCCGGCACCAACCCGAACGATCCCGACACCGATGACGACCTGATCTCCGACGGCGTCGAGGTGAAGGTCGGCATGACCGACCCGCTCGATGACGACACCGACGACGACGGCCTGCTCGACGGCAACGAAGACGTCGATCGCAACGGCGTGAAGGCGGCGAACGAGACCGACCCGAAGAACGCCGACACCGACGGCGACATGCTCCCCGACGGGCTCGAGCGCGGGCTGACGATGCCGCAGGGCCGCAACACGCGCCTCACCGTCTTCAAGGCCGACGCCGACCCGACCACCACCACCAGCCCGCTGCGCCGCGACACCGACTCGGGCGGAGACAGCGACGGCACCGAAGACGCGAACTCGAACGGGCGCATCGACGCGGGCGAGACGAACCCGAACGATGGCTCCGACGATCGCCAGGACGCCGACCGCGACGGCCTGACCGACGCCGCCGAGCGCAACGCTGGCCTCGACCCGAACGACGGCGACAGCGACGACGATGGCGTGCTCGACGGCGCCGACGGCATCACCGACACCGATGGTGACGGCCGCATCGACGCCTTCGACCCCGACAGCGACAACGACGGCATCTTCGACGGCACCGAGACGGGCGCCACCGAGCAGACCTTGAAGCCGCGCGAGACCGACGTCTCGAAGGGCTTCTTCGTGGCCGACGCCGACCCGAACACCACGACCAACCCGAAGATCGTCGACAGCGACGGCGACGGGCTCAACGACGGCGTCGAAGACGCCAACAAGAACGGCCGCGACGACGAGAACGAAACCGACGCGTCGAAGGCCGACACCGACGGCGACAAGATCGACGACGGGGTCGAGAAGAGCGGCATGAACCCGACCAACCCCGAGGTGGCAGACACCGACGGCGACGGGCTGATCGACGGCGACGAAGACGCAGACCGCGATGGCACCCTCGATGCCCAGGAGACGGACCCGAACACGGCCGACTCCGACGGCGGCGGCGCGAACGACGGCATCGAACGGCAGCGCGGCACCAACCCGCTCGACAAGTTCGACGATCTCGAGGCGCGTGGTGGTGGCGGGTGCACGCAGACGCCGACGGGGCTGCTGCTCGTCGGGCTGCTCGTGTTCTTCGCGCGGAGGAAGCGTCAGGCCGGGCTGGTCGCGGCGGTCGCGCTCGCCCTGCCCTTCTCGGCCCTCGCCCAGAGCGCGGTCAACACCTCCATCGACGTTCAGCGCTTCAAGGCCGGTTCGGGCAGCCAGGACTTCCTGAACCTCGATTCGGCGCGCGTCGCTCCGCACATGACGCCGTTCGGTGGGCTCTTCATCGGCTACGCAGACGATCCGCTCGTGCTCGGAACGCCAGGCGGCCGCGACGCGGTGGTTCGGCTGGTCGACGATCTCACCTTCTTCGATCTCTCCCTCGGCCTCGCGCTCAAAGATCACTTCGAGATCGCGCTCGCGTTGCCGATGTCACTGGCACGCGGGCAGGAGCTCACCGCGCTCGATCCGTCACTCGGCTCGGCGATCAGCGGCTTCTCTGCGGGCGATCTGCGCATCGTGCCGAAGTACGCGTTCTTTCCCCGCGATCGCGCGTTTCAAGTCGGCGTGACGATGCCCATCTCGCTGCCTACCGGAAACGCCGCGGCCTGTCGTGGCGGTGGGCCGGTGCTGATCGCGCCGCGCGCCATGGCCGAGCTGACGCTGCCGATTCTTCGCCTCGTCGCCAACGTGGGCTTCGTGTTCCGCACGGCCGAGCAGCGACTGCTGAACCTCAAAGTCGGTCAGGAGTTCACGTGGGGATTCGGAGGCGAGTTCCCCCTCTTCGGCAACCAGAACACGCTGCTGCTGCAGGTCTCGGTGACGGGCGCTGTGGGCTTCTCGGGCTCGGGCCAGGCAGGGAACCCCGTCGACGCCATCGCCGGCGTGAAGTACCGAATCGGTGATCGGTTCGCGATCGAGCTCGGAGCGGGTGGTGGCCTGACCCGCGGTTGGGGAGCACCCCGATGGCTCGTGGTGGCAGGCATCTCGTACCAGCACACGCCGCTCCCGTTCTGGCAGCAGGCCCCCGCGGTCGAGACTGCGAAGGACGACAAAGACCCGAAGAGCGACATCGACACGTGGGCGGTCGCTCCGGCGAAACGAGAGCCTGAGGTGAAGGCCACCGAGCCGGTGAAACCCGTCGCGTTCGCCGATGCCGACCGGGATGGTGTCGCCGACGCCGACGACAAGTGCCCCGGTGAGAAGGAGACGATCAACGGAAACCTCGACGCTGACGGGTGCGCCGACCCCGGAGACGGCAAGGTTGCGCTCGTCGGCGGCAAGCTTCAGCTGCGCGCGAAGATCGACTTCCAGCCGCGCAAGGCCCAGCCCACCGCGGCGACCGAGAGCGTGCTCAAGCAGCTCGCGTTGCTGGTGAAGGCCAACCCCGGAACGCGCATCAAGCTCGATGTCTTCGTCACCGATCAGGCAACTCGAGGCGAGAGCGAAGCGATGTCGGAGCAGCGCGCCGAGTCGTTGCGAGCGTTCTTCGAGAAGGAAGGCGTCGCTCCGAACCGCATTCAGACGGTGGCGCACGGCATGGAGCGCCCGCTCGACCCGAGCAGCGTCGAAGTGAACGTGTACTGAGCAGGCGCATCGCGGACGAAGAGCGCTTCAGCACGCTCGACCGGAAAGAGAACGCCGCGAGGAACGCTGGTCGGGACGGCGCCGCTTCTCGTACGAGGCGCGCTTGTTCCTCCCTGCGCTCCGTGCGTCGGATCGGGGGACGCGAGGTCCAGCGGCCCGAGTTCCGATCGGTCACTGCGCGGCCATGCACCGGAGCAGCCACGGAGCCCGTGCCTCATCGTGCGGTCGCAGTGAGCCGGTTCGCCCAGTCTCGGACACAACCTGCCGCGCGGTGCGAGAAGCACGGGTCCACCATGCACATCGGGGACGAAGGGACGCAGATCGCTTCGCTGCCTGCGGACTCCGCTACGGAGACGGCAGCAACGGCAGCAGCGACTTGAGATCGGAGTCGGTGAAGTACACGCCAGCGCCGACGAAGAAATCTCGACCCGAGATCAGCTTGTTCGTCAGCGTGTCGCGGTTCGTGTTGTTGAGCGCATCGTCGACACCGACGTTCACATAGACGTGCTCGAACGGCGTGAAGCGCACGGTCGCGCGAATGCGGGGCAACGTCAGCTGCTCGACCGAGAAGTTGAACGCGTCGACCTTGATCACGAGCGCGTCTTCGAGCCACCGCGAGTAATAGAAGAACTTGATCGGCACGTTGAGATCGAGACCGACGCCACCGGTCGACTCGATGATGCCCAGGCGAAGCGTCAGGAACGAGTAGCGCTTGGCGAACTGGGCCGAGAACTTCAGCGTCTCCTTCGTGCGCACCTGCTTCTGCACCGCGGGCTCACCGGCGCCGGGCGGGTTGTTCTGTACGAGCACCGTCTCGACGCTGCCGCGCGGGTCGTCGACGGCCTCGATCAGGTAGTACTTGTCGGGCTTGGGCATGAGCCGGCCCGAGACGAAGATCTTCGCGGCGCCCTGGTTCACCAGGTAGTCGGTGCGAACGCCGACCTCGAGCTCCATGCCGGTCAGCCGGCCGGCGAAGTCAGAGACGTCTTCGATGGTGTCCGACAGCTTCTGGCCGAGGCGCTCGTTCGCGACGAGGGCGCCGACCGGGCCCTTGCCCTCTTTGATGTTCTTCGAGACCTCTTCGATGTTGCCGAGCGTGCGATCGAGCTTGGCGAGCGTCTCCTTCACGCTCGCGACGCCACCTTCGACCTCGCCTTCGTTCTCACCGACGACGCGCTTCACGGTCGCGATCACGTCGCGCACGTCTTTCGAGATCACATCGAGGTTGGTGACGATGTTCGAGATGCTCGCCTGCTCCTTCGTCGTGATGCGGCGCACGTCACCCGAGATGCCCTCGATGTTGCCGAGGATCTGATCGAGCCGGCTCGAGGTGTCGCGCACGGTCTTGTCGACGGCGGCAGTGAGCGTCGTGAGGTTCGCCAGAATCGACTCCAGCGAGGCCTGCCCCTTGTCGCCGCCGAGCACGTTGCGCAGCGACTTCGTCACCTGCTGCACGTCCTGGGCGATCAGCTGGAGGCTGCCCATCACGGCCTCCATGCCGGGAGCGTCGAGCACGCTCTTGATCTCTTCGCCGTTCTCGATCGGCGGGAACTCTTCGGTGCCGGGCGCGAGATCGATCAGATAGTCGCCGAGCAGCGACTCGGAGCGTTTGGTGAGCGACGCGTTCCGTCGCACGCCGATCTCCTTCTTGATGCGAATCGTCACCTTGGCGCGCAGCCCGACGAGCTCGATGCCGATGATCTCGCCGACGGGAATGCCGGCGATCTGCACGCGCGACTTCTTGCCGAGGCCGCTGGCGTCTTTGAAGAAGGCGTAGACCTCGACGGCCTCGTCCTTCTCCATGCCACCCTTCTTCGAGAAGGTGAGGAAGCCGAAGAGAATGCCGAGGGCGGCGATGACGAGCAGGCCGACGCGGAAGGGGGTGAAGACCTTCTTCACAGGGACACCCACCCTACCCGAAGTCGACGTTGGCGCACGTCAGTTCTTCCCGAACCAGGTCGAGAGAAACAGCTTCACGGCGGGGTTCTCGGAGTGCCGCAGCACCGACGGGTGGCCCTGATCGACGATGTGCCCCTGGTAGAGGAAGGCGATGTTGTCGGCGACCTTGAAGGCCGACGCGATGTCGTGACTGATGACGACGCTGGTGACGCCGAGCTCCTTCTTCGCGTCGAGGATCATCTCGTCGACGTAGTCGGTGGTGATCGGGTCGAGGCCGGTGGTGGGCTCGTCGTAGAGCACGATCTTCGGGTCGAGCACGATCGCCCGCGCCAGGCCCACGCGTTTGCGCATGCCGCCCGAGAGATCGGCCGGGTACTTCTCTTCGACGTTCTTCAAGCCGACGATGCCGAGCTTCTCTTTCACCAGCGCGCGAATCTGATCCTCCGCCAGCTCCTTGCGGTGTTCCCGCAACGGAAACGACACGTTCTCGAACACCGTCATCGAGTCGAAGAGCGCCGCGGCCTGAAAGACCATGCCGAACTTGCGCCGCATCTTCTCGAGGCCTTCGGCGCCGAGCGGCACGATGTCTTCACCGTCGATGATCACCCGGCCGGAGTCGGGCTTGAGCAGACCGATCATGTGCTTCATGAGCACCGTCTTGCCGCTGCCCGAGCCGCCGAGAATGACGAGCGTGCTGCCGGCTGGCACGTCGAGCGTGATGCCCGACAACACCTCGTGCGACCCGAACGACTTGTGCAGGTCCACGATCTGAATCATCGGCTGCTGTGGAGTCGAAGCCATGCGCTAGTGGAGGAGAACGCCCACGAAGTAGTCGAGCACGAAGATGCCGAGCGCCGAGAGCACCATGGCTTCGGTGGTGGCCTGGCCGACGCCCTTCGCACCGCCGCTCGCGCCGTAGCCCTTGAAGCAGGCGACGAGCGCCACGTAGAGGCCGAACACGGCGCCCTTGATGAGCCCTTCGGCGATGTCTTCGGGGTCGAGCCACTGCTGCGTGCGCGAGATGAAGGTGCCGGCCGTGACACCCTTGACCGCGACCGACACGAAGTAGCCGCCGCCGACTCCCGCGAGATCGAAGATCATCACCAGCATCGGCACCATGATGAGGCCGGCGAGCACGCGCGGCACCAGCAGGTACTGCACCGGGTTCACGGCCATCGTCTCGAGCGCGTCGACTTGTTCGGTGACCCGCATCGTGCCGAGCTCGGTGCACATCGCGCTGCCAGCACGCATCGTCACCATCAGCGCGCTGAACACCGGCGCGAGCTCACGCGTGATCGTGAGCGTCACCGTCGGCCCGACGAGCGACTTGGCGTTGAACATCTCGAAGGCGCGGGCGCTCTGGTGCGCGAACACCATGCCCGAGAACACGCCGGTGAGCGCGACGATGAGAATGGAGCCGACGCCGACGAAATCGAGCTGCGCCATCAGGTTCGCGACACGAAATGGAGGGCGCACGGCCCAGCGCAAGACGTCGGCGAGCAGCGAGGCGAGGCCACCGATGTCTTCGACGGTGCGGGTGATGGAGCCGCCGACCGACTCCACGGCCTGCGCGAGCGCGTTCGGGCGCTTCGGTGGAGGCTGGACCTGGGTGGTGTCCGTCGACATGAGGCGTCGGGCACCATACTTGGTTCCCGCCGTGCGCCCTCGACATTCCACCGGGTCGAACGGGCGAGCCTTGCGGCCGACGACGAGCATGCTACTTGCGCCCGCCATGAATCCCCCCAGCGCGATCAGAGTCGGCGGTGAAGTCGACGCCCATTGCAACAAGTGCGACATGAACCTGGCGCACACGATCCTCGCGATGGTGGGCACGGCGATCAAACGCGTGCAGTGCAACACCTGCCACTCGCAGCACATGTTCCGCGGAGCGCAGCCGCTGCAGAAGGCGACCTCGTTCGCCGCTCCGAGGAAGTCGTCGCCGTCGTCTTCGTCTGGCCCCGCGCGGCCGCGCACGCCGAAGGCCGAGGTCGTGGTGATCGGCTTCGACGAGCTGCTCAAGGGCAAGGATCTGACGAAGGCGAAGAAGTACTCGATTCGCGAGACGTACAAGGTCGACGAGGTGATCGATCACCCGACGTTCGGCTTCGGCATCGTGAGCGCCGTGCGGGTCGACAAGGTCGACATCACCTTCAAGGCAGACGTGAAGACGCTCGTGCACGGCAAGGGCGATGTCGCGCAGAAGCCGTCGTTCAATCAGCTGCACCCGGGTGCGAAGCCGGCGGCTCCGGCCGAGGGTGAAGCCGCGGCGCCCACGCCCGAGACGCCCGAGAGCTGAGATGGAGCGCATCGATCTCGCCGAGAAGTTCGCGCGAATCGACGAGCACTGGCGGCCGAAGGTGGTCGCCCGGCTCAACGGCCAGGAAGTGAAGGCCGTGAAGGTGAAGGGCGTGTTCCCCTGGCATCGGCACGAGACAGCGAG
Organism: Archangiaceae bacterium; assembly: GCA_016879935.1. Taxonomy (GTDB): domain Bacteria; phylum Myxococcota; class Myxococcia; order Myxococcales; family Myxococcaceae; genus Xiheimicrobium. The sequence continues at coordinate 137 of JAACJQ010000048.1, read as the reverse complement.
CGAGCTCTTCCTCGTCGTGCGCGGTGCCTTTCGCGTCGAGTCCCGCGATCGCGTCGTCGAGCTGGGCCCTGTTCAACTCACGGTCGTCCCGGTGGGCGCCGAACACCGAACGGCCGCCGACGAAGAAGCCGAAGTGT
>JAACJQ010000329.1 GCA_016879935.1 Archangiaceae bacterium | reverse complement strand
CATCCAGCTGCAGGCCAAGCTGGCCTTCCCGGACCGCGCGTACCCCGAGAAGAAGGACTCGGTCTCGTCGCTGAAGATGACGGCGACTCCGGACGGCTCGACGCCCAACACCGGCCGCGCCTGCAGCATCGGCGGCCTCGACGCCTCCATCGCCGGCCTCGGCCTCGCGATGCTCACCCTCATCCGCCGCCGTCGCAGCTGAGAGTGAAGAAGAGTCGTCGACACACCTGAAGTCGCTCGCCCCTCGCCAGCTCTGCTGACGGGGGGCGTAGCCGTTCGGTAGCATCATCACCGTTGGTCGAACCGGGAGTTCTCATGAGACGCGAAGCGCTGCTGATTGCCGTCGCTACACTGGTCGGCTGCTCCGATGCCTTCATCGAGAAGAAATCGAAGGAGGCCATCAACGTCGACGACCGCCTCTCGATCTCGGGCCGGGTCTGCACGCAGCGGCCCGACCGCAACGGTTTCCCCGTGAAGGTCGTCTTCATCGTCGACCAGTCCGGTTCCATGTGCGTCTCCGACCCCCCGGGCTCTCAGGAGTCGAACGGCTTCTGCGAGATGGCCGCAGCGACGGTCAACGTGACGGGTAACACCACGCCCGCTCGAGTGCGCGCACTCAACCGGCTCCTCGATGGGTTTCAGGGCCAGCGCAACATCAGCGTCGCGGTGATTCCCTTCGAGACGAACATCAAGGGCGCGTTCCCCTCGGCCGGCTTTGCGCGACCCGACGACATGCAGCTTCGAACCCGCGTCAACGCGCTCCAGACCGAGCTCGGCAAGGGCACCGACTACCAGGGCGCGCTCGCTGCGGCCTACGCGCGCATCGCCGGCGACATCGATCTCACCCAGCGCACCTCGCCCAACATGCTTCCCCGCACGCGCTACGTCGTCGTGTTCCTCACCGACGGTGTGCCGTACCCGCGCTGTGCCGCGAACGACAACCTCACCCAGTACGCCGACGACCTGAACCCCGATCTCGTCTGGCAGGACTCGCTGGGAGCCGGCACCTTCTGCAACGAGATCGACGCTGACATTCCTCCCGCCGATCGCATCACCACGTTCGTGCCCGGTACCGACCGCAACCAGAACTACCAGCTCTTCAGCTACGTCGATCAGCTGATGGAGCTTCGCGACCAGTACAACATCGGCGACATCCGTCTTCACTCGGTGCTGCTCTTCAACGAAGAGGCGGTTCGCGCCTGCGGCCCCATCTGCCAGGACCTCTACGGTCGCTACGTTCGGTGGCCGGGCCCGGTGGCAATTCCCGACGGGCCGGCTGCAGCCAAGCGCATCTCGTCGTGGACGCTCCAGCAGCTCGCCCAGCGCGGCAACGGCGTGTTCCAGGAGTTCAACAACTTCGCCGGCATCGCGCAGCTGAACCTCGGCGCGCTCGACTACTCCTCACTCTTCTCGCGAAACGTCATGAAGTCGCTATTCGTGCAGCCGCTCTCGAGTGAGCCAGGGCCCAGCGACCGCGAGGTCGACAGCGACGGCGACGGCCTGCCTGACGAAATCGACAACGACTTCAGCTTCAACACGAGCAAGTTCGACACCGACTCCGACGGCGACGGCTTCGACGATCGCTTCGAAGTCGACCGCAAGGCCGACGGCTTCAAGCCCGACGCGCGCGACGGGCGTGGTTGCGACCCAACGTCTCCGCTCACCCGCGGCTGCCGGCCCAGCGATGCCGACGGAGACGGCCTGTCTGACTTCGCGGAGAAGTACCTGAGCACCTGGCTCGCCGACAACACGCTCATCGACGCTGACGCCGACGGCATTCCGAACGGCATCGAAGTTCGTTACGGCCTCGACCCGCTGGTGCCGCAGCGCGATCTCGACACCGACGGCGACAAGGTGCCCGATACCGAAGAGATTCGCCTCGGCTCGCACCCCACGCGCCGCGACCTCGAGTTCCGCGAGAAGAACGGCCTGCAGTACGCGCTCAAGCAGACGGTGCAGGGCGATGACTCGGTCTGCTACGACTTCACCGTCAGCAACCTGCAGCTGGTGACGCCGCCGATTCGCGCGGGCTTCTCACGTCAGGGCTTCAACCTCTTCAAGGTGTGGTTCGGCGAGGCGCCCGAAGCTGGCGTCGCGACCGACTACGGCACCTGGAAGGCCGCCTGCGTCTGGGCGCAGTACGACCCCCCGTCGGTGCGCGTGCCTGCCGGGCCCGAAGCGACGCCGCTCGTCAACGCGAACTTCGTCGTGCCGCGAGACCTCGTCGAACCGGCGCACTATGACAGCCGGTGCGTGGGCACGAACCCGTCCCGCGGCCAGAGTGGACCGGTGCCATGACGATGACGAAAACAGTCAAGCTCGCAGCCATTGCCGCCTTCGTGGTGGGGCTGCTGCTGGCTGCCTGCTCCGACACGTATCTGTACGACGAGCGGCGCGAGCGTGAGATTCCTGCTGATCGATCGGTGAGCCTCCAGGGTGAGTTCTGCACGCCTGGCAGCGACCAGGTCGTCAGGCCCATCAAGATCCTCGTGGCGATGGACGCCTCGCAGTCGATGGCCGTCACCGACCCCGATGGCACGCGCGCGAAGGCCGTCGTCGACCTGCTCGACAACCTGCCGCAGGAGCGTGAGGTCTCGATTCTCGTGATGCTCTTCGCGGGCAGCACGACCGCGTTCCTCTCGAAGAACGGCCTCCAGAACTTCGAGTCGGTGCTCGATTTCGATCAGGGCGATCGCGACATTCTTCGGCAGCGGGTGCTCAACTTCAGCGCGCCCGGCAACATGGCGAACCGCGACTCCACCGACTTCGTGAAGCCGCTCTCGGACATCTACGCCATCATCAACCGCGACATCGCCAACACCCGCCTGATGCGGCGTGGCGAAGAGACGCGGGCTCGGTACTCCGTCATCTTCCTCTCCGACGGTCAGCCGACGAACAACCAGGACGACGAGCTGCTCTGCGACACGGGCGGCAGCAACGTGGTTCGGCGCATTCGCCAGCTGAAGGATCTCGCCGACGACGTGAAGGTGAACACGGTGCACGTGTTCAACCCGACCCAGCCCATCAACTCGTCGGTCTGCGATCTCGACGGCGGCGCGGTTCCTCCGCCACCTGCTGGCTCGAACTGCGAGATTCCCAACCTGCCGCCCGGTGCGTGCCCGCTCATCATCATCAGCCAGAACGCAGAGCGCTTGAACCGCATGTCGACGCTGGGCGGAGGCAACTTCCGCGACTTCCGCAACGGCGAGCCCATCAACTTCCTCAACTTCCAGTTCGGGCAGGTGCGGCGAACCTTCGTCTTCGATCGCGTCATCGTCTCGAACTTCTCGGCGCCGGCCGGCAGCCCGCTCACGCTCGCCGACACCGACAGCGATGGTCTGCTCGACGAAGACGAGCTGCGCGTTCGCACCGAGCCATGGGTCGTCGACAGCGACTCCGACGGTTTCTCCGACGGCATCGAGCTGTACTTCAACGCCCGCGGCGGCACGTTCGACCCCGTCGGCCGGCTGCCTGATGGCGGTGGCTCCGACCAGGGCTGCCCGCCCGAGCTGCGTGGCGTCGACAGCGATTGTGACGGCCTGCTCGATTGCGACGAGCAGCTCATCGGCACCAACGCGCGCCGCGTCGACAGTGACGACGACGGCGTGCCCGACTCCATCGAGTTCAAGCTGACGACCCAGCCTGCCTCGAAGGATCTCGACGAAGACCCCGACAACGACGGCCTCGTGAATGCGACCGAGCTGCAGCTGCACACCGACCCGCACGCGGTCGACGCGCAGAAGCTGTCGGTCACCGGCTACCGGTACGAGGTCAAGAAGCAGGGCGCGCTCGACGATCAGGGCCGCCAGTGCTGGGACCTGCGAGTCGACAACATTCTCCTCGCCAACACGCTCCCCGACATTCGTGACGCCGGGCCGAACGACGTGCGTCGTGGCGCTGGCTACAACGACATCTTCGTGAGCGTCTCGATGCGCCCTGGAGACGACCCATCTGGGCGCTCGCTCCAGCGCACCTTCCGTCACACGCTCACTCGCTTTCCTGTGGGCGGCATTCGCTCTCCGCCCGACGGAATCATTCGGGTGAAAGACAGTGATTTCGTGGCAGGCTGCCCACCGCTTCCCAGCGGAATTCCGGCACCGTGATTGTTTGAACGTCGGAGGCGGCCGTCCTCCGCTCTGAACCCTCTCTCGAGCTCGACACATGATGCAGACACTGACGCGGGTGGCCGTGGTGATTGGAGGATTGGCGGCGTTCTCGTGCTCTCCGCCACTGGTCCTGTGCGTCGAGGGCGATGAAGAGACCTGCGATGCCGGCACGCTGCCGCCTGACTCGTGCAACAGCGTCGAGGAGGCGAAGACGGGGGCCTGCACGCTGACGCTCTGCCAGGATCGCGAGGCCTTCATCTCGACGATGGCCGACGGCGGCGCCGACGTCGACTTCTACAGCGTCACCTTGCCCGGCAACCTCACCGCCCGCAGTCTGCTCACGGTCAAGGCGGGCTACGGCGGCGTTCCCCAGACGGCGGTGAACTTCAGCGTGAACGTGCTGCGCGACCAGCCCGACGGTGGCATTGCAGCCATCGCATCGGGCAATGACCAGCGCATGGGCGCGGCGGCTCCGAAGAACATCGAGATCACCCAGCCCTTCTCCGACTCGAACGCCCAGCTGGTGCTGCGTGTGAGCGACATCGGCGGCGTCGTCATGCCCCGCGTCGACAACCGCAACACGTACAAGGTCAACATCTGCGTCATCGACAACCCCGACACCAACGAGCCCAACGACGCCACGCCGACGCCGATCACGCTGACGAGCTCGGGCGGCATTCAGCAGGGCACGGGCACGGGTTATCTCGCCACCGCCGACGACAAAGACGTCTTCTCGTTCCCCGTCACGGGAGCGCGCCAGATCATCTACGTGCGCATCTCGAGCACGATGATGAACCTCATGCCGCCGCTCGCGTACCGCATGGCGTACACGCTCAAAGACCCGATGGGTCGGCCGGTCGCCGAAGGCGTGATGGACAACCAGTTTCTGCAGGTCGACCTCTCGACCGCGCGCCTCACCGCGGGTGACGGCACGTACACGCTCGAGATCTACGGCTACAAGACGGCCCAGCAGATGACGCCGGCGCCTGGCGACTTGCGGCTCAAGTACGACGTCGACGTGCGCGTGATGCCCGATCTCGACATGAGCGAAGGCTCGACCGGCAACGACTCGGCAGCGACGGCCCGCGCCACCACGCTCGCCCTCAACACGCCCACCACCATCACCGGTCGCATCTCGTACATTCCCGACACCGAGTACTTCCGGTTGAACCTGCCGGCGGGCCGTACCCAGCCGGCGACCCTGCGTTACGAGCTGCTCCCTTCGACGGGCACCGGCCGGTTCCCTCCGCTCTCGCTGATTCCCACCAGGCAGATTCGCCTCGTTCAGGAGATCACCACCGGCGCCACCGTGCAGGACCGCCAGAACGCCTGCGTCAGCAACGCCTCGCTGTGCCCACGCAGCTTCAACGATCCCTCCAGCAGCCCCGGTCAGCTGGTCACCGGCGTGTGCCGTTCTCCCGGCATCGACCCTCCGCACTGCGTGCTCTCGGAGCGGAACGAGGAGCACCAGATCGCCCAGCTCGCGTCGCAGAAGAACTTCGTCGGAGCCATTCCGGTGCCGACCACCGTGACGTCGCTGATCTTCGCGTACGGCGACACGGGCCGCGGCCGCCTGAAGTGGGCCGACGATCGTGACTGGTCGATTCGTGTCACCCTCGAAGACGACGTCGACGAGCGGCGCGCTGACGTGACGGACATCAACCTGAGCGGCACGCAGTCGGCCACCTCGGGCGTCATCTCGTTCGGCTACGGCAAGACCATTCAGTTCGACGACCTGAACATGGGCCCTGGCGTGCGCGGCCCCAACGACTACGACGCGACCGAGACCGACGTCGATCGCTTCAGGCTCCGGTTCCCCAACACCGCGGCTGGCGATCAGTCGTGGGCCCTCGACTGGACGTTTGGCTCCGTCGACTCGGGTTCACCGCCCGCAGAGCTCGCCTTCGAGATGACCTTCTGTCAGCAGACGCAGGCCGACGGAGGCTGCACAGGTCGGTTCGGCATTCTTGCTCCCACCTACGACGCCTTCTCGCCGTGGTACCTGCCGCCGACGTCGCTCGCGAACACGCGCATTCAGTTCACCGCGACGCGCTCCGGAGGCCAGACCACCGTGCGGGTCGAGCCGGTCGCGTGCTTCTGCTTCCAGAGCAGCGTGGTGTCGTCGGGCACGGTGTTGATGAGCGTGCTCGCCGTCGACCGCACCTCGAACGACCCGATTCCGTACACGGTGAGGCAGTCGATCGGCACGTACCCGACGAGCTACCCCAACGCCGATGGTGGCCCGGGAATGACTTCGTGCCCGGGTCCCTCGACTGACGGCGGCATGGGCGGCTGCGGCTTCAAGCTCGGTCAATGACGAACGTGCAGCCCGTCACAACCGCTTCGTCAGTTGCCCTCCGCCGTCTTCAGGCGGAGCGGCACGACGTCGACCTTCACCAGGTACTTCGCGCGCGCGTCGGACTCGAACTCGATCAGGTGATCGCCGATGTCGCTGAGGTCGGCCTCGCGGCTCGTCCACCCCTTGGTCTCGGCCTCTCCGATGAGCGAGCGGCCCGAGAGCACGCGACGAATGCGGCTCGAACACTCGGTCTCGTAGAAGTTGATGCGCGTCTCTTCTCCGGTGCCGGCGATCTCGGTGAGGAAGAACGACAGCGTCACCGTCGAGGGCTCGAAGAGCTGCACCGAAAGCTTGTTGGCTCCGGGGAAGCGGCCTTCGACGTAGCTTCGATCGCCGACGATGCAGCCCACCGTCGTACGACACACCGGCCACTCGCCATCGCAGTGATCCTGCACGCGGGTGCCGACGAACTGATCTCTGATGCTCCCGCAGCCCGTCATGGCCGTCAGAAAAGCGACGGCCCCCACCCGTTGCAGTAGAACCTGCACACTTCTCTTGTTCGAACGAGGACGATTCATGAAGCGCTCGATTCTAGTCGCAACCATCGTCGGTGCCGTCACTGGCAGTTTCGTAGCCTGCGGGCCCACGAATAGGAAGGTGTGCGATGGAGACACCTTTGGCAACGAAGCCGAGCTGTGCGTCGACCGCACCGCGCTGGGCTTCAGCACCGAGTTCGGAGCCGGCACCTTCCTGGGGGCCAAGCCCGTCGACTCCATCAGCATCACCAACCGCGGCCTCAAGCCGCTCACCATCTCGAAGGTGACCTACTCCGGCGAAGCCGAGTTCAAGGTGACGTCGAGCTGGGGTGAAGCGGCGGTGGGCAGCGACATTCCCGCGACGACGGTGAACGGCGGGCAGCGGGTGTTCCTCCAGGTCGAGTTCTCGCCGCGCGCCCCGCGTGGCTACGCGGGCACCATCACGCTCGACACCAACGCGACGAACATTCCTCAGCTCGTGGTTCAGCTCTCGGGCTGCGGCGTGCCGACCGACGGCGGCGTCTCGAACTGCTACGCGTGCGACGTGCTCGGCCAGGGCTGCACCAACCAGGTCGATGGTGGCGCGCGCACCTGCTACCAGAGCCCCTCGGGAGCGACGTTCTGCTCCTTCGAGACTGGCACCAAGGCGACGGGCGAGACCTGCGATGCACCCGCCGCGTGCGCGAAGGGCAACGTCTGTCTGTCGGTCTGCGAGCGCCGGGTCGACGGTGGTGCGTGTGCGACCGCCGCAGAGTCGCGCTGCTACCAGGCGTGCAGCCGTGACGGTGGCGCGACGGGCTGCAGCGGCGGCAAGGCGTGTCTCGATCTCTCGAGCCAGGCGATTCGCGCGTACGGCGCCTGCGCCCAGCAGTAACCAGACGAACAGCTTCAGCTGACTCGGGGCCGGGCTTCTTCAGGAGGCTCGGCCCTTCGTCTGTCAGCAGGGGCGCTCACTTCGACTTGAGCGTCGGGGCCTCGTTCGGCTTCCACAAGTACGTGCTCGGCGCGCCGCGCTCGTCCTGCGCCCACGGGTCTTGCCCCGGGCCGTCCCAGCCGTAGGGGTCGACTGGCGTCGGGCGGCCGCTCTTCGTGCCCGTCATTCGCCGCACCTCGAAGTAGAGGGCGCTGGTGGTCGCGCAGCCCGTCTTTCCGGCGACGCCGAGGCGTTGGCCGGCCACGACCTTGTCTCCCGGCTTCACCGTCAGCTTCGCGAGATGGGCGAAGTGGGTGACGAAGCCGACGCCGCCCAGGGTGGTGTGCTCGAGGTCGACCTCGAGCTGGTCGTCGACCATTCGGTGGGTGAGCACGCAGTTGAAGGCGGCGGCAGGGCCGGCGCGAACCACGTCGCCATCGGCAGGCGCGAGAATGGGTGTGCCTTCGGGCATCGAGAACGCGTAGCCGGCGAAGCCCTCGGCGAGGCCCAGCGCGTCGATGCCGCAGTAGGTGAGCTCTTTGTCACCCTCGACGACTGGCTTGAGGTCGGACACCAGCGGCAGATCGTGATCGAACAGGTTCAGCACCGGGTAGTGGCCATCGAACGGCCGCTGCAACACGGGCAGCACCGCGTTCTTCGGCCCAGGCTGGCCCGAGCAGCGCTGTGCGCCGAGCTTCCCTTCGCGCGGAGGGGCGCGGGTGGGTTCGTCTTTGGGACACCCCGTGAGCGAGAGCGCTCCTGCCACGAGGGCTGCCGCTGCGTGCTGTCGACCGATGCGTCGCATGCCTGCACCCTGCCTCAGGTGCCGCCCTTCTTCATGCGTTGGACGAGGCCCTGTGCCACGCGGAAGGAGTTCGCGACGATGGTGAGCGTGAAGGGCACGGCGCCCGAGGTGGGCATGAAGCTGCCGTCGACGACGTAGAGGTTCTTCACCGAGTGAGCCCGGCAGTCTTTGTTCAAGACGCTCGAGACCTCGTCCTTGCCGAAGCGGCAGGTGCCACCCTGCAGAATGGTGGTCTCTCCGGCGACGCCGACACGCTCGAGCTTCTCGGGCTTCATCGCCGCGAGCACTTCTTCACCTCGCTCGACGAGGAAGCGGGTCATCACGAAGTCCATCGGGTGGCGCTTGATGGTGATGGCCGCGACGGGGATTCCGTATTTGTCCTTCACGTTGTTGTCGACGGTGACGTTGGTGTCGTCGTTCGAGAGGAACTCGCCGTAGATCTCGAACTCGAGAATCTTGCTGTCGCGGTACTCGCGCAGCTTGTCCTTCAGCGCCTTGCCGAAGATGCCGGCCTCGCCCTTCTTCGCCATGCCGACGGCCGCGAAGATCGGGTTGGGGTGCGACCACATGAAGCCCAGCGTGCCGCCCTTGCGGAAGCCGAACTTGTCGTCGGGCATCAGGTAGAAGTCCTGCATCGAGCGGTTGACGAAGGGCGCCACCGCCTCGAGCCACGGGTGGGTGGCCTTCTGCTTCGCGATTCGGAACGTCGCCTTCGACTGGCCGAAGCTCGAGAAGAGCAGGTTCTTGCCGACGAGGCCGTTGTTGTTGGCGACGCCTTTGGGAAAGCGCGCCGACTGCGAGTTGAGCAGCAGGCGGGCCGACTCGACCGCGGTGGCCGACACGACGACGACCTTCGCGGGCTGCTCCTGCCGAACGCCGTCGGCGTCGAGGTAGACGACGCTCTTCGCGACGCCGGTCTTCTGATCGACCGTCACCTCGACGGCCATGCAGCGCGGGCGAATCTCGACGTTCCCGGTGGCGACGGCCTGCGGAAGAATCGCGGCGAGCGTCGAGCTCTTCGCGCCGGTCTCGCAGCCGAAGCTGCCGCAGAGCGCGCAGTACACGCACGCGCCGCGGCCTTTGTACTCGGCGCTCGCGATGCCACGGGCGGTGGGAATCGAGTGGTAGCCGAGCGACTTGCAGACTTTGTCGATCTCGAGCGACACCGGGTGCTCACCGAGCGGCGGCAGCGGGTAGTTCTTCTTGCGCGGCTCGAGGAACGGGTGCGGCACGGCGTTGCCCGAGACGCCCAGCTCTTCTTCGGCGCGATCGTAGAAGGGCGCGAGCTCGTCGTAGGTGATGGGCCAGTCGGCGATGTTGGCGCCTTTGATGGCGCCGACCTCGCTCTTCAAGCGGAAGTCGATGGGCTTGAGCCGGTAGAAGTAGCCGCTCATGTGAACGGTGCCGCCACCGACGCAGTTCGCCGTCCACGCTTCGTTGGTGCGGGAGTACGGCTTGTCGGGCCCTGCGCGCCACAGGTGCGGCTCTTCCCACGGGAGCGGCATGAAGAAGTTGCGCCGCGAGTTGAGGATCTCGTCGTGAACGAACTCCTCCTTCTTGTACCAGGGGCCCTTTTCGAGGACGACGACCTTGAAGCCTGCGCGCCCGAGCTCGAGCGCCATCGGCGCGCCACCCGCGCCACTGCCGACAATCACCACGTCAACCGCGTCTTTGGCCACGATCAGCACCCCTTCCCGCCGCCGCACCGCAGCTGCTGCAACGCCTTGCTGCCGTCGTAGCCCTTGCCCGGGTCTGCGTTCGTGTGGTCGACCATGGTGAAGCCGATCGTCTTCCACCCCACCTGATCACGATTGCCGCCGTAGCTCGGGTCGCCCAGGTAGCCCTCGAGCGAGAGCACGACCAGCGTGTCGTACCAGTGCGCTTCACCCGAGCTCTCGGGGCTGTTCTTGAAGATGGTGAGCACCTCGTCTTGCTGCTGGGGCGTGGCCTTGGCGAAGCCGACCTTGAACATGCGCTCGCAGCGGCGATCGAGCGCGGCGACGCCGGGCACGAAGTTCTTCTTCATGGTGTCGAGCTGCGGCGTCTGCAGAATGCGATCGATGTACTCGGGCACGTTGGCGTCGAGCGCGCCGGCGTCTTCGTCTTTGGGCAACACGCGCTCGGCCGCGGCCGCGACGATGGCGAAGTCGTCGTTCGTGAAGGTGAGGTGCGACGTCGTGAGGGCCTGCTGCTTCGGAGCGGCGGCGACCCCGGCGTCGACCTTCGCGGGTTCGTTGCACGCCTTGCACGCGCTGCCGAGCAGCACGACGCCGCCACCCATGAAGGTGAGGCGGTGCACGAAGACGCGCCGCGAGGGGTCGTCGAGGTCGTCGGTGGCAGGGGAGGGAATCACTTCGGGCTCGTCGAGATCGCGCGCCATGGGGCGCGGAGCATTCCCCCGCACACGCAGTCACGCAACCCTTCGTTCCATCGCCTCGTGCTGGGGTGGACTGTTCCCCACACCGTGTCCTGAATGCGGTCATGCAGGCCGGGGCTTCGGTTGGGTAGACTGTCGCTCTCTCTGGCCGGTGTTCTTCCCGAAGAAGGATTGGTCGAAATGAACGCGCGCGTACTCGTCACGACTCTTGCGGTCGCTGTGGCTGCCTGCACTCCGCCACCAGGCACCAACCCCGCCGGCACCGGCAAGTCCGAGGTGAAGGCGATTGGAGCTGCGGGTGGCTCCATCACCGTCGAGCAGGTGACGCTCACGGTGCCCGCGAACGCAGTGCCGTCTGACGTGATGTTCAGCGTCACCTCGTCGCCGACGGCAGCCGCTTCGAACTACACGGCGTACTCGCCCATCTACGTCTTCAAGCCCGAGAACAGCGATTACCAGACGCCGCTGACGGTCGAGTTCGACATCAGCGGCAAGACGGTGAAGAACCCCGTCGTCTACTGGACGCGCAAGGGCTCGGCCGTGTTCGAGCGTCAGCCCTCGACGGTGAACGGCTCGAAGGTGAGCGCGAAGGTGACGCACTTCTCGATGGGCTTCGTGGCCGAGGCGTCGACGTCGTCGGGCGGCGATGGCGGCACGACCACGATGGATCCGTTCAACGTCTTGACCATCGACCCTGCCGCGCGCGGCCAGGACTACATCGCCATGGCGATCGATCAGAACAGCGGGAAGATCGGCGTCGCCTACTACACGCCTCGCGGCACCATGACGGTGTCGACGGTGAACGATGCTGGCGTGATGGAGGGCGTGCCCGACTTCGACCTCAAGTACGTCGAGATCGTCAACGGCGTCGCCAGCACGCCCGAGATCATTCGCTTCGTGCAGCGCCGCATCGGCTTGTCGCTCGCGTTCGATGCCAACGGCGTCGCGTTCGCGACCTACCTCGGCGGCGCGCAGGGCTTCATGCCGGGCAGCTCGATCTTCTGGTTCCAGAGTGACTCCGTCGTCGCGCGTCGCACGGCGCCCGGCATGTGGACCGAGACGGTCATCACCACCGACAGCAACAACGTGATGTGCGGCAACCCGGTCTCTGACATCGGCTTCCTCGTCGGCGTGTTCCCGGCGATCGCCTTCGACTCCACCGGCAAGCTGTACCTGGCGTACCGCGACACCCACAACGGCCAGTTCCCGCTGCAAGACTGGGCCGGCTCCGACGTCGAGGTCATCGAAGACGTGCTCGGTACGCGTCGCCTCGTCTGCGGGCACGCGGGCGGCAACGACAAGGGCGCGTGGGGTGGCCGCATTCGAATGATCATCGGCTCCGAAGATCAGCCCGCCATCGTCTACGACAAGGCCCTCGGTGGCGCCGACACGCGCGGCAACGACGTCATCTTCCAGCGGCGGTCACCGAGCGGCACCTGGTCGGCGCCGGCGTCGATCGTCGACATCTCCGACACGATGACGGGCGCGAGCCTGGCGTTCCACGCGAACGAAGGCTGGGGCGTGGCGGTCACCGACAAGTCGAACAACAAGCTGCTCTACCGCCGCAACCAGGCGACCGACGCAGCGACCTCGATGTGGGAGTCGCCGCAAGAGGTCTACGCCTCGGGCACCGGCGGCTGGTACCCGTCGCTCGCGATGGACAACGACCCGCAGTTCGCCGGAGAGCCGTCGATCGCCTACTACGTCTGCTCGCTGCGCGATCAGGTCGCGCCGTCTGACTGCAGCCAGGATCAAGACGAGCTGCGGGTGGCGCGGCGCTCGGCGAACGTGTGGCGAGAGACGGTCGTCGACAAAGCGGGTGGCTTCGCGCCGCAGCTCGGCTTCCTGCCCGGTGGCAAACGCGTGGTGGCGTACCGTGTTCCGGCGGCGATTCGCGGCGATGGCTCGGTGGAGCCGACGGCGGGCGCGGTGAAGGTCGCGATCGAGCGCTGAAAGCTGGCGTCAGGCCCTGCCTGGCGCGCTAGCCTCTGGCCCCTCTCATGAGACGCGCACTCGTACTCGCGACGATTCTGGTGCTGTCGGCCTGCACGCCCGACAACGCGCTTGGCGGCAGCCTCGGTGAGGTGATCGATCTCACCGTCACCGAAGTGATCGCCTATCGCAACACAGAGGCGCTGCAGCTCATCTACACGCGGAACCGCGGCGTGTTCCTCGACATCGTGATTCGCGTCACCATCTCGCTGCAGACGCAGGCCGAAGACGGCTCCATCACGGCGGTCGAGCCCGAGCCCGGCTCGCGCATTCTGCTGCAGGGAGACTGGCGCGCCGGCAACCCGCGCACGACGGTCGCGCATGCGCCTGGTGGTGAGCCGATTCGCAACCTGCCGCGCATTCGGTCGGGCGATCTGCAGATCAGCCGCGGCGGCAAGTCTGGCGGCCTCACCTCGGGCAGCTTCTCGATGCGCTTCGAAGACACCGGCGGCGACATCGGCTTCGGGCGAACGCTCAACAGCAACTTCGTGGCGAACCAGACGCGCGACGCCGGGTTCGGCGAGCTGCCCTAGAACTCGATGCGAACGTTGATGGTGGTGCCCAGCACCACCTCGACGGAGCGCTCGATGGGCCTCGCTCCCGGGTACTCGGCGCGCAGCGTGTACTTGCCGGGCGGGAGCGAGATGGCGCGCGGCGTCTGGCCCTTGTTCCCATTGAGCACGAACGACGCGGCGACGGGCTTGCCCTTCTGGGTGGCGATGACGCGCACGTGGCCGACCTTCGGCACGGGGTTGGGAACGGTCGCGTCGCGGGTCTGCATCGGCCCGACGTAGGTGGCCTCGGTCGAGAAGAGCTGCGTCTTGCCGGTGTCCGACTCCTGCTCGACGGCGTTGAGCACGCTGACGACGTCTTCGTTCGCGGCGAGCGGCACCTCGGCGCTCTCGCTGCGCGGCGGCTCGGCGGGCTTCTCTTTCGGCACGTACTTCGGAATCAGCCGCGTGCTGTCGACGTCGATGGGCGGCGCGGCGGGCGCGACGGCTGCGAGCTGATCGCGGGTCTGCTTCAGGTCGCGTGCTTCGGCCTGCTTCTTCTTCTCGGCGATGAAGGCGAACGACTTCGCGAGGTCGATCTTCTTCACGCCGGCGGCGGCTTCGAGCTCGGCGGCGAACTCCGAGGCCGTCTCGGGGCGATCGTCACGCCGCTTGGCCATGCCGTGAATGAGGGCCTGCGCGACGGGCTTGGTGATGTTCTTCACCAGCGCGGCGGCGTCGGGCACGGCGGTGTTCTTGTGGCCGTACAGCACCTCGAAGTTGTTCTGCCCGAGGAAGGGCGGGCGGCCGGTGAGCAGCTCGAACGTCATCGCGGCGAGCGCGTAGACGTCGGTGCGGCGGTCGATGTCTTCGAGGCCCAGAATCTGCTCGGGCGACATGTAATAGGGCGTGCCCACCATCGCGCCGGGCTTGGTGAGACCGGGGTTGTGCTGATCGCGCACGACGCCCAGGTCGAGAATCGTCACGCGGCCGCGCGCGGTGAGGAAGATGTTCTGCGGCTT
>JAACJQ010000328.1 GCA_016879935.1 Archangiaceae bacterium | reverse complement strand
GATCTCCGAGACGTGCACGAGGCCTTCGATGCCCGGCTCGATCTCGACGAAGCCGCCGAAGTCGGTGACCTTGGTGACCTTGCCCTTGACGCGGCTGCCGACGGGCAGGCGCTCCGAGAGGGTGTCCCACGGATCCTGGCTGAGCTGCTTGATGCCGAGCGAGAAGCGCTCGTTCTCGACGTCGATGTTGAGCACGCAGGCCTCGACGATGTCGCCCTTCTTGTAGAGCTCGCCGGGGTGCTTGATGCGCTGGGTCCACGAGATGTCGGAGACGTGCACGAGGCCGTCCACGCCCTCTTCGACGCCGACGAAGATGCCGAAGTCGGTGACGTTGCGAACGACGCCCTTGATGACGGAGCCGATCGGGTACTTGTCCTCGAGGGCCGTCCAGGGGTTGACCTCGATCTGCTTCATGCCGAGGGCGATGCGCTTGGCCTTCGGGTCGATGTCGAGGACGACGGCTTCGACCTCCTTGCCGACCTCCATCATCTTCGAGGGGTGCTTGACGCGCTTGTTCCACGTCATCTCGCTGACGTGAACGAGACCCTCGACGCCCTGCTCGAGCTCGACGAACGCGCCGTAGTCCGTGAGGCTGACGACCTTGCCGCGCACGCGAGTGCCGACCGGGTACTTCTCGTCGGCGCGGTGCCACGGGTCTTCCTGAATCTGCTTGAGACCGAGGCTGACGCGCTCCTGCGAGGGGTCGAACTTGAGGACGACGACGCGAACCTCGTCGCCGACGTTGAACATCTCGCTCGGGTGGCCGACGCGGCCCCACGACATGTCGGTGATGTGGAGCAGACCGTCGATGCCGCCGAGATCGATGAAGGCGCCGTAGTCGGTCAGGTTCTTCACCTGGCCCTTCATGATCGCGCCCTCCTTCAGGTTCTTCAGCGTCTCCTTCTTCTGCTCTTCACGCTGCTTCTCGAGGAGCACGCGGCGGCTCAGCACGATGTTGCCGCGCTTCTGGTTGAACTTGATGACCTTGAACTCGAACTCCTTGCCCAGGTACTGATCGAGGTTTCGCACGGGGCGAATGTCGACCTGCGAACCAGGGAGGAACGCCTTCACGCCGATGTCGACCTGGAGGCCGCCCTTCACCCTGCCGGTGATGGTGCCCTTGATGATCTCGTCGCCCTTCACGGCGTTCGAGATCTCGTCCCAGATGCGCATCTTGTCGGCCTTCTCCTTGGAGAGGACGACCATGCCCGTGTCGTTCTCACGGGACTCGACGTAGACGTCGACGGAATCGCCGGGCTTGACGGTGATCTCGCCCTTCGCGTTGGTGAATTCGGCGATGGCGACCTGGCCCTCGCTCTTGTAGCGGATGTCGACGACGGCGAACTCGCCGGTGACCCGCACGACCACGCCCTTGATGACTTCGCCCTCTTTCACGAGGCCGGTTCCACCGGTCTCCTTGAGCGAGGCCTCGAAGAGCGCCGCAAAATCCTCATCACCTTCCGCGTTGAAGCCCTGGTTCACGTTCTGCTGCATGAAGTGGTTGTCCTGACCTGACTGCTGACTGGGTACATCACCCCGGTTGAAGGAAAGACCGCTCGGCTCGCACGCGGGGCTTGCGTACGACGAACCACCGTCGTCATGACGGGTAGTGGGGGCGGCCTGTAGGCCCAAAGGGTGCAGTGGGTCAAGCAACCCGGTCAAAAACCGGGCCGGGCTCAACCCGCCTTGTCGAGGCGCGGGTAGATCGGGTTCAGCGCGGGGTGGGCGATGCGATCGCCGTACACCTCTTCGCCGAGATCGAAGAGCGCGCCGTCGAGATCTTCTTCGGCGGCCTGGGCCTCGGCCTCCTTCGCAGCCAGGGCCTCGTCGAGGGCCTTCATGCGCTCCTCGTGATCGGCCTTCTTCTCTTCGGCTTCGTCTTCCATCTCGAGCAGGCGCTTGTGCGCGAGAATGCCCTGCGCGCCGACCTGCCCGGGCCGCGGCGTGAGCACCTGGTTGAGCTCCATCTCCATGTCTTCGAGCATGCGGCCGAAGCGCATCATCTTGAGGCGGAACGTCTTGAGGTTGGCGCGGCTGGTGTCGATCTTCTTCACGTCGTGGCCTTCGCGCTGCTCGAGCTCCTTGTGCTTCTGATCGGCGAGGGCGAGCGAGTTCTTCTGGTAGCGGTAGGCGGCCTTCTGTGACGAGAGCGACTTGCGAAGCTCGCGGCTCCGCGACTCGACGCCCGCGACGGCATGGCGCCACTTGCGGGTGATCGCCTGCTGCTCGTCACGTTCGGCGGCCTGCTGATCGAGGAAGTCCTGGTAGGCGGCGTCTTCCTCGTTCATCTCGCCCTCGAGCGCCGCGATCTCTTCGCGAACGCCGAGCAGCACGTCTTCACACTCGAAAACCGCCTGCATCGCCTTGGGCAGGTTCTTCTTCTCTGCCAGGTGCTCGCGCGCGAGATCGCCGAGCATGAAGATGAGGTCGTTGTAGGACTCCTTCGCCATCGGCCGGAGTGTCGGGTCTCACCGCCGCGTCGGCAAGGGTTTCGATCAGGCGCCGAGGCGCAGGCCCACCGAGAAGAGCACGAGGAGGACGAGGAGGAGCCGGGTCGAGGCCCAGGCGCGCGGGCGACGGGCAATGATTCGTCCGAGCGGCAGTCCGATGAGGGCCGAGACCAGCATCACCACCGTCGCCCCGAGCAGCCAGCCGAGCGCTTCCTGCCGAATGAGGAGCGTCGAGCGGAGGCCGAGACCCACGCCTGCCAGGAGACACGCCACTTCGGCCACGGCAGGCGCCTTCACGAAGGCGATGCCGACGGCCCCGACGGCGAGCAGCACGGGAACGAGGAGCGATGGAGGGCTGAGCGACCCCAGCACGATCGCGGCGCCGGCGACGAGGAGCATCAGCCGGAGCGCGGCGCGTTTGATCGTTCCGGCCGAGAGGAACGCGAGGAAGCACAGCGCCAGCGCTTCGACGACGCCGGTGTCGCGCAGGCCCACCACGAAGCCGGCGGCGAGCTTCTGCCCATCGATGACGGACGGTGGTTTCGGGCGTGGCACTTCGAGGGCCGTGAAGACGCCCTGCGCGAAGCGTCGGCCGCGTTCGCCCTCGAGCTGGCTGCCGAGCACCACGCGGTAGTTCGTCGGGAGAATGCGGAGGATCTTGAAGTCCTGGCGCAGGTCTCCGTCGCCGCAGACCCAATCGGCGCTGAGGGAGATGAAGCCGTCTTCGAGCAGCGCGCGCTCGTTCGAGCGGGTGCACGGTGCTCCGCCTGCAGTCAGCGGCAGGTCGTTCCACACGCCGGCGACGATGGCGTCGGCCCGGCCGTCGAGATCCTTCTGGGTGAGGAGGGAGTCACCATCGGCGTCGACGGGTGCGAGCTGCAGCAGCGTCGCGTTCGTCAGGGTGATGATCTCGGTGAGCCCGGTGGGCGTCGTCTCGAGCCGGGCGTAGAGAACGTCGGCGTCATGCGCGAGGGCGGCGGGCGTGACGCTCAGCGTAGCGAGAAGAAGGAGGCGCAGGCGACGCATGGCATCGAACCGCGGGGTGTCGTATCAGGCTTCGGCGAATGCGGGCGGGGCGAACGAACATGCGCGTGGGGCTGACGGGCGCGTCGAGCGATCTCGGCCGCCTGCTGATGCCGAAGCTGCTTGCTGACGAGCAGGTCGCCGAGATCGTCGTGTTCGACGTCACGCGGCCGGTCGATCTGCCAGAGCGGGTGAAGTTCGTGCGGCTCGATCTGCTGCGCCCGGGCGCCGAGGCCGATCTCGAGCGGCAGCTGGCCGAGGTGCGCCTCGATGCGTTCTTCCACCTCGCCTTCGTGAACTCCCGGGTGCATCGCGCGGCGTTCGCGCACGAGCTCGAGGTGATCGGCACGCTGCACCTGTTGGCGGCGGTGGGGGCGGTGAAGGTGAAGCGGCTGATCGTACCGTCGCTGACGGTGCTGTACGGCGCGCGGCCGAACGCTCCGGCGTACCTGCCCGAGTCGGCGCCATTGCACCCCGTGCAGGGCATTCGCTTCGTGAGCGATCGCGTCGAGGTCGAGCGGCAGCTGGCGGAGTTCTCCGATCGCTTCCCCGAGGTCGAGGTGTTGACGCTGCGCTTCGCGCCCATCGTCGGGCCGACGTCGAACAACCCGTTCACCCGGCTCGTGCGAACGAAGCTGATTCCCACTGTGATGGGCTTCGACCCGTTGTGGCAGGTGATTCACGAAGAAGACGCGGCGCGCGCGCTGCATCTGGCGCTGCACACGAAGGCGCGGGGCGTCTTCAATGTCGTCGGAGATGGCGTGGCGCCGGTGTCGTCGCTGCTGCTCGCGGCGGGGTCGATGCCCGTGCCCATGCCGGGGCCGATTCTGCGCTCGGCGATCGCGGCGATGGAGGCGGCGAGTCTCCCGGCCAGCCCGTGGGCGCTGATGGACTTCTTCCGCTACACCTGGCTCGCAGACGGCCGTCGCGCCGCGCGTGAGCTCCACTTTCTTCCGCATGTGCCCGTCCACGAGGCGATGGCGTCGATGCGTGAACGGAGAACGTGACGCATGGCTGCCAAACGAGTGCTCGGGAATGATCCGTTCAAGCGTGGAGCCGCGCCGCGTGTTCCTGTCGCGACGAAGCCGGTGCTGACGCCGCAAGCCGAGCGGAAGGCGACGCCCGAGATGCAGACGGTGCAGGCGCCGAAGGCTCCCCTGGCGAACGAGGCGAAGCCGACCGCGCCGCTGCGACCGTCGAAGAAGTCGAAGGCGATCGGGCCTCCGCCGCCGGTGCGCGCTCGGGCCGCAGCAGAGCCCGTTGCCCACGCCGAAGCACCGAGCGCGACCGGCCTTGGGAAGCAGCCGGCGCCGCACTTCAGCTCTCCGTCGTTGTCGGCCGATCCGGTTCCGCATGCGGGTGCTCCGAGCGCGACCGGACTTGGAACGCAGCCAGCGCCGCACTTCAGCTCCCCGTCGCTCTCGGCTGATCCTGTTCCGCATGCTGGCGCGCCGAGCGCGACTGGGCTGGGGAAGCAGCCTGCTTCGCACTTCAGCTCGCCGTCGGTGTGGGCAGACCCGATTCCGCATGCAGCGGCGCCGAGCGCGACCGGGCTTGGCGCGGAGCCGGCGTCACACTTCAGCTCGCCAACGCTCGCGTCCGATCCCGTTCGGCATGACGCGACACCTGAGGCGTTCTCGTTGGGTCGCGAGCCCGTCGCGCATGCGGCCGCGCCCGAGGTCGTCCCGCCGACGGTTCGACCTCCGCCTGAAGCTGCGCTGACCGAGCGGCCGCAGACGCCGGTGCAGCTCAGCCCTTCCCTGCTCTCTCGTGATGGCGCGATCGCCTCGGTGAAGGGTGTGGCCGGAGCGCTGCGTGCGGTGATTGGTCGTTCGGGGAAGGACACGCGCGTCGACGCGTATGGACGCGACGAGGCGCTGGTGCAGTCGCTCCAGCCGCTCGCCGATGCGCTCGAGAAGTACTGGCGCGTGACGCTCGAGGGCGTCGCTGACGTTCCCGCCGGAGCTTCGGTGCTCGTCGCCAATCACGCCGGAGCACTGCCGATCGACGGGCCCCTGCTGCACCACGCGCTGAAGCGTGAGCGGCCTGATCTGCTGCCTGCCCGATGGTTGTTGGAGGATCAGATCTTCCACTCGCCTGGTCTCGGCGTGCTGTGGAATCGAATCGGCGCGGTGCGCGCGAGCCCCGAGAACGCGATGCAGTTGTTGGCCGAGCACACGCCGATCGTCGTCTTCCCCGAGGGGTTTCAGGGGCTCTCGAAGCCGTTCGCGCAGCGGTATCAGCTGCAGCGGTTCGGGCGTGGCGGGTACGTGAAGATCGCGGCGCGCGCGGGTGTTCCGATCGTTCCAGTCGCGATCGTCGGCGCGGAGGAATCGGTGCCGTTGCTCGCGAAGCTCCCCGCGGAGGCGCTGGGTATTCCGTTTCTGCCGCTCACGCTGCCTCCGTTGCCTGCGCGGTGGTTCATCAAGTTCGGCACGCCGATCGTGGTCGAAGGCGGAGCCGCTGCAGCGACCGATCTCGCCCTGGTTCAGAAGCTGAACGAGCAGGTGCGCGACACGATCGACGTGATGCTGAAGGACTTGCTGAGTCGTCGCGACGGCGTGTTCTGACTCAGTCGGGCCTGTCGCTCGAACGCGACGAACTACTCCACAATCAACTGTTCGAGCCCCGGCAGATCGCTGGCTGCACGCTGCAACACCTCGGCGATCTGCGGATGCGGTTTGATGTTTGGCACTACCCGGCGCGCCGCCAATGGCGAGTTGATGATTGGGTGCCGTCCTTCCATCCGGCACCCAGTGCGCTTCTCCAGCACGAGCAGTTCGATGGGCATCAAGAACAGGGGCGATCTGTCGAAGAAAGACACGTCACGCGGCGCTCGCTCACAGTGGAGCGACGCCAACTCGTCGAAGTCAGCGGGTGACAAGGCGGATTTCCTCGCAGCACGAAATCCTCCAAGCATCGGCCATTTCTCCGCGACGAGTTCGTCCAATGGCTTCCCAGTGAGCCAGTGCGCGACCAGCGTGGAAGGTGGCAAACTTGGAATGTCCCAGAACCTCTCGCCCGCAACGAACCTACGGATTCTCGAGGCCACCGCATCAGCAACCTGCCTTGCACCGACAGACTCTGCATGGAGCCAAGCGAGCCCCGACTGGTCCATCGAGCAAGCTGCGTAGCCAGGTGAAGGATCCAGCTCGACCGCACGAGCCTGCGCGAGGACAACCGCACCAGCGGTCAGCAGGGACTGGTCGATCACTGCGTACGAGTTGGAATCGCCGTCCCGAACTCGCCCGGCGGCGCGACGGGCGTGATGACGCCATAGACAGTCGAGTGCAGAGACAGCTCCAGCAGCCGCTCGCGGCCCCGAACGCTCGCCCTTCAAGTACCTCGATATCCGATCCTCGGAGTTCGTGATCACGACTTCAGGTGCGTCCGCAGCAAGCTCTCGCTTCTGCCTCTGGAACCACTTCTCGGAGAGTCCAGTCGACATCGTCACCCACGAGCTGAAGGTCACCGCAAGTGCGATTCGTGGACGCAAAGCACAACACGACCATCCAAAACGAATCGAGAGGCGGATTCGGTCGTCAGTTCGTCGCGTTCACCCAGCCGACGAGTTCGGGGACGGGTTGAACTTCGCCGCGAACTCCGGGCTCGGCGGAGACCGGCACTGCCAGCATTCCTCGCGCTTCGAACACGCCCTTCGCAGCGTCTCGCGTCGCCACATCAGGCGCGAACACCAGAGCCCCATCGCCTCCGCCCGCGCCTGATTGCTTGGCGACGCATCCGGTCGAGAAAGCCAACGCCATCACCCGCTCGAGCGACTCGGTCTTCGACGGCCCGAGGGAGAACAGCAGTGCCTGCAGCTCGCTTGCTGCCGCTTTGGTGCCGGCGAAGTCACCACGAGCCAGGGCCTCTTCGAGCTGAGCTCCGAGGAGATCGCTCTGCAGCACGAACTTCTCTCGGCCCTTCGCATCGAGGCCCCGTTCGACTTCCGAGATCAACACCGGTGTCGACGCGCTCTCACCGCTGAACACGTACAACATCGGCAACCGCGGAGGACTCACGCGCCAGACGTCGACCGGAGGGAAATTCACGAGCGCTCCGCCGAAGCCGCCCTTGTTGCCCGCCTCGATCAACGCGCTCACGTCGGCACGCCGATATCGAACGACGTCACCCGCGAAGCACGCGGCGACATCGGCTCCACTGCCCTTCCCGTTCTGCGCTGACGCATGAGCGACGAGCGCCAGCTTCAACGCATCGAACGAAGCGCCCATCGCTGTTCGACACGCCTCTGCAGCCAACACGCAGGCGCGTGCACTCGAGCCAAACCCCAGCTTCTTTCCGTTCGACGTGGGCGACGGCTCGAACGCGATCGAGAACCCTGAGCTGTCCTGCGCGACGGCCCGCAGCGCGAGATCGATCGTGCGCGCGACGAAGTGAAATGACGGCGGTGGCGTCGATTCCCAGCGCGCTCCGAGCGGCGTGGTGTCACCCGAGAGCCGCCCCTCGGCGAGCAGCACGTCGATTCGGCGATCAGCGCGTTTGCGGACGTACGCCCGAACGCGTGGCCCGACCGCCAACACGCGCGCGACTCCACCCCACAGCACCGAGTACTCGCCTGACAGGAAGAGCTTGCCGGGCGCTGAGAGCGTTCGATCCACGCCCTCGTTCTGCATCGGACCGTCCCCGCTGACGAGTTTTCAGAGATCTCTCACGCACTTCAGGTTCACCTTGAACGCGAGGTTCTCGAGGCCACAGGCCGCGCGAGAGAGTTCCCATGACGAGCGTTGGCCCTCGGCGCACGTCGGCAGCGCTTCCATGCACTTCGTGTACAAGTCGAACTGCTTCAGGTCGTTCTCGGTGCAGTCGGGTTGATTGCGTTCGCAGGTCTGCAGCTTCGAGTCTGACCAGGCGTTTCGGCTCGCATTGCACGCGGCTCCCTTCTGATCGCCCGCAGCTTCCGCGGCAGCGATTCGAGTGCAGGGCGTTCCGCAACTGACGAGCACCAACGTCGAAAGAACAGTCGTTCGAAGGGTCATGCGCGGAGGGCTGCACTGACCGGGCCAGCGGATTCCCTCGCGAACGCCCGACCGGCGGCAGCGATCTGCGACCACGGTTGCGAGAAATCACGACCACGGTTGCTACGCTGCTCGCATGCGAGCGTTCGGAGTCATCGCGTTGCTGTCTCTCTCAGCGTGTGTGGGCACGGCGACCGGCCCAGGCGTCGATGCTGGCGAGCCCGAAGTCGACGGAGGCAGCTCATGCGCGAGTGGAACGCACGACTGCTCCGGCGCCTGCGTCGCAGATGACTCGATCGCGACGTGTGGCAGTTCGTGCACTCCGTGTTCAGCGCCGATGAATTCCACGGCGACGTGCACCAACGGCGCGTGTGGCTTCGCGTGCGCAGCCGGCTTCGAGCCCTGTCTGGGACGGTGTCTCGCAGCCGACGCCGGAACTTGCCCCGTGAACCTTCGTCCGAACGTCTTTGCGCCGCTCACGAGCGGAGACGTCGGTACCCGAACCCAGGCCGCACTCGTCTATCTCCCGACGACCTCCGAGTACGTGCTCGTCGGCGGAGCCCGTTCGCACGCGATGCAGCCGTACGACGTGCAGGTGCTGAAGCTGGGTGATCCCGCATGGCGAAACGCATTCCCGCCGGGGAAAGAGACGACGTGGGGACCTGAGGTCGGGAACTCCACGGCGCCGGGCTTCCGCTCGGAGGCCTTCGAGGTCGCCGACACATCGGGGTTCCCGCGCCCGAGCTTCGAGGTCTACGGAGGCACGACGACCTTCGGCCAATCAGCGTGGCTCGCGTCGCAGAACCGGCTCCTCTTCTATCTCTGGAATCGCACGTTCTCGTACGACGCGGTCGCGCGCGCGTGGACGTTTCACGCACCGGCAACCGATCCCGCAGGCGGCGCCATGAAGCCCCGGCTCATGTGGGGCGCGATGACGGCCGACTCGACGGGCAGCAAGGTGTTGCTCTTCGGCGGAGCGAACGTGGAGTCCGACGCCGGCACACCCGGCACGTGGATCTACGAACCCGCAACGACGACCTGGCGTCCCGTCACCGGAGCCGAGCCGCCGCCACGCAGCTACTCGAGCCTCGTCACCGACCCCGAACGCAACGAAGCGCTGCTCTTCGGCGGCGACGAGCTCGATCGTCTGCTCTCCGATACGTGGACCTTCGACTTCGCGACCGAACGATGGACGCAACACACGCCACCCGTCTCACCATCTCCGCGTGCCGGCCATCGCCTCCTCTACCTGCCGCAGTCGAAGGCGACCGTGCTGCTCGGTGGGTGGACCAGCAGCTCGACCACCGACTACGTGTCCGATCCGTACCAGCGGCTGCCGATGCAGCTGTGGCGCTTCGACTTCGCCAATCGCAGCTGGTCGCTCATCAAACACTTCTCCGACATGGCGACGCCCACGTTCTCGCCGTCAGCGATTCACGCGGGCTTCACCTTCGCCGCGGCAGTTGGCGCCGACGACATCGCCGTGCTGCACCACAAGACTGGCTACCCCGACGACCAGGCGCAGGGCCGCACGTGGGCGCTGAAACTCGACGTCTCGGCTCCCGATGTCGCAGGCACGCTGCAGTACGGCGTCGACGCCGGCACCGTGACGATTCGCAGCGGGCGCTACGACCCCGCGTGGTTCCTCGACGCAGGTCTTCCCGATGCCGGAGAGCTGGCCGCGAACCAGCAGCGCATCAGCTCGGCGCCCGACAACGCGTGGCTCGAGGTCGTCGCTCCGAATCGCCCGCGCTCGAATCACGACTGGGGCACCGCGGCGTTCGACTCCGACTCACGGCAACTGCTGCGCTGGTCTGGTGGCCACTCGGCCTGGTCCGGCACCGATGTGCTGCAGTACTCGATCGCCGACAACCGCTTCGCCATCGGCTACCGCCCCGAGCTCGTCTTCGAGCGCACGTTCACGAACGATCAAATGCCGGGGCACTGGAGTCCGAAGGGCCGTCCGTGGATGGCTGTGCACACCTACAAGATGTACGCGTACTCGAGCGCGCTGCGGCGCATGGTCATCTACAAGAACCCGTACACGTACTTCTACGACCCGAGCCGCAGCGTCATGGAGTTCGACGGCGCGCGCGTGAAGCAGGAGCTCGGCGGCAATCAGTACGTGAACACGCTGACCGAGACGCCGACGGGCCTGATCGCGTGGACGCCCATGGGCTTGTGGAAACTCGAGAACCGGGCTGGGCCGTGGGTGAAGCTGAACCCAACAGCGATGGGCGGAGCCGCACTGCCCGCGATGAGCCCCGACAGTCAGACCGCGGTGTACGTGCCGGCGGGAGATCGAATGCTCTTCTTCGCGACGCAGGGCACCGCGAAGGGCGAGGTGTACGAGTACGCGATCGGCACCAACACCCTTCGGCTGCTGAACCCCGCGGGCAAGACGCAGCTCTCGGCGACGCTCGGCGGGTTCCTGCGGGAGTCGGCGTTTCTTCCCTCGCTCGGCCTCGTCATGTTCGCGATCGACTTCCAGACGCCAGCCGACGTGACGGCCAACGTGAAGCGCGTGCCGGTGTACGACGTGGTGAACAACCGCTGGAGCGCGTGGAAGCTGAACGCGCAGCGCTACGGCAACAGCTTCGCCGTGGTCGCCGACCCGACCGCCGATCGCATCTGGGGCCTCGGGCAGAACAACGAGGTGTTCATCTTGAAGCTGAACCCGGCGACCGCCGACATCGAGGTGCTCCAGTGAGCCGGCTCGACTACGAGGCGTCGTGTCGAAAGCTCTCGGGATATCTCGACGATCAGGTGCCGCCCTTGCCCGCTGCGCTTCCTCGGCACGACGATCGCGTGCTCGGTGTCTCGTTCTTCAAGACCGGCGTCAGCGACGACGACTTCAGCAACCTCACGCTGCCGCGGACGTTCTTCGGTCGCTCCGAGATTCGCGACGTCACGTTCCGCAACACCGATCTCCGTGAATCCAACCTGTGCTGGAACGACTTCATCTCGGTGGACTTCTCCGATGCCGTGCTCACGAACTCCGATCTGCGCTCCTCGATCTTCGAGCAGGTGTCATTCGCGAGAGCCGATCTTCGGGGCGCCGACCTGCGCAGGACCGACTTCGTCGACTGCACGTTCACCGACACACGGCTCGATGGTGCACGGTTGACGCGAGATCAGGCAGACGAGCTGTCGCTCACGCACGAACAACTCGCGACCATCGACTGGAGTGATCCTGGCGAGGAGCCTGGTGGTGGTTGAGCGCATGACGATGGCGCTGCTGCTCGGCGCAGCACCAGCCTTCGACCCGGTCGCCGAGATCAAGCAGGGAAAGCTCGCCGACGCGGTGTCTCTGAGCGGCGTGACCTTCGACGAGCCTTCCTGCGCGAAGGTGTCTGGTGTCGGCCGCGTCGCTGGCGCGGACGGACCGACGCTGAAGCGCTGCATTCTTCAGGCGCTCGGCACGACGCGATGGCGGTCTGGAGGCTCGGGCCCCACGAAGACGAGCCGGCTGTTCGAGGTGAACGGCTTCGCCTGGGAACTGCGCTTCGAGCATGACGATCGCGGCCCGCATGGAAACACCACTC
>JAACJQ010000327.1 GCA_016879935.1 Archangiaceae bacterium | reverse complement strand
TGGCGGCTCCACGGCTGGCGGCTCCACTGCTGGTGGCTCGGCTGGCGGCTCCGCTGGCGGTGGCTCGTCTGCTGGAGGCTCCGCTGCCGGTGGCTCGGCTGGCGGCTCCGCGGTCTGCGCCGGCTCGATGGGCGAATGCTCGATGATGTGCGTCGACCTGTTGGCGAGCCTCGAGCACTGCGGTCAGTGCGGACGAATCTGCGGGAACGGTCAGATCTGCAACCGAGGGGCGTGTCAGCTGCTCCCGACCGATTGCACCGCGCAAGGCGCGAGCTGCGGCCCCGGCTACTTCTGCGACCCGCAATCACGGCAGTGTCTGGCGGGCTGCAGGCTCAGCACTGACTGCCCGGCCGGAGGCTCCTGTTCAGCCGGCACGTGTCGATGCCCGACCGGCGAGCACGCCTGCGGCCAGCAGTGCGTTCCCAACACCGCCGTGAGCTCGTGCGGCACCTCGTGTCGCGCATGCCCCTCGGCGAACGGCACGGCGACGTGCAACGGCTCGACCTGCGGCCTCACGTGCGCAGCGGGCCAGTTCCCCCGCAACGGAATGTGCGTTCCGTGGACGGTCTGCCAGCCCGGCACGTTCCAGGTCGCAGCAGGCACTGCGACCACCGATCGAAGCTGTTCGCCGTGCGGCGCAGGAACGTTCAGCACGGCCATGAACGCCACGTCGTGCACGGCGTTCACGGCCTGTTCACCAGGGAGCTTCGTGCAGACGGCTGGCACCGCCACGGCCGACAGAGTGTGCGCTGCCTGCGCGAACGAAACCTACAGCACCGTGACCAACGCAACGGGTTGCATCACGCAGACCGTCTGCCAGCCGGGCTCGTTCGTCACGGTGCCGGCGACGGCCACGACCGCGCGTACCTGCGCTTCCTGCAGCTCGGGCACCTTCAGCTCGAGCTCGAACGCCGCCGCCTGCACCGCCCTCACCGTCTGCCAGCCTGGCTCTTTCGTGAACCAACAGGGCACCGCGACGACCGACAGAACGTGTCTGCCCTGCGGCAGCGAGACCTTCAGTGACACCACGAACGCCACCAGCTGCTCCCCGTGGACGACGTGCACCGCCGGCAACTTCGTGACGAGAGCCGCCACCGCGACGATCGATCGAACCTGTGCTGCGTGTGCGGCCGGCTCGTTCTCCAACGTGTCGAACGCGCCCGCCTGCACCCCGTGGCGCCAGTGCACCGGCGGTGTCGAGTTCTGGGCGGGCACCAGCACCTCGAATCGGGCCTGTCTCGTCACCCGTCCCTTCGCCACCTCGTCGACCAGCGCTCAGACCGTCGCCGTCGACTCCGCAGGGAACGCGCTGGTCGCGTGCAACACGTCGACCACCTTCGGCGATGGCTGCGTTCGCAAATACGACACGGCTGGCAACCTGACGTGGACGCAGACCATCACCACGGCAGACATCGACTCTGCGTCTGCCGTCGCCGTTGGCCCCGCAGGCTCCGTCGTGGTCGTCGGAACGACGCGCGGCACGCTCACGGGTCAAATGAGCGCCGGCTTCGCCGATGCCTACGTTCGAAAGTACGACGCGCTCGGCAACGAGCTGTGGACGCGACAGTTCGGGGTGTACGGGAACGACTCGGCGAACGCCGTTGCCGTCGACGCCGCAGGCAACATCGTGGTGACCGGGGTCGTCGACGGAGCCTTTCCAGGCTTCACCTCTGGCGGCGGAGATGACCTGTTCGTTCGAAAGTACGACAGCGCCGGGAGCGTCGTGTGGACCCGGCAGTACTCCTCGACGTTCGTGGCGAACGAAGCCGGCAATGCCGTCGCCCTCGACGCGGCCGGCAACGTGTTCGTGGCGGGTTCGACCGAGAATAACCTTGGCGGCACCACGCTCGGAGGCACCGATGCGTTCATCATGAAGTTCGATTCGGCGGGCACGCGCCTCTGGAGCAAGAACCGAGGCGGGCCCCTGGACGACGTCTTCTACGGCCTCGCGATCGATCAGAGCGGCAACGCGCACGCGGCAGGCGTGATCGATCGTTCGGGCCTCTACGCTGACGCCCTGCTCGAGAAGCACCTCGGAACGAACGCGACGGCGTGGTCTCGCCAGTTCGACGACGTTCCCATCAGCGGAACCGCGGTCGCGGCCTTCTCGGTCGCGGTCGACGCGCTCGGCAATGCGATCGTCGTGGGAACCGGAAACTCGTACTTCTTCCTGCGAAGGTACTCCCCTTCGGGGGTGCCGCTCACCACGGCCTCGTACTCGCAGTCTTCGGTGGCGACGGGCGTGACGGTCGACTCACTCGGCAGAATCGTCATCTGCGGGCGGCTCATCGACGCCAGCTTCACGCCTCGCGGCTTCGTCGGGTGGATTACGTACGAATAGGCCCAAAGGCCTGCGGTCGTTTCATCGCTGCACGAGTCGTGGTCTCTTCCCGCCCCATGTCCGACGACGTGAAGAGCCCGAGTGTCGAGCGCCTCACCTGGCTTCGAGACGAGCTGGAGCCATGGCTCACGAAGCACTTCAAGGACCACCCCGACCATCAGTCGGTGCTGGCCGCGGTCGCGCAGTACTGGGCTGACGAAGCCGACGACGCCGTTCACCTCACGCTCCTCGCCTCGAAGAGCGCCGTGCCAGACTTCTTCTCGAGCGAATGGGACGAAGACGCGAAGGGCGACACGGTCGGCATCGGCTGGTCGAACCGCCCGAGCTGGGACGACAACGGGCTGTCGATTCGCAGCTTCCAGGGCCTGTGCGGCGAAGGTGGCAGTCAGGAGCTGCCGTCGAGCGATCAAGCCGAGCCGTTCCTGCTCGCGCAGCGTGAGGGGAAGGGGCACCGCGTGACGTGGCTCGGCCGTTCTCAGCGGCCGTGGCTCGATCTGCCCAACGCCGCCCTGCCCGGCTTTCTCGGCGAAGACGATGACGGCGAGCCGATGGACCGGGAGCCGCTCGACCTCGTGTTGCCCGCCCAGACGCTCGAGCCCGCCGACCTCGAGTGCCTCGAAGCCATCGCGAGTGACCCGTACGCCGAAGGTCCCCGGCGGGTGTGGGCCGACATGTGGCTCGCGCGAAACGACCCACGCGGCGCGTTCATGCAGGAGCGCACGGCCTCGCGCGCAGCGCTCATCGACCAGGGCGAGTTCTGGCTGGGCGAGCTGAACCGCGTGGTGCCGCTCGCATCGGCCGTGTGGGAGTACGGCTCGCTCACCGAGGCCGACGTCGCCTTCAGTGACGACACGCTGGGCCTGGTCGACTCGCCGTGGTGGCTCTCGGTGCACACGCTGCGCTTCTCGAGCGAAGACGAGCTGTTCTCGAAGCAGATGCGTGGGCTCCGTCACGTGCGCGGCCTGACGTCGGTGGGCCTGCTCGCGCTCGCCGACTTCGAGGGCGTCTTGCGGCTCGAATCATTGCAGGCGTCGGTGTCGATGGCCGAGCTCGACGCCCTGCTCGCGCTGCCGCTGAAGAACCTCAAGTCGCTCTCGCTCGGCGATGGCGACGTCTCGAAGCTGAAGCTGCCGACGAGCACCTGGCTGAAGCTCGAGCACGTTCGTATCTGCCGCGCGTGGACGCCGACCTACGAGTGGGACGAAGAGAACGGCGATGGTGCGAACGCCGAGATGCCGTCGGTCGCCGCGCTGCGGGCCGCCCTGCCTTTCGTGCCGCGCGTGTCGGTCTGCGCTGCCGACGCCGCAGGCCTTCCCGCCGGCTGGGACCTGAGCCTCACGAAGGGCGTCGATGACGTGGCGACGTTGCGGCTGGAACGGCTGGGCCCCGCGTCACGCCGCGCGCTGCTCGATGCGCAGCTCGAAGGGCTTCCCGTCTCGGTGAAGACGGTCGCGCTCGAGCCCTCCGTCATCTTCCAGCCCGACTCGAAGTTCCGCGTCGGTGGCGGGCGCAAGGCCGTGGTGAGCAAGGCGCCGTGACCGAACCGCACGTCGCGCCCGAGCTCGCAGGAGAGTACGCCGCGAACCTCGTCGAACCTTCGGAGCGCGCTCGCATCGAGGCGCACGTCGACCAGTGTGCGTCGTGCCGCGAGCTGCTCTCGGCCATCGCGCGCGCGATGTTCTTGACGACCGGGTCGAGCTTCAGCGGAGACAAGGCGCCGGCCGCCGACGCGGTACTCCCACGAGGCACGAAGGTCGGGCACTTCTCGCTCGAGCAGCCCCTCGGCGCCGGCGGCATGGGCCTCGTCTATCTCGCGTACGACTCGCGGCTCGATCGTCACGTCGCGCTCAAGTGCGTACGTGAGCGGCGCGGCGACGTGCAGCAGCTGCTCTCGGAAGCGCGCATCATGGCGCAGCTCGCGCACCCGAACGTCGTGCCCGTGTACGACGTCATCGAAGCCGACGGGCAGACCTTCATCGCGATGGAGCTCGTCGCGGGGCGAACGCTGCGGCAGTGGCTCGACTCGGCGCCGCGCTCCTGGCCGCAGATCGTCGACCTCTTCCTCGAAGCGGGAGAAGGCCTCTCGGCCGCGCATCAGGCCGGCATCGTGCACGGCGACGTGAAGCCGGGGAACGTGCTGGTCGGCAAAGACGAGCGCGTGCGCGTGACCGACTTCGGGCTCGCGAGCGTCGGTGGTTCCGGTGAAGGCGGGGTCGTGCGCGGCACCGAGGCGTACCTCTCTCCGGAGCAGCGCAAGGGCGCGGCGTGCGACGCGAAGAGCGACCAGTACGCCTTCGCGGTCAGCCTTCACGAGGCACTCACGGGCTCGATGCCCGGGCAGGCGACGAGAAAGCGCTCCAACGCGCCGGCTTCGGTGCGTCGCGTGGTGGAGCGCGCGTTGTCGACGAGCCCGGCCGACCGGTTCCCTTCCATGCGCGAGCTGCTCGCGGCGCTCCGTTCGGCGAGAGCAGCGCGCTGGCGGTGGGTCGTCGCCGCCGTCGCCATCACCTCGACCTTCGCGCTCGTCTCGTTCGGCGCCGGTGGTCAGCGCGCCACGGCAGCGCAGTGCGAGGCCTCGGCGCTCACGACCCCGTGGACTCCGTCGGCCCGTGACGCCGCGCGCGCGGCCTTCGACCGAACGAAGGTCTCGTACGCGGCCGAGACGTTCTCCCGCGTCGACGCGAACCTCACCGCCTGGCAGCGCTCGTTCGACGAGGCGCGCTCGAAGACCTGCAGCGTCAGCTTCTTCTCGCGTGGCCCTTCCCCCACCCTGCCCCGCCAGCTCGCGTGCCTCGAAGAGAACGTGCTCGACGCGCGCGCGCTCGTGGCGCAGCTGAACGATGCCGACGTCGGAGTCGTGCTCCACGCCATCGCGGCGTCGCAGCAACTGCGCTCACCGCTCGAGTGCACGGCCGTGGTTCCAGAGGTCGTCGCCGCCGTGCCGGCCGAGGCCGAGGCGTTTCGCGAGAAGGTCGCGGCCACGCGCGCGTTGGCGGCTTCGGGCAAGTACCAGGCGTCGCTCGTCATCGCGAAGGAGGCGAACGCCATCGCCGAGCGCTCGAGAGACCCACACCTGCGCGCCGCAGCGAAGACGTTGCTCGGTGGCATTCACGGGCTCGTCGGCGAGTTCGACCTCGCGGCCTCCAACCTGCGTGAGGCCATTCGCCTGTCAGAGGTCGTCCACGACGATCGATCGCGCTGCTTCGCGTGGTCAGACCTGCTGGCCGTCGAATACAACCTGGGCCACACCGACCAGGTCATCGCGCTGAGTGAGCTCGCGCTCGGCGCCTGTGAACGAATCGACGACGTGCGCCTGCTCACCGACGTGATGAGCTCGCGAGGCTCGAGCCTGAGCGACAAGGGCCGCTACGCCGAAGCGAAGGTGCTGCTCGAAGACGCGGTGCACCGCCGTGAGCTCGCCTACGGGCCGAAAGATCGCCGCACCTCGGCCATGTTGTCGGTGCTCGCGAACACGATGGCGATGAGCGGTGACTTGAAGGGGGCCATCGACGCCCACCGCCGGGCGCTGGAGGCAGCCGAAGCCGCGTTCGGGCTCGCGCACCCCGAGACCGCCATCATTCGCCAGAACCTGGGCGACGACTTTCTCTACGGGCTCGACCTGCCGCCCGCCGTGCAGTCGCTCTCGGCCGCCGTCGACACGCTCTCTGCGGCGAATGGTCCGAAGAGTCGTGGCGTCGCGATCGCTGCGACCGACCTCGCCTTCGCGCACCTGCTGAAGGGAGACGCGCAGCGTGCATTCGACGTGGCGGAG
>JAACJQ010000326.1 GCA_016879935.1 Archangiaceae bacterium | reverse complement strand
GCAGCTTCGCGTTCCCCGCGCAGGTGTTGAAGGTGATGGTCGACGAGAAGGTCACCGGCTTCCCCGGCGTGCCCACCATCTACGCGGTGCTCGCCGAGATGAAGCAGCTGAAGGACTTCGACCTCTCGGCCATCTCGTTCGTGACGAACACCGCCGCGGCGCTGCCGGTGAAGCACATCACCATGCTGCGCGACCTCTTTCCGCAGGCGCGCATCTACTCGATGTACGGCCTCACCGAGTGCAAGCGCTGCACGTACCTTCCCCCGAAGGACATCGACCGCAAGCCCACCAGCGTCGGCCTCGCGATTCCCGACACCGAGCTGTGGATCGTCGACGAGAACGACAACAAGGTCGGCCCCAACGTCGTCGGCCAGCTCGTCATTCGCGGCGCCACGGTGATGAAGGGCTACTGGGAAAAGCCGCAGGCGACCGCCGAGAAGCTCAAGCCCGGCCCGGTGCCCGGTGAGTTCGTGCTCTACACGGGCGACCTCTGCCGCCTCGACGAAGAGGGCTACCTCTATTTCGTCGGCCGCAGCGACGACATCATCAAGTCGCGTGGTGAGAAGGTGGCGCCCAAAGAGGTCGAAGGCGCCATCATGAACATTCCCGGCGTGAAGGAAGCGGCAGTCGTCGGCGTGCCCGACGAGATTCTCGGCCAGGCGGTGAAGGCCTTCGTGGTGCTCGAGCAGGGCGTGACGATGACCGAGAAGGACATCATGAAGGAGTGCCAGAAGCGGCTCGAGAACTTCATGGTGCCCAAGCTGGTCGCGTTCCTCGACGAGCTGCCGAAGACGACGACGGGCAAGATCAAGAAGACGGGGCTCGCCGAGCGATGAGCGAAGCCCAGCCCGACGTTCGTGAGGTGTACCAGCGCGGGAAGTTTCCCTTCATGGGGCTCGACCTGCTGGTGGCTCCGGGCGCGCTGATTCCCCGGCCCGAGACCGAGCTGCTCGGCCGCGAAGCCGTGGCGCTCGTGAAGGCCGCCGGCCCGTCGCCCGTCGTCATCGACGTCTGCTGCGGCTCGGGAAACCTCGGCTGCGCCATCGCCGTGCACGTGCCGACGGCGAAGGTGTTCGCGAGCGATTTGACCGACGGCTGCTTCGACCTGTCGAAGAAGAACGTGCAGCACCTGGGCCTGGCCGAGCGGGTGCGCGTGTTCCAGGGTGACCTGCTCGCGCCCATCGCCGCCGTCATCGAGCCGCTCTCGGTCGACGTCATCGTCTGCAACCCGCCGTACATCTCGACGGGCCGGCTCGCGGCCGACCGCGCGACGCTGCTCGAGAACGAGCCGCGCGAGGCCTTCGACGGAGGCCCGTATGGCCTCTCGATTCACCAGCGCGTCATCAAAGATGCGCTCGCGCTGCTCAAGCCGAAGGGCCACCTGTTGTTCGAGTTCGGCCTCGGGCAGGAGAAGCAGATGGCTGCGCTCTTCACGCGCTCGAAGGCGTACGAGAACGTGCGGTTCGCGAACAACGACTCCGGCGCGCCTCGCGTCGTGGTCGCGACGAAGCTCTGAGAACCCCCCGGAGACATCACGTGTCAGACATCAAAGAGAAGGTCAGGCAGTTCATCATCTCGAACTTCTACGTGGCCGACCCGGCCACCCTGAAGGACGACGCCTCGCTGCTCGACGCGGGCATCGTCGACTCCACCGGCGTGCTCGAGGTCATCACCTTCATCGAGGGTGAGTTCGGCATCACCGTCGACGACGCCGAGATGGTTCCCGAGAACCTCGACGCGGTGAACCACATCGTCGCCTTCGTGCAGAAGAAGAAGGGCTGAGCGCCACGCCATGTGCGGCATCGCCGGCATCCTGAACCTCTCGGCCACCACGCCGCCGTCGCGAGACGCGCTGGAGTTCATGGCCGGCGCCCTCGAGCACCGCGGCCCCGACGAGTTCGGGCTGTACCTCGACCGTCACTGCGGGCTCGCGCACTCGCGCTTGTCCATCATCGACCTCTCGACGGGCCAGCAGCCGCTCTCGAACGAGGACGGCACGCTGTGGATCTCGTTCAACGGAGAGATCTTCAACTACGTCGAGCTGCGCGCCGAGCTCGAGGCGCTGGGCCACCGCTTCCGCACGAAGAGCGACACCGAAGTCATCGTGCACGCGTGGGAAGCGTGGGGTGAAGCAGCGTTCGAGCGCATGAACGGGCAGTGGGCCGTCGCGCTGTGGGACGAGAAGACGCGCACCTTCGTGCTGACCCGAGACCGCGTCGGCGTGCGGCCGCTCTTCATGCTCGAGCACGAAGGCCGGCTCTTCTTCGCGAGCGAGGTGAAGTCGTTGTTCGCGGGCGCTCCGACGTTCTCGCGCGAAATCGACCCGGTCGGCCTCGACGAGACCTTCACGTTCTGGACGGTGGTGCCGCCGCAGTCGGTGTTCAAGGGCGTTCGAGAACTCGAGCCCGGGCACGTGGCGGTGTGGCGTGACGGAAAGTTCGTGCACGACGTCGCGTACTGGTCGGCGAAGTACCCGGTCGGCGCGGAGCACCGGTTCAACGGTACGCTCGACGACGCGACGCAGGCGCTGGCTGGCGCGCTCGAGAATGCGACGAAGCTGCGCATGGTGCGCGCCGATGTTCCCGTCGGCAGCTACCTGTCGGGAGGTCTCGACAGCTCGCTCGTCGCCGCCATGGCCGCACGCGCGAAGCCGTCGGGCTTCAAGACGTTCTCGCTGCGCTTCGCCGACGCCGAGTACGACGAGACGCCGTATCAACGCGCGATGGTGCAGCGCCTGGGCACCGAGCACGCCGAGGTCGTCGTCTCGCGCAAAGACATCGCCGACGTCTTCCCGAAGGTGATTCGCCACACGGAGCGGCCGATTCTGCGCACCGCTCCCGCGCCGTTGTTCCTGCTCTCGAAGCTGGTGCACGACTCGGGCATCAAGGTGGTGCTCACGGGCGAAGGCAGCGACGAGATGCTCGCGGGCTACGACCTGTTCCGTGAGGCGCGCGTGCGGCGGTTCTGGGCGCGACAGCCCGACTCGAAGTGGCGGCACAAGCTGCTCGAGCGGCTCTACCCGTATCTGACGCGTTCACCGGTTTCGCAGCAGGCGCTCACCCGGCAGTTCTTCGGCCGTGGCCTCGAGCGCGCGAAGCTGCCCGGCTTCTCGCACGAGACGCGGTGGAACGGCACGGCGGCGCTCAAGCGGCTGTTCGCTCCCGACGTGACGGCGGCCCTCACGGGCTTCGACGCGCGCGGAAAGCTGCTGTCGTCACTGCCTGCCGACTTCGCGAAGTGGAACTTCCTCGCGCAGGACCAGTACCTCGAGGTGCGCACGCTGCTCTCGGGCTACCTGCTCTCGTCGCAGGGCGACCGCATGCTGATGGGCAACAGCGTCGAAGGGCGCTTCCCGTTCCTCGACCGCGAGGTGATGGCGCTCGCGAACAGCCTGCCGGCTTCGTACAAGTTGAAGGCGCTCGACGAGAAGCACGTGCTCAAGCGCGTCGCCCGCGGCCTGGTGACCGACGAGATTCTGAAGCGGCCCAAGCAGCCGTACCGCGCTCCCGACGCCTTGAGCTTCATCGGCGCCGAGCGGCCCGCGTGGGTCGACGAGTGCATGAGCGAGGCGGCGCTGAAGGCGTCGGGCTTGTTCGCGCCCGGGCCCGTCGGCGCGCTCTGGAGGAAGTGCCTCACGCGCTCGAACGACGAGCAGTTCTCGAACACCGACAACATGGCGGTGGTGGGCATTCTCTCGGCGCAGCTCGTTCATCAGCAGCTGGTGCGCGAGACGCCATCGACGAAGCGGCCGCCGCTCAAGACCGTCGTCATCAAGTAGGGCCTGACACGCATGCTCAGCTCGCTCGTCGTTCTCCTGTTCGCGCAGAACCCCGAGGCTGTCGTCTGGTCTTGCGAAGGCCAGCCTCCACTCCCAGCCGGAGCGCCGGTCGAGTTCGAGGTGGGCTTCGCGCCGAACGGCCAGGGCCAGAACCTGCTGGAGCAGGCGAAGCTCGAGGGGGTCGCGCAATTTCAGCGAAAGCTCTGCCCGCAGAGCGACGAGTGCCGCCGTTCGCTGCGCAGCGAAATCTCCACTGGGGTCTCGGGCCGAAACGCGGCTGGCGTCTGCGTCATCGTGTTCATCGAGTCGTCGCGGCTGACCCGATGGAAGGCGGCCAGAGCGGTGACCGAGTTCGAGGAGCAGCTCAGCCCGCGGGTGCGCACGCTGCTCGAGCGCGCCGGCCACAGCGCCGAACGGCCGCTCGCGGTTCGGGTCGGGGCCATCGACGACATGCCAGGTGCACCAGTGGAACGCTCCCGATGGCTCAAGGACCAGCTCGAGAAGGCGCTCACGAATCTCGGAGCACAGCTCGCCGAGTCCGGGACTCGACTCGACGCACGCCTGTATGGCCGCTCGAAAGAGGAGCGGCTCGACCTCGCCATCGACCTCGCCACCAGCGACGGCCGCTTTTCAGAGAGCTTCAGCTTCTCGCCGCTCGCGGCTGGCGCCGACACACCCCTGCTGCTGTCTCCAGCCCAGGCGGGAGTCAAAGGCCGGGTCGCGCTCATGCCGCTCGACCTCGGCGGCTCGAACTGGACGGCAGACCAGGTGAACTCGTTCAACCTGCTCATCAAGCAGGAGTCGGGCGCTCAGTTGAACGAGATTGCCTACGCGGTGGAGCCCGTGACGGTGTCGCGCCCAGGCCGCTGTGATGACCGCTGCGCTTCTGACGCTGCGCGCGCCATCGGCGCTTCCCACTTCATCACCGGCTCGGTGACCGTCGACGACGGCTCCTCGACCGTCTACCTCTTCCTCCGCGAGGTGAACTCGTTCGCGCAGAAGGGAGAGTTGCGGCTCGAGGGCACGAGGACGAGCGACCTCAGGCGGGACTTCGCCACCAAGAGCACGCCGTTCTTCGGGAAGATGGTGGCTGATGTGCGGCTGGCGAGCTCGCTCTCTCCAGTGCGCGTCGTCTCCGTCGTCTCCATCGCCACCGGTGCGGTGGCGCTCGCGGTCGGCGCTGGGCTGCTTGCGCTCTCGCAGTCGACGGTCGCCGGCAACATGCGCTCGGTCGACGCCCTCAGCGGGCTGGTGACGAACACCATCACCGAGCAGCAAGCCCGCAAGGCGCTCACGCTCTCGCTCATCTCGACGGTTCTGTTCGTGGCGGGCGGCACCCTCGTGATGGGTGGCGGGCTCGGCTTTTTCTTGGGGCCAACGACGAACGGCGCGGTCGTCGGCGTTGGAGGCACCCTGTGAAGCACGCGCTCCCGGGCCTGTGGTTGGTGGTGATCGCTGCCTTGTCGCTCGGGTGCTCCTTGCCCAAACCCGGCGTCGAACTCTTCGCGTGCACGGCCGACGGCGAGTGTGAAGCGGGGCGGGTCTGCCGTTCTGGCTTCTGCCGCGGGCGCGCCATCGAGACGGGGCAATGCCTGCCGACGAACTGCGCTGCAGAACGGCTCGAGTGCGGTGAGCTGAACGACCTCTGCACTCCCACACCCATTTCGTGTGGCCGCTGCACGAGCCCCGACTCGTGTGGTGGAGGCGGTACGCCGGGCCGTTGCGGCTGCACCCCCGAAACCGACGCGGCCTTCTGTGCCGCACGCGCGGCGCAGTGCGGGCTCGTGATGGGTGTCGACAGTTGTGGGCGTGGCCGAAGCGTCGGTTGCGGCACCTGCACCACCCCCATGGCCTGCGGCGGTGGCGGCGTGGCGAACGTCTGCGGTTGCACCGACGCGCTGGCCTGCGAGGGCCGCTGCGGAACGTTGACCGACATGTGCGGGCGCAGCCGCGATTGTGGCGCGACCTGTACCGGGCTCGACTGGTGCGGGGGCGGTGGCGTCGCCAACCGTTGCGGCAAGTCGTGGCCAACCGGAGCACAGGGGCCGCTCATCATCAGAACGGGTGAGTCGCTTCGCGTCGACGCCGGCGTCGTCCTCGACTTCTCCTCCATCACCATCGACCCGGGTGGAGCGCTCGTCATCGCGCCAGGCGCCGCGTGGACGATGCTGGGGTCGCGCGGGCCCGTCGTCATCAACGGCCGCATCGTTGCGGAGCCCATCGAAGGTGGTGACCGCTTCATCGTGAGCAACGAGCCAGTCGCCGATGGCTCCCTCACCGGGCCGCAGCTCATTCACCACGTCGTGCAGGCGGCCGGTGGCGCTGGTGGCCGCACCGAGCTCTGTTCCGGCGGGCGCGTCGCTCGCGGTGGAGACCCACGAGACGGCAACGGAGGTGGTGGCGCAGGCGGATGGCAGACCCGAACGACTGACTGCACCTCGTACGGGTTGGGCGTTGGCAACGACAGCGAGCGGTTCGGTGCAGACGCCGGGGTCGACCGCGGCGGCACTGGAGGACGCGGCGGCTACGGCCCAGTGCGGCCTCTGGCCCTTGGTTCGTCGAGCCCAACGATGCCAGGCGACGCGGCTGGGAATCGGTGCGACCCCGACGTGCAGTGCTGTGGCGGCGACGGCGGCGGAGGTGGCTTTCGCGGCCGTCACGGGCAGGCCCTCTTCATCTCGACCCACAGCTCCATCTCAGGCTCGGGTGAGATTGACGTGAGAGGGGAAGGCGGTTCAGCGGGCGGGCAGGGCGGAGTCGGAACACCTGGATTGTCGCCCTGGGGCGGGGTGGGAGGCAGCGGAGGAGGCGGCGGCGCGGGTGGCTGCGGCGGAGCAGTCGTTCTTCGGTACAAGGTCGGTCTCACTGGTGTTCGGGTGTTGCGCACAGGTGGTTCAGGGGGGCGGGGTGGTATGGCTGGCTCGAGCGCTACCGGCGTCGTGTTCAATGGACAGCCGGGCACGGACGGGCCGAGCGGAGTGCTCAGCGAGAATCCCTGAGACCGGAAGCAGCTTGAGAAGGCGCGCGGCTCTCCGGCAGGACGCTCGTCCAACTCGAGTGCTCTCATGGCTATGAAGCGCGCCATGAACGCTGCTGGCGAGGTCGTTCGCAGGCTCGAGGTCGTGATGTCGCATCCCTGGCTCGACCAGGCGTGGCTCGCGTCGACGATTCACGAACTCGTGCAGGA
Source organism: Archangiaceae bacterium (assembly GCA_016879935.1). GTDB lineage: Bacteria > Myxococcota > Myxococcia > Myxococcales > Myxococcaceae > Xiheimicrobium. The sequence goes on along the minus strand of JAACJQ010000326.1, from coordinate 17,632 downwards.
ATGCCCTCCGCACGACGAGCGGGTGTTGGCCGCGTGGTGCCAGTTCGTCGACGCGGCGCAGGTGTGGGAGCGCGTGCAGGGCGCTCCGCCCGAGCGGTTGCTGGCCGCGGCCCTGAAGGCTCGCGCGGCGCCGGTCTCGGAGGAGCGCGCCGAGCGGCTGCGAACCACCCTCGAGGCGTTGATGTTCGAGCTGCTGCTCGCTCAGCCCGAGCTGGTGTCGACGGTTCCCGAGGCCGAGCGGCCCGTCTGGCAGCAGCGCCTTGATGACGCGGGCGCGTCGCTGCCGGCCTTCACCGGGTGGACGAGCCCGTGGGACGTGAAGCGGCCCAAACGCGCGGCGCTCGAGGTCGAGGTGCCCGACCTGCCCGAGGTGATGCATGCCCAGGCCGTGAAGGTCGCCGACGCTCCCGACCGCGACGCCGATTTCCTCTTCGAGTGGAGGTCGCGGGCCTTTCGCGCGGCGTACCTGTTGCTCGACGTCGGTGACACCAGCGCGCTCAAGGTGTGGAGCGGGCTCGACCCCGCGAGCGTGTACTTCGACGAAGAGACGCTCTCGCTGCTCGCCGTTCGGTTCGGTGTCGCGGGCCTGCAGAAGACGCTCGAGGTGGTGAAGGCGAACCCGTCGCTGCTGTCGGCGCTGGCGCCGTTCGAGTCGGTGCGGGTCGCTCCGGTCATGGCGGCCGCGCTCGACTCACCCCGCGCCGCCCTGCAGCAGGTCGCGCGCACCTGGCTGACGCGCTTCGGCGCAGTCGCCACGGCGGGGCTCGTACCGGCCGCGCTCCTGGGTACGAAGGCCGCGGTCGAGCCGTCGTCGGCGCTGCGGTTCATCAAACGCTCGGCGTTCGAGTCGTGGACGAAGGGGCTCTCGCACTTCTCCGACGAGGTGAAGTCACGGGTCGACGAGGCGCTCTCGAGTGGCGCGGTGCTGCCGGCGCGACGCCCATCGTTGCCAGAATGGCTCGTGCCCTCGAGCCTGCCGCGGCCGGTGGCGGTGGCTGGTGGCTCGGCGTTGCAGGCCGAGGCGCTCGAGGCGTTCGTGCAGCTGCTGAAGGTGACGCCGCTCGACGGCGCGCCGTGGGTCGACGACGCCCGCGCGAAGTTCCGCGCCAGCTCGCTCGCCGCCATGAGCCGCGCGTTGCTCGAGGCGTGGCTGCGCGTCGGGGCGCCGCCGAAGGAGCGGTGGATGCTGCAGTCGTGCGCACACTTCGGTGACGACGCCGTGGCCCAGTTCCTCGCCAGCCAGGCGGCGATGCTCGCGCCGAAGGGGCTCTCGTCACGCGCGCAGGAGATGGCCGAGGTGCTGGGAGCGATGCGCAGCCGGGCCAGCCTGTCGGCGCTGCACCAGCTGATTCGCAAGGTGCGCTCGAAGGCGTTTCGCGCGCGCGCCGAGCTCATCTTCACGTCGACAGCCGAGAAGATGGGCTTCACCGAAGACGAGCTGGCCGAGCGGCTGGTGCCCGACTTTGGGCTGCGCCCCGATGGCCGCCTGCCGACCGACGAGCCGGTGTTCATCGAATGGAGCGCCGGCAAGGTGCGCTTCGTCGACGACGACGGCACGGTGGTGAAGTCGTTGCCCGAGACCGGCGACGACGAGCGTGACGAAGAGCTCGCGGGTCTCAAGAAGCGCGCTGCCTCGGTGCTGAAGGAAGTCGTCGAGCGGCTCGAGCGCAGAATGTCGGGTCAGCGGCGCATGAAGCTCGACCACTTCACCGAGACGTACGCGATGCATGGGCTCACGTCGCTGGTCGCGCGGCACGTGCTGTGGGGCCAGTGGAGCGGGGCGACGCTGAAGCGCGTGTTCCGGCTCGAGGGCGCGGCGCCGGTCGACGAGAAGGGCCAGCCGGTGGCGATGACGCCCGAGCTCGAGGTGGGGGTCGTTCATCCACTCCAGTTGAGCGCCGAGGTTCGCGACGCGTGGGCGAAGGTGATGACCGACGAGGCGTTTCCCCAGCTGCAGCGAAAGACGCAGCGCTTCGCCGACGTGCAGGCGTTGTCGAAGGTGCTGCAGCGCTGGGTCGACACCTCGGTCGCGTCGGGCCGGCTCATCGGGCTCGAGAAGCGCGACTGGGTACGAGGAGAGCAGGTCGGCGGTGGCTGCTACGTCGACGTGGCCCGGCGAACGCCGTCGCTCTCGGTGCGCATGGAGTTCGAGCCGGGCATCTACCTGGGCGACCCGACGCAGGAGCCGCAGCAGCGCATCACGGCCGTACACGTCGACCAGCGCGGGCCGCCGTCAGAGGTCGAGTGGAGCGACCTGGCCGAAGACCTCGAAGTGGCCCTCGGTGGCAAGGGCCGCTGAACGTCACGCTGCCTTCGCCTGCGCCGGGAACAGCGCCGCGACGTCTTTGGCCGACAGCGTGAGGAAGCTCGCAGGCTGACCGGGGAGCGACTTGAGCCAGGCCAGCGCGTCTTCGATGGTCCCGTAGCACTTCTGCGGCGTCGAGCTCTTCGAGAGCATGTTGATGCCCGTCACCACGGTGCGCAGCATCGCGGTGCTCAGCGACGTTCCGGGAATGACGATGGCGCTGCCGAAGACCTTTCCTTCGAGTGACTTGGTCATGTCGGCCGCCTTCTTCTTCACCGCGTCGTCGACCTTGCCCACCGCTCCGGTGACCATCTGCAGAATCGAGATCTTCCCGTGCTGCGAGATCAGCTCGTGCTGGTGACGTGACGTCTCGTCGAGCGACTCCACCGTTCCGGCCGTGACGTACTCGACGACGAGCAGGGGACCCGACGAGAAGAGACGAATACCGGGGGAACGAGCAGGAATGGTCTTGAAGGTCATGGCTTGGCGGCGAGCAAGAAGCGTGCTGCCACGATCGCCACGCGCGGCGGAGCCCACCATGAGTCATCTTCACGCGCAGAGTACGCGTCGACCCGCTCGATCAGCTCGCGAACAATCGCCAGTTCGACCGCAGGTGCTTCGTCACCGTCGCGATGGCGCCGCCAGTCGTGAAGATGTGGTTCGTGCCCGACAGCCGCACGTGCACGTACGACGGCTTCTCGAGCTTCATCGCCAGCCCGGCGTTGATGCGGTCGAAGAAGATCTCCCGCAGCTTGCCCTTCGCGGTGAGCACCAACACCGGCCGGTCTGCGTCGAGCCACTGCTTCCACGCGACCGACAGCGGCAGGTTCGTCACCGACGGCAGCCCCGAGCGGCTCATCACGAAATCGAGAATGGCCTTTCTCGGAATCGGGACGAAGCGCGAGTACTTCCCCTCGGCGGTGAGCAGACGCATCCACCCCCAGTAGTTGAACGCCTGCTTCGGCACTGCGCGCGTGACGACGGCCTTGAGCACGTCCTCCATCGGCAGCTTCACCGTGAGCGCCTGGTCGAGCAGCGACAGCGCGAGGCCCTTCTTCTCTGGCAAGTGCTGCCGCACCCACGGGCGCAGACGAATCGGCTGCACGGTGCCATCGGCAGCCTTCGGCTCGGTCACGTACATCTCGGGCTCGAGCAGAATGAGGCCCTTCACGAACTGCTTCGCCGCGTGCGCCGTGAAGATGGCGTTCACCGCGCCGCCGCAGAGCCCGGCGACGACGAGGCCCTTCAGGCCCTCTCGCGCACACAGCGCCTCGACGAGCTCGACCGTCACCTCGGTGAAGCTGCCGCCCGTCACCACCGGGAAGAAGTCGTGCGTCACCTTCGGCAGCGGCCCGGGCGCATCACCCAGGCCGGGCAGGTCGTAGCGGAAACACGGCACGCCTGCGTTCGCCAGCGCGTCGCTCGCCTGACTCGCGAGCCCACCGTGCCCATCACGCGGCACGTAGCCGAAGTTCACCCAGAGCAGCCCGACGTCACTCGTCCGGGTTCGCGGCCGGTGAAGCGTGCCGACGCACCGGCCATGCGGCAGGTCGAGCACATCGAGTTCGCGCGCGCTCATGACGCACCTCCATCGGTGACGCTCCACGCGTTGGTCCACTGATGCAGGCGCTCCTGCGTGAGCGTGAACAGCTCGGCGAGGTCGGCCACCAGGTGCGTGCTCTGCAGCCAGAACGACGGCCGCGGAATCTTGAGTGATGCGTAGTGCTCGCGCTTCGCCTGCGGCAGCTTGTCGGCCGCGCGCCCGTCGAGGAACACCGTCTGCCACTCGCCGCCGATGCGCTCGGGCTCGGCGAACGAGAACGCCTCGGCGCTGCGCCACAGCCGCTGCGTCCACGGGTAGCCCTCGACCTCGACCTCGAGGTCCTTCTCGAGGTCTCTCACGTAGTCGTCGCGCACCTTGCGAGGCGCTTCCGGGAACTCCATGTAGTCGGCCGCCAGCTTTCGCCTCAGCATGTCCATCAGCATCGCGCGCGCCGTCTGCGGCGGGTCCCACGCGACGAGGCCATCGACCGAGCCGTCTTCGAAGAGCGGCTTCGCGAGCAATGCTCCGAGCCGCAGGCCCAGCACCACCACGCGCTTCGCCGGCAGCGTCTTCGCGTGCGCCACCACCGCCGCGACGTCGGCCTTCCACGACTCGAACGACTGCTCGCGAAAGTCGCCGGTGCTCTCACCGACGCCGCGATAGTCGAAGCGCAGCACGTCGTAGCCGTTGAGGGCGAGGTTGCGGGCGAGGCGAACCCACGAGAGGTAGCCGTGCGACCGCTCGAGCGTCATCGGCCCTGCCAGCACCACGGTCGCGCGAGCCCGCTTCGCCGCCGTCGCGTGGTGCACGAGGTACAGCTGCACGCCTTCATGCGAGAGGTACCGGGGCGTCTCGGCGCCGGGCAGCGCGTCTCCGGGAGCGTACGCCTTCATTACGTCACCTTTCGCTTCACGTGCGCCACCGTGTGCTTCGCGAGGTCGAGCCACGTCTTCGGCAGGCTGCCCGCTTCTTCACGCACGCCACGGAAGTACTCGAGCCCGTAGCTCAACGTCGCGCCCGCCACCGCCACACGACCGAGCAGGGGGTGGAGTGAACGCCGCTCGTCGACCTTCTCGGCCACCGCGTACGCCGCGCGAGAGAGCACCTTGCCCGCCGTCGGAGCGCTCGCCGACAACAGCAGCAGCGCGCGAGAGACGGGGTTCACCAGATAGAAGAAGTGCCACGGGTCGGCATCCACCACCTCGGGGTGTTTGTCGTGAATGCGGCTGTCGTAGATGCCGTAGCGGAAGTTCCGCGTCATCCACACCTTCGTGTCGAGGTGGTCGCTGCGGTTGATGGTGCGGGCGTCTTTCGCGAAGAACAGCCGCGCGCCGGCCTTCTGCAGCCGCACGCCGAGCTCACGGTCTTCGCTGCGGTCGAGGGAGCGGTCGAAGCCTCCGACGCGCAGGTAGTCGTCACGGCGGAACGAGACGTTGCCGGTGCACACCATGACGCCGCGAACCTTCGTGGGCTCTCGCGAGTACCGCGCGACGAAGCGGGCGAGCTGCTCGGCGTGAAAGCGCTCGAAGAGCGGCTTGGTGTCGAGGCCCGGCTCGTTGTCGATGTGGCCGAGCACGAGCGTGTAGCCAGCGTCGTGGGCCTTGAGGTGTTCGGCGAGGAACTCGGGCGGCACCAGCATGTCGTCGTCGGTGATGACGACGATGGGCGCCTTCGCGTCGCGCACACCGGCGTGACGTGCGGCCGCGGCGCCGGCGTTCTGTTGCGTCAGCACCCGCAGCGTGTAGCGGTCTCGTCGTTTCGCCAGCTCGGGCGCGACCGGCACCTTCGAGCCGTCGTCGACCACGATGACCTCGAACGCGTCGGCAGCGAGCGACTGCTGGTTCAGCGCGTCGAGCAGCTCTGACAACAACTGCAACCGGTTCCACGTCGCGATGACGACACTCAGCCTGGGCGTGCTCACAGTGAGGCGTCACGTACAGCGCCGCCGCCGCTCCGTCGAGGCAACAGGTGGACCCATGGGCCCTTCCGGGAGTAGTCACGAGGCATGATTCGCAAGGCCTTGACCGACTTCGCCCGCGCCGTCCGGGCCGACTACGGCTCGATGCAGCGCTACCGGCAGAAGTACCACGCCGAAGCGATTCCCCTCGCGCGTATGCCCGTCGACGCGGTGCGGAAGATTGGCTTTCAGATGATGGTCGCGACCCGCGCGATGCAGCTCCTTCGCGACCTGCACGTGCCGCTCGGTGGGCAGGTCGGGAGCCGGCTCATTCGGCATCTCTACGGCGCCGAGATTCACTGGGACACGACGGTGCACGGCGGCGTGTGCATCGTGCACGGCAACGGGCTGGTGCTGAGCCACCGCGCGAAGGTCGGAGAGGGCTGCATTCTCTTTCACAACGTGACGCTCGGTGAGGGGCTCGACCCGGTGACGAAAGAGAGCGGCGCTCCGACGCTCGGTAGAGACGTGCACGTGGGCCCGGGCGCGACGCTGCTGGGCCCGATTCACGTCGGAGACGGCACGAAGATCATGGCGGGCACGGTGCTCACGCGCTCGGTTCCGCCGAACTCGCTCGTTCGTCCCGCAGAGCCGGTCGTCACCACGCGGGTGCGACCGGCCGATGCGTCGAACGACTCGAACGAAGCGGCGGGCTAGCCGTTCTTGAACGCGCTCGCGTCGGGCAGCCCGCTTCCCGTGAGGTCGGCGCCCATCGCGTGCAGCACCCCTGAGAACAGGTCTGGTTCGTTCGAGCTCTGCTTGCCCGGCTGTGGAGCCCCCGTGCGCGCGTCGAACCCGTAGCCGTACGTCGTGAGCGGGTCGATGGCGCCGAGCACCGTGTTGCCCTTCACCATCGGCGACAGCATGAGGAAGCCGTTGTTGAGGTCATGCCCGGTACCGAACTCGACGGCGTTGTCGGGGCGCCCGCGCGTGCGGCCGAAGTCGGTCGCCACGTAGATGAGCGTGCGGTCCCACAGGCTCTCGCCCGTCGCCATGTCGAACGGCTCGCTCTTCAGCAGCGTGATGAGCTTGTCGACGTTCGAGAGAATGCGGTTCCACATGAACGCCTGGCCGGCGCGGTGGTCGTTGTGGCTGTAGTCGAACGCGAGCGGCGGGTTCGCGAAGCCGATGTTGCCGCCGAGCGCGACGTTGAAGTCGGGCCCAATCGTGACGGCCACCGAGACGCGGTACTTGAGCAGCAGAAACGCGAGCGCGGCCTGGCCCTGGAACGGGTCGTCGAAGAAGCCGGGGAACGCGGCGCGCACCTTCGCTCCGTCGGGCGACGAGTCGAGGCCGTACTGCGTGAGCGGAATCTGCGGCGGCATGTTCGGAATGACGTTGAGCCGCGTGATGAGGTCCTGCGCCTCGAGCTGCGCTCCATCGGCGCGTTGTGCGTTCCACCGCTTCATCGCGTCGGAGTCGGCGAAGGTGGTGCCGAACACCGACGACGCGTCGAGCTCGTTGCGGGCCTTTCTCGCGAGCGCTGCGATGTCTTTCGTCGGAGCTCCGCGAATGCCCTTCGCGCCGTCGAGGCCGAGCGGCCACAGGCTGGGGCTCGTCACCGTCTCGGCATAGACCGACGCCGGCAGCGACACGTCGGTGCCGCGCTCACCGTACCCACCGACCGACATGTTCACGTTCGGCAGCGCGAAGCCCTGGCCCCACTGCAGCGCGACGCATTCCTGGAGCGTGCGGCCCTTCCACGCTGCGTTGCCGTTGATGGCCCGCTTCTGCGCGATGGTGTGGTTCACGCTCGTGCCGATGCTGGTCGCCACCAGCATGTCGTCCTTGTACTTGTTCACGAAGGCGAGCTGGTCGGTGTTCACCGGCACGGGAATGCTCCCGAGCTTCGGGCTGTCGACCTTCACCGCGCGGAACGGGCTGTTTGCCACCGACTGCACCTGCGCGTCGGGGACGGTGTTCAGCTTCGCCGCGTTCGCGCCGCCCTCCGACTGCCGCACGGCGAGGAAGCTGTCGATGATGCTCGCTCCGCCGGTGGCGCCGATGACGATGAGGAACTTCGGCTTTCCATCGAGCGCGTCACGACGCAGCCCGCGCTCGACGTCTTCTGGCGTCTGCAGCGCCTGACGGCAGCCCGAGAGCCACGGCGAAATCGACGTGCCCGCGGCGGCGAGTGAGAGGGCCCGCAACATCTCCCGGCGTGAGAGCCGGCCATTCTTCTTGAGTGACATGCTGTGCGGTTCCTTTCAGTAGAAGACGGCTTCGGTCGACGAGAGCACCGCGAAGCAGACCGACAACATCCACTCCCGCGCGGGCTCGGCGGTGCCCGTCGCTTCGATGTCCTTCGCGAGCTTCACGTAGGTGGCGACCTCGTTCGTGTAGGGCTCCCGCGCGAGCACCCGGTGCGTCAGCTCTCCGACGATGGCGGTCACCTCGGGCCCGTCGGGGTTGGTGAGCTTCGGGCCCGTCATCGGCAGCCCGCGAAAGACGACCGCGTTCACGCCGGCGACGAGGTCTTTGTCGACGCGCTGCGAGCAGGCCGACCACGCGATGCGCTCGACGACGAGCGGCGTCGTCACCGCCGTCACCCCCGAGGGCTCGTAGAGGCCAGGACCGTACGGGTCGACGCCACCGAGCGCGACGTTGTGCACGCTGAGGCAGGGGTACTTTCCGAGCTCGGAGCACACCTCGTCGGTCTTGATGCTCAGCGCCGTGGCGAAATCGGTGGTGAGCCGCTCGGGGCCCTTGAAGCGCAGGTTGCCGCGCGCAGAGCGGGCGAGCCCGGAAGGTCCAGCGTCGGGCACCTCCATCACCATCGGCTGCGGCGGCGGGTCGACTTTGGCAGGGCACGCGCTCGACAGCGCCACCAGTGCCGCGAACAACGCGAGTCTCTCAGGGCGCACCGTAGGCCTCCGTCTTGACGATGTCGTGGAGCAGCTTCTGCACGCGGTACTGGTGGTCGCCCTTGAAGCGCTTCCAGGTGGCGACGAACTCGGCGTTCTCGTCGGGCTTCGGCGCGTGGCCGACCAGCAGCTTCCAGTAGTCGGTGGTGGTCGAGATGGCGAACGCATCACTGGCGACGGCGACCTGTGCCCACTCGCGTAGCGTGTTCACCGGCTGGCCGAAGATGACGCCACGCTCCGGTGTCTGGCCGATGCGCGGAGCCACGTTGCTGAAGCCCAGCTCGAGCCGCATCGGGATGTACCGGGTGTCGTACATGTCCGACGAGATGCCGTTGTAGTTGCGGAACGGGTAGGTGAGCGGGTCGAGCGTCGCGTGACAGGCCGCGCACGCCGCCTGCTTCACGCCCTTGTCGTCGTAGTCCTGCGGCTCGTTCGGCACGCTGTAGAGGCCCTCCTGCTTGGCGATGTCGAGGCCGAGGTAGCCGCGGTACATCTGCGAGGCGGCGTTGCGCGGCAGGGCGGTGAACATCACGAAGTAGGTGAGCGCCCAGTCGGTCGTCATGTTGCCCGCGCGGTGCGCCTGGTCGACCTTCTGCGAGGCGAGGTTCTGCGCCTTCTCGTAGCGGGTCGGCGTACCGAGGCGGCGCACGAAGTAGTCGGCGGTGAGAATCTCGCGCGCGTCGTGGTCGTCGGTCTGCGTCCACGCGAAGAGCGCGTAGTCGTCGTAGTAATCGGCGAGCGGAATCGCGCCGGGGTCTTCGCCCTGCTTGAGCGAGCCCACGGGCCGAATCTGGGGGTGCGCCACCTTCCACAGCTGGCCGTTCTTGCCGCGCCAGAAGTCGGTCGCGACGCAGCGGTCGATCTCGGCGTCGAGGAAGGCCTTGCGGTCGTCGTCGCTGGGCCGCGCGAGGAACGCCTTCACCTGCTCGAAGGTGGGCGAGGCGCCGCAGAAGTCGAGCAGCAGCTTCTTGTACACGTAGCGCAGGTCGTACTTGCAGACGGTGAACTGCGGATTCGTGGTGCCTTCACACGCGCGGTCGACCGGCTTGCTGTTCGGGTCGGAGGGCGCCGTGCCACGCTGAATCTCGGTGAGGTTCGAGACGCCATCACCGTCGGCGTCGAGCATCTCGACGGCCGCGAGCGCCGCAGGGAGCGCCATCGAGAAGTCGCCATCGCTCAACGGCCGTGCTGCACCGGGGGCGAGGTTCGCTTCGACGGAGGTGCCGAACACGTTCCGCTGCGGAGCCGCGATGTGACACATGCCGCACGCGGGTTGCCGGCCGATGCACTCGGGCACCGTCGGGTACTTCGCGCAGAACACGCCGCCAGCTGGCGGTTTCGCGAGCGCAGAACCGGCCAGGAGCAGCGCGCTCCAGAAGAGAAGTCGGGTGTGCATGCGGGAGTGGCTCCTCGGAAAGAATGGCGGCTGAGAACGATAGACACCGCAACACGGGAAAACAGAAAAGGTTGCAGACGCGAATCACATCAGGCGATTGCGGCCCTTCGTGAGTGTTCGGAACGCGTGCGGCGATTCAGCGACTTCTGGGCCGGTTTCCGTGGAAGTTGAGGCACACTCCGCGCCCGTGCGTTCGTTGCTCCTCGTCTCTCTTCTGATCAGCGCTGGCGCGTTCGCGCAGGTGCAGCAGCTCGGGGAAGGGCGCGACGGGCCGCTGGAGGTCACGGCGCCGGGCACCACCGTCAACCGGTCGACTGCGCTCGCCGAAGACGCGGCCGCCGGAGACCCGTTCATCACCGTCGTCGACTCGTCACCGTTCAATGCGGGCAGCGTCGTGCTCGTGGTGCACACGCAGTGGCAGTCAGACGGCGAGCGGTACCGCATCGGTGAATACTCGGTGCACTTCGTCGAGCGCGTCGTCGGCACGCGGGTCGAGCTCGGCAGTCCACTCAACCGGCCGTGGCGGCGTGGCGAAGGCCAGGCGGTGCTGGTGCCGCAGTTCACCGACGTCACCGTGACGTCGACGGGCTCGCTCGTTGCGCCGGCGTGGAATGGCTCGAGCGGCGGGGTGCTCGCGTTTCTCGCGACGGGGCGCGTGTCGAACGACGGCCTCATCAGCGCGACCGGCGCGGGGTTTCGTGGCGGCACGGCCCGCGAGGTCGTGGAAGCCGAAGCCGGGTGCATGAGTGACAACGAGCCTGCGGCGCGTGGAGCCGAGCGCGGTGAGAGCGTGCTCATCGGCGGCTTTGGCACGACGTCGACGGGGCGCGGCGCGAACGACTCCGGTGGTGGTGGTGGCGTGTGCCGGTACTCGGGCGGTGGCGGTGGCGGCAGTCTGGGTGAAGGCGGGCAGGGTGGCTTGAGCGCTGATGGGCGTCGCGACGTCGGTGGCGTGGGAGGCCAGGCGCTCACGTTCGCGGGGCTCGTGCTCGGCGGTGGCGGCGGCGCGACGACCGGTACCGGGGGGCAGGGGCGTGGTGGTGGGCGCGGTGGTGGAGCCATCTTCATTCGCGCGCGCTCGCTCGATGGCTCGGGCCACATGGAAGCGAACGGAGCAGCAGGCGCAGCGCCGACGAATCGTCTCGGCTCGGGCTCGGGCGCGGGTGGTGCGGGCTCCATCATCATCGAGGTCGTCGACGACGCGCGCTGTGCGCTCTTCGCGAACGGTGGCGTCGGTGGGAGCGGCGTCGAGCAGGGGCCAGGTGGCGGAGGCGGTGGTGGTCACCTCTCGCTGCGCGCGCGCAAGGTGCTCGAGTGCCCGAGGTCGGTCGCCGGTGGAGAACCGGGTCGCGTGATGGGCATCGAGTTCGGCGCCGTCGCTGGTGCCGCAGGCAAGACGTCGGTGCGTGAAGTCGGCTCGAGCCTCACGCCGTTTCCCAACGGGCCGGGCACGACGCTCACCCGCCTCGGTTGTGGCTGCTCGGGGAGCGAAGGACTCGGCACGCTCCCGCTGCTGTTGCTCGCGCTGTTCAGGCGAACGCGTCTTCGAGCGCCATCACCAGCTTCTGTACGTCAGCCGCGTAGAAGCCCGCCGCGTTGAGCGTGTTGAGCTCGATGATGCGCAGGCCGTTGGCCGTCTCGGCGATGTCCATCACGTACGCCTCGTGGGGACGCCACTCGCGTGCACGCTCGTTCGCGTAGGCGAGAATCGGCTCCGGCACGTCGGCGCTCGAGAACACGGTGTCTCCACGCTTGTAGAGCGACGCCGTCACCACGCGGTCGCGTACCAGCCAACACCGGTACTCGGCGTGAATCGTCACCGGCCGCGCGACCTGCACGAGCGAGTTTGCGCGCAGCGTGTGGCTGTCATCGCCCAGCGCCAGCACCGAGCGCTGCCAGTCGTGAAAGGCCCGCGGCTCGAACACGCGCCCCGCGAACGACTTGGTGTCATCGATGGGTCGAAGGAACGACGGCTGCTCGAGCCGCACGTCTCCGAATGGCAGCACACGTGAGTGGGCGTTGAGCAGGTGCTCCGCCCAGTGCTCGTGCTGGCGAACGAAGTCCTGCTCGGCGAGGTCGAAGACGCCTGGCTTCCAGTCGTACCGGCGCGCGGCGTGACGCATCGAGTACGAGCCCATGCAGATGACGTTGCGGTGCGCGATGGCCGGCTCGGGGAGCAGCGCGCCGACGAACGGCACCACCTTGTGGAACGAGTGCGGCAACGCCAGCCGCTCCAACGTCTCGATGAGGGCGTCCCACCCCGGCTCGCGAAAGTCGTGTTCCTGAAGAACCCAGTGCATGCGCAACGCAGACGAGCAGCTGACGTCTGCCCGACAAGCTACCGTGCCCGCGGTTTGGGCGTGTGAAAGCGCGCGTGCGAAGGCACACTCCCGAACTCGCCGATGCTTGCCCTCGCGCTCACGCTCGTTCTGGCTGCGCCCAAGGTCTCCATCGGCCCGCCGCCGCCGCTGATCGTGATGATTCGCACCGACGGCCCGCCCGCGTTCGTGAAGACGCAGGCCCGCCTGCACGAAGAGCTCACGTTGCTGCTCGATTCGTTCATCGTGCTCAACACGCCCATCGCGATTCCCGACTTCCCGCGAAAGCCGCTGGCTGATCAGCTCGCCGCAGTGCTGCCGGTCGCAAAGTCGAACGACGCCGCCGCGGTCGTGTGGCTCTCGGAGCCGATTCCCGGCCAACTGATGCTCCACCTCGTGGCGCAGGGCACCGGCCGAACGCTCGTGCGCACGCTGGAGTTCGACAAGAAGAGCCGCAACGAGAGCGCGCTCGCGTTGATGATGCGCGAGCTCCTCGGCACCGCCTTCCTCTACGAAGCGCCCGCCACCGTGCCGCCGCAGCTGCGCGCCGTCGTGAAGCAGACCCGCGCCACCATGTCGAACGCGGCCGACGTCGCGCCGGCGCCCATCGTCGACACGCCCATCGCTCCGCCTGCGCCTGCGCGTCCGCCTGATCCGAAGCGGCTTCGTCTCATGGCCTTCGGGCTCGTCGACTCCGGCATCGTCGACCACATCGGCGGAGCCACGCGCTACGGCGGCTCCCTCACCGCGATGTGGAAGTTCACCGAGCGCCTCGGCGTCGGCCTCGACTGGGGCGTCACCGGTCATCGCGCGGTGCCGTCACCGACCACTGCCGTTTCGTCGGTCTCGATGCCGATCCTCGCGGTCGCCACCCACAGCTACGCGTTCGGCCCGTTCGCCATCTGGCCCCGCGGCGGCCTCGGGCCCGAGGTCACGTGGACGGTCTCACGCCAAAGCGTGCCGGGAGAACTCTCCACACTCACGGGGGCTGGACTCCTCGGGGTCGATGTGAGCGCAGGTACGCAGGCCTTCACCTTCGTCTTTCGGCTCGAGGCGTTGGCGCGCCTGGGTCGCACCCAACTCACTGAATTACCTGGCGATCAGATTCTCTGGCGGCAACCGGCGGTTTCGCTCCACGCAGGCATCGGGCTCGCATGGGAAGGACTTTGAGCGGTCAGGGCATTCCAGATGAATTGACGGCGGGTGATGACGACGAGGCATGCGTCAGACGACTGGTGTCTGGCGACCTGCGTGCGCTCGGTCCTCTCTACACTCGCTACCGGGGAGTGGTGATGAACGTCCTTCGACATCAGGTCCGAGAGAGCGAGCTGGACGACCTGTGTCAGGAGGTCTTTCTCACGTTCGCCAAAGTCGCAGACCGGCTGCGCCCCGGCGTGTCGGTGAAGTCGTTCCTGGTCGGCATCGCGGCGAAGAAGGGCAAGAAGTCGGGCGTGGTGGAGTGGGTTCGCTCGCGCCTCATCGACCGCAACGTGTCGAAGGAAGAGCGCACGAGCTCGCCGCAGCTGGCCGTCGATGCGGGCCGTGACGCCGAGAGGCTGCTGTCGAAGCTGCCCGAAGAGTGGCGCACCATCATCGTGCTCAACGTCGTCGAAGGGTGGACGGCGGAGGAGATCGCCGCGTCGCTCGGCGTGAGCCCCAACACCGTCTTCACGCGGCTGCATCGCGCGCGGCAGAAGATCAAAGAGCTGACCGAGAGTGAGGGGCAGTCGTGAGCGAACAGCTGCCCCAGACGAACGACCCCTCGTGGGATCGGTTCGCCGAAGACTTGAAGTCGGCGCGCGCTCCGTTGGCGAAGCCGCCGTCTCCGAACGAGGTCGCGCGGCTGTTGCAGCGCGCTGAAGCGGCCGAGAACGAAGCGCCGGCGTGGACGCGCCTGGTGCCCGTCGGAGCCGCTGCCGTCGTCATCGCAGGTGTCATCGGTTTCCTCGCGCTGCGCAGTGAGCCTGAAGTTCCCTGGACTGCGAAGTCCGTCGTCGCGTCGGGCGCCTCCACCACCGGCAACGTGACGGAGACGACCGCCGAGGGTCGCGCGCTCTTCTCGGTGGGTGATGACACGGTCGGCGTCGGCCCTGGCACGCGGCTCGAGATTGCGTCGGCGAGCACGAAGGCGACGCGGGTGGTGCTGACGAAGGGCTCGGTCGCAGCGCACGTCGACCCCGCGCGCGGCAAGCGCAACTTCGATGTCGAGACCCCGCTGGGTCGCGTGCACGTCGTCGGCACCATCTTCCGCGTGAAGGCGAACGACGACGAGCTGACGGTCGAAGTGCAGAAGGGCACCGTCGAAGTGACGCACGACGCGCAGACGTCTCGCGTGACGGTGGGGCAGCGCCTCGTGGTGAAGGCTGGCGTCGCGACGCTGGGCGCGCGTGACGAAGCCGCCTTCGACGAGCTGAGTGAGAAGCCCGTGGTCGCCGTCGTTCCGCCTGCGCCGGTGCCCGAGCCCGTCGTCGAGCAGCCCGTCGTCGAAGAGCCCGAGCCCGTCGCGGTGAAAGAGGAGCCGACGAAGAAGAAGTCGGTGCCCGCCTCGAAGCTCGCTGATTGGCGCACGCGCGCGGCTCGGGGTGAGTGCGGTCTGGTGATGACCGAGGTGAAGAAGTTCCTCGCGCAGTTGCCTGATGACGTGCCGGCGCGCATGACGCTCGCCGACTGTCAGCGCCGCACGGGCGACAAGTCGGGCGCCGTCGATACGTACCTGAAGGCCTCGGCCGGCAAGGGTGCTGACGCGAACCGGGCCACGCTGATGGCGGCGTCGGTGCTGCAGGACGACCTCTCGCAGCCCGAGCGCGCCATCAAGCTGCTCGACAAGTACCTCTCGCGTGGTGCCGAGTCGCGTGACCTCGAGGCGAGCGTGATGGTTCGCAAGGCGCGGGCACTGCAGGCGACGGGCAAGAAGGAGCAGGCCCGCGCGGTGGTCGAGCTCGTGCTCAAGAAGTTCGGAGACACCTCGGCCGCTCCGCAGGCGCTCCGGCTTCGCGATTCGCTCTGAGGTCAGGGCTGGTTCGCGGCACCGTCGTCGAGGGCGTGTTCGATGAGCCGCAGCAGGTCGGCGGCCGTGAACGGTTTGCTGAGGTGAGGCGTGGCCAGCGCGCCGATGCGCCCATGCGCGCAGCCCGTCATGAAGCGCACGCGCAGCTCTGGCCGCAGCGCCCGTGCCTGACGGCCGAACTCGACGCCGTCGATGCCGGGAAGAACGAGGTCGGAGAGGAGCAAATCGATCTTCTCTTGCCGCACGGCTTCGAGCCCGCCCTCGCCGCTCGAGGCGACCAGCACCGCGAAGCCCGCGCGCCGGAGGACGCGCTCGATCGTCTTGCGAACGTGCACGTCGTCATCGACCACGAGAATCATCTCGGCGCCGGTGCGGGCCCTTGGCGGAGGCGGCGGCTCCTGCTCGACCACTTCGCCGATGGGAATGTAGAGCTTGAACGTCGTGCCCTGGCCGGGCTCGCTGTACACGTGCACCGAGCCACCGTGCTGGCGCACCACGCCATCGACGACCGACAGACCCAACCCGGTGCCTCGCTCGAGGGGCTTGGTGGTGAAGAACGGCTCGAAGATCCTCGCGCGGGTCTGCTCATCCATCCCCGTGCCGTCGTCACTGATCGACAGGACCAGGTACGACCCGGCGGCCAGCTCGCCTTGCGCCGCGATCGACTCGTCGACGACATCGACTCGCTCTGCCTCGATGGTGATGGTGCCCTGCTTGTCACCGATGGCGTCACGGGCGTTCACGACCAGGTTCATCACCGCGCGTTCGAGTTGATCAGCGTCGATCTGCACCTCGCCAAGCCGCGAGTGAACCTGCACGGCCAGGCGCACGTGCTTCGGCATCATCGGGTCGAGCAGGCGCTTGAGGCTCGCCACCATCACGTCGATGGCCACCGAGCGCTTGTTGAGCACCTGGCCTCGAGAGAACGCGAGCAGTTGACGGGTCAGCTTCGACGCGCGCACCGCCGCCTCACGAACGTCATCGAGGAGCTCGCGCGCCGGGTGCGTGCTGAGCTCGTCGACGGCGAGGTCGACGTTGGTGAGAATCGAGACCAGCAGGTTGTTGAAGTCGTGCGCGACCTCTCCGGCCATGCGCCCGAGCGACTGCATGCGCTCGACCTGGGCGGCTCGGCCTTCGGCTTCGCGCTGCGCCGTCTCGGCTCTCAAGCGCCCGATGACCACCGCGACCAACGAGCCCATCTGAATGAGGAACTCGAGCTCGTCTGCCGTCGGAGGCTTCACGCCTTCGTCGGCGTACGTGGGGATGACGAGCGGCCCGATGTTCGCGGCGGCGTCGTACATCGGAATGCAGATGGCCGTTCGGTTGCCGAAGAACGCGACCTGCTTCTGATCAGCCAACGGGTGCAGCCGCATGTCCTCGATGACGAACGGTTCCTTCGCGCGCTCTGCCATCTGAATCAGCTTGTCGCCGCTCGCATCGATGGTCTTCAGCCGCTGCTTCACCATGTCCATGTTCGGCGCGACGTAGCCGACGATCTCGAACGTCTTGCCGTCGGGGTGAAGGAGGTGAACGTAGGCCCTGGTGTACCGGGTGTTCGCGACCACCGAACCGCGCACCCGCTCCATCAGATCTTCGATGGACTTCACGCCGTGCAGCGAACGCGACAGCTGGAGCAGCGCGGCGGAAGACACGGACCAAATGGAGTCAAACCACCCGTGAACTGCAAGGCCCGAGTGGCGGAGCATGTCCTGCGTGCCTGACAGATGTTGGACCAGACCTGGCCTTCGCGGGTTGATCCGGTCGTTCGCTTCCGTCGACGTCGGCCGGTTCAGTGCAGCGCTTTGAGCTCTTCAGCCACGACCTGAAACGGCTCGAGCTTCAGCTCCAGGGCCTGCGCGCTCCACAGCAGCTCGTCCTTCAAGGCCGGCGACGCCCACGGGTTCGTGCGGGCCGCGTCGAGCGCAGACGCGATGCGAACGACGTGCAGCAGGTCGTGCTCCTTCGCGGCCTGCGGGTTCTGCACGTGGTGCTTCATGCACACGAAGGCGATGGGCCACGGCATGCCCCACTCCTTCATCAGCAACGTGCCGAGCTCGACGTGCGTGTCGTCGATGAGCCGCTCGATGACGCCGGGGTGAAGGTCGGCCGCGAGGTCGCCGTCCTGCACCATCTCGCCGCACAGCTCGAGCGCCACCACCTTGCCGAGATCGTGCATCAGGCCGGCGAGGTACGCCTCTTCGGGGTTGCCGCGATTGAAGGCCTTCGAGAGCCAGCGGCTGCT
>JAACJQ010000047.1 GCA_016879935.1 Archangiaceae bacterium | reverse complement strand
GAACGGCCGGAGGAACGAGCGGCGGAACGGCCGGAGGAACGAGCGGCGGAACGGCCGGAGGAACGAGCGGCGGAACGGCCGGAGGAATGAGCGGCGGATCAGCCGGAGGCGCGAGCGGCTGTAATGGGTTCAACGGCCCCGTGCGAATCACGGTCGATCTCAAGCTCTTCGGGGTGCAGGGCATCTCGGTTCAATCCGACGCAGGTGCGCTGGCCTGTGACGGCGGCACCTGTTCGGGGCTGATGCCGAGAGGAGCGTTCTCACTCGAGGTCGTGGGACTCGATGCCGGCGTGCGAATGGGTCGATGGCTTGGCGCCTGCGCGGACGCGGGCTTCAGCTCGACGTGCACCCTCTGCCCAACGGCGGCGACGGCCACCACGCGACTGCGGGTCTGGCCCGACGACAACCTCATCTTCATCGCCGAAACGGGTGTGAACCTTGGAGCGCTCGGTGGAGTCGATGGCGGCGACGCGGTCTGTGCGACCCAGGCGAGCGCCTTCGGCCTGCCGGGCACCTACCGCGCCTGGTTGGGGTTGCCTCAGGAGGCTGCGGCGCGTCTCGGCGCTGCGCGTGGTTGGCGAAGACTCGACGGCGCACCGTTCGCGGACCGGGCTGTGGACCTCGCAGACGGTGGTGCGCTGTGGTCGCCGGCGCTGGTCACCACGACAGGCTCCGGAGACTTGTCGGCGCGAACGGGCTTCGTGGCGACGGGAGCGCTCTCGGATGGAGGCCGCGCCGACTGTGATGGCTGGCTCATTCCCTCGACGGACGAGGCTGGCGCCGGAGAGACCGACTCGACCGGCCCGCTGTGGAAGTCGACGACGTCGACGATGAACCTGCCTCCGTGCAACCAGCCCGGCAGTCTCTACTGTCTCGGAACGGACCGAAGTCGCCCTGTGGTTCCCGACGCGCCACCTGACGCCGGTCGCCTGGCGTTTCTCTCGTCGCCTTACGCCGTCAACGCGGGTGGAGTCGTGGCTGCGAACTCGCACTGTCAGCGCGAAGCCGCCGACGCTGGCCTGTCTGGCACCTTCTCCGCGCTCCTGGCGACGAACACGAGAACCCTTCGTCAGGGGCTCACCGGCACCTGGCATCGACTCGACGGCGTTCCGTTTCACCTCGGGTCTGCCGATACGGGTTCGCTGCCCGACTATCCCGTTGGCACGCTCAGCCTCACGGCGTCGTCGGGCTACGTGACGGGCCGAACGTTGGTCTTCACCGGAGCGCCGTCGGGCTCGATGAGCATCGACAGCTCGTCGACGTTCAACTGCGTCAACTGGACACAGATGGGTGGCAACGCTGTCGTCGGCAATGCGACGACGATGAACTGGTGGAGAGCCGGCATGGCGGGCTGTTCAGAGTTGGCTCGCCTGTATTGTCTGCAGCAGTGAGGAACGAACTGATTCCTCGTCTGAAGAGACGCGACGGGCGTGCTCGTCACTGGAACTGCTGCGTACCCATCACGTCGCCTGACTCGCGGAGCATGACGCCCGTCTCGAGCAGTTGCTGGCCGTCGTTGCCGGTGATGCGCAGGGTGAAGGGGCCGGGGCCGAAGCCGCTGGAGTCGACGAAGTAGTTGTAGCTCTCGCGCGGCACGTTGACGAAGGCGCCGCTCTTCTCGACCTCGAGTGAGCGCACGGGAATGCGCGTGTTGCGCACCTGAAGCCCGGTCCAATAGCGCGAGCTGCCTTCCTTGAAGCGGAGCACCACCGCGCCCTGCACGGCGCACGACATGGGTTGCCAGCGCACGTTCACGCGGCCGGCAACGGGGTCGGCGATCTTCGCGCAGGCCTGTGCCGAGAGGTCGAGGGTGCCGCTGGCGCAGTCTGGGCATTGGTCGACGATGCGCACCGTCACCGAGCCTTTGGGGCCGTCGACGCGCACGCACCCGCCGCACACCGCGCTGTTGTTCCACTGGGCTGCGTTCATCGCGGCGACGTCGAGGTCGGCGGGAGACGCGCCGAAGGAGCAGCTCCCCGAGCCATCGGCCGAATAGAAGGTGGCGACGCCTGCTTGATCAGGCCCGAGCGTTCGGGTCGACGATGCCGAGCCACCACCTGTTCCAGCCGAGCCACCACCGGCGCCAGCTCCGGCGTCGGAAGGAGAGGGTGTCGCGCCCGTGCAGGCGGTGAGAAGCAGGATGGTGAGGACTGGTGAACGCATGGGGACTGGTATCTCTACAGGCCCGGGTTCGCACAGCTCCATCGACGACGAGCCGCACGATTGCGCGACCTGTATGGTCTGACGTGCATGCGCTCGACGCTCGCCCTGGTGCTGATGTTGTCGGGCTGTGTTCCACGCTCCATCGCGGGAATTCCAGACGCACGCGCCTGGCTCCACCGATACGGAGCGAGCATTCGGTTGTCGCTTTCGTGCAGCACCCTCGATGCGAAGGCGACGCTCAATGGCGCGCCGATGGATCAGGTGGACCGTGGATGCCCTTGCGGACACATCGCCACAAACGTGCGTCAACTGCGCGTTCGACGCCCGAGACTCCGATCGTCGAGGTATCTCAACTGCCGGTGATGCCACCAGCCGAGCTGCTGCAGGCAGTCTTGCTGCATTGTCTGCACGTGAAGACTGGTATCTGCCTGCGCCGAGGCTCCCGCCGATACAGAGTGGAGCGCGCAACGCCCAGCCGTCACGGAGGCCTTGAAGGGGGTCTGAATGGTGCGGATACTCTGGGGCGAATGGACCACGCTAAGACCTATGACGCGCTGTTGGCAGAGCAGCGAAACGCATGGCAACAAACCCAAGCTTCGCCTTTTGGACCGAGACACGCTCAGGCCCACTCCTTCGCAATCGATCTCGACTCCTGGCTGCGCTTCATTCACCCCGCGCCCGAGGCAGTGGTCCTCCAGAAGGCTGCCGTTGAACTCCATGCGAGCCTGTCACTGGTTGCGGTAGCACACTATCGAGCGGCATTCTTTTCGCTACGCTCCTTCCTCGAGCTTGGCCTGCTAACAATTCAGCATTCGCTGCACTACCTTCACCACAGACAATGGTTAATTGAAACAAGAGATGTATCGTGGTCAGAGATGGTGGACGAAGCGTCCGGCATCTTTGCTAGCAACACGGTCAAGGCGTTTGCGGCTGAGTTTTCGCCTGACGCTCCCGAGGCTGGAACAATTGCAAGGCTCGCCTATCGCCGCGCCTCAACATTCGTGCACGGCAACACCTCGAGCGACGCCTACCTAACGACGCCATTCAAGTTCTCAGAGGACGCTCTAGAGCTCTGGTTTAAGACCATGGACGACGCAAGATATGTTGTAAGTTTTGCCTTGGCGATGCGATATCTGCCTCTCGCAAGTCGCGCTTGCATTGGGTCCATCGAGCAAATGCTCTCGGATGAACTCGGCGATGTGCGCGGGGTTCAGAGTGCCTTGGAGAGGAAGCCTTGACCATGCTCTATCGAACTGAAGACATAGCGACAGAGGAACTTGGACAGCTCTTTGTTGAGACTCAACTCGATCGCCGGATCATAGACTCGTTGAAGGAGCGTACTCCAGTCGTTTTGGTCGGGAGCCGCGGTGTTGGAAAGTCGTTCCTGTTGAGGGTGGCTCAGGCGGAGTTGAACGCGACGATCACAACCAACCGAGTGCTCCCGGTCTATGTGTCGTTCAGTAGAACATCGTTGATACAGACAAGCGATCCGCTTCAGTTCCAACATTGGATGATGGCGCGGATGTGCCATCAACTCCAGAGAACCTTGGCGAAGTCGGGCTTCGTAACACAACCAACCAGTGTGTTGAGTGGCGTGCTGGGCTCGTTCTCTAGTAGCCCATCGAAGCTCGAGCAAATAATGAGCCAGTACGAGGAGTCGTGGAAGACACCCGGACAGCAGGTAGATCCGACAGGGATTCCAGACGCCGACATGTTTCTCGATGCAATTGAAGAGATCTGCTCTCAAGTCTCGCTGTCGCGGATTTCATTCTTCGTCGACGAAGCTGCGCATGTCTTGGTCCCCGCACAGCAGAGACAGTTTTTTACGTTGTTCAGAGATTTGCGAAGTCCAAGGCTCACCTGCAACGCTGCCGTCTATCCCGGGCTTACGTCTTTTGGTGACACGTTTCAGCCCTCACATGATGCGACCATGCTTGCATTGGATCGCGATATTCTTGCGCCGGACTATATTGAAAGCATGAAGGAGATTGTATCAAAGCAGGCTCAGAAGCAGGATGATACGAGCCTGATCAGGGCGCTCACTGCGCACGGGGCGAGTTTCTCAGTTTTAGCCTACGCTGCTTTTGGCAACCCGCGGACGTTGCTCAAGACAATTGCGCGCGCGGGCAAGATTGGTTCGAGTCAGGTGAACGAGACGGTTCGCGAGTATTTTCGCACCGACATCTGGTCGGAGCACTCCAAACTCGCAGAGACCTTTGCCGGCTACCGACGGTACGTCGATTGGGGCCGCAAGTTCATCGAAGATACGCTTCTTCCTGAACTAAAGAGGAAGAATGATGCTGGTCTTTCCACTGACAAGTCGACCTCTTGCTATTTCTGGATTCATCGGGACGCCCCACAGTCGATTAAGGAAGCGCTGCGGTTGCTGGCGTACACAGGAATAGTCAGCGAGAATTCCACCGGGATCAGAGCCACCCGGGCTGAGATAGGCACACGGTACGCTGTGAATCTGGGTTGCCTATTGTCCGTAGAAGCAACGCCCACAACGACAGGGTTGCCGATAGCTGCTGGGTTGACGCCGAAGCGGATGACCGAGTTTGGCCAGAACCACGCCGCCTTTGCGGACATCGCGAATGTCTCCGCGGTCCTGGATTCAGCGGATGCGCGGCTGCTCTTGGCGGACCAACTCGCGAAATCCGTGACTGTCCTCGACCTGCCAAAGTGGCAGTTGGATGGTCTTCTCAAGATTGGTATCTCGACTCTTGGCGAGGTGCTCGGGACGGACGAGTCTACCTTCAAGAAGATACCGATGGTCGGCGACATCCGCGCACGCCGAATAATGAACGCCGCACACGAGGCTGTATTTGAATACCTGTCCGGCTAGCACTGACGAACTCGCTGGGCTTGACGTGGGGTTGTAGTTCTCCTCTCCTTGAATGCGCCCGCTCCTCGCTCCGCCAACGGGCCAGGAGTGGTCTAACTGCGCTTCGACTCCCGCGTCAGTCTTGCCAGCCAATCAGCCGTGCGCACGGTGTCCTCGCGCGTCGCCAATGACTCGACCGACGGCTTCATCCTGTACGCCCAATTGTGAGGACCAACCGTGCCGGGCGTGTTCACCCGCTCCGACTCACCGAACACGTCACCCCACGGCAAAATGCACCACGCGCTCTGCGAATTCAGCGCGGCCTGCAACAACGCCTCGTGCACCTCAGGGCTGAACTCGGCCGGAGGCGGTGTGAACCGCCACAGCTCCGGCCACGTGCGGCACACCGTCTCGCGCTCCCACGCCTGCGCCGATTCCCACCACGTGCGCATCATCTCGGTGTCGTGCGTGCCCGTCGTGACGAGCGACACCTCGGGGTAGTGCCGCGGGTCGCGATAGATGCCGTCTTCACGGCTCCACCGCATCACCTGGTACCCGGGCAGCCCCAGCTTCGCCAACGTGTCCCTCGCGAAGCGCGGAATCACCCCGAGGTCCTCGGCCACGATGCTGGTGCCATCGGACAGAATGCGGAAATTCCGCTCGCCACGCCGCTGCTGTGACGGCTCATCGCCCGGCACGAAGCGCCCCTTCGGCGTCTGCGCGTCACGAATGTACTGACGGAAATACCCGATGGCGTGGTCGATGCGCCGCGTGTCGTACGTCGCAGCCGCTGCCTTTGCGCGCGCCTTGATCCACCCGTCGCCGTCCTGCTCCATCGCCTCGAAGTCGAACCACGGCAGGCCCCAGTCCTGGCCATCGACCGAGAAGTCGTCGGGAGGAACACCCAACCGCGCGTCACGCCGCAGGTACTTCGCGTTCGCCCAGCAGTCCGCACTGTCCTGCCCGATGATGAACGGCTCGTCACCGCACAACAGAATGTGTCGCGCCTTCGCCTGCTGCCGCACGCGCGCCCACTGCTCGTCGCACACCCACTGCAACCACTGGTGGAACCGAATGCGCTTCGCGTGCTCCTTCTTCGCCACGTCGAGCGCCTGCGGGTCGCGCGTCGAGAGCCCCTTCGGCCACTCCCACCACGGCTTCGCCTGGAACGCCTCCGAGAGCGCCGAGTACAGCGCGTAGTTCGACAGCCAGTGGTCCTGCTCCATGCAGAAGCGGTCGAACGCCGAGCGCCGCGCCGACGGGCCCGCCTTCTCGAACACGCCGAACGCCCGCTCGAGCGCCGCCGTCTTCAACGGGAACACGAGGTCGTAGCGAATCGTCTCTGATGCCTTCGCCTCGGCGAGCTGCTTCTTCTCGGCGTCGCTCCACGTCACGCCCTCGGGCAACCACTCGAGGTGAATGAAGAGCGGGTTCAACCCGAACGCGCTGCGCGTCGAGTACGGGCTTGGGTCGCCCGGCGTCGTCGGCAACAACGGCAGCACCATCAACATGCGCTGCTGGGCGCGCTGCATCCACGCGAAGAACGGGTCGAGCGCGGCAAAATCACCCACGCCCGAGTCCGCGTCGGAGCGGAAAGAGAACAGCGGCTGCAGAATTCCAGAGAGTCGGCCGAACGGGAGCATTCGAGCGGCTCCCTACCACCGCTGGGGTTCGACGCACGACACAGCTTGGTGTACTTGGCTCCCGCTCTTTTCGGGGGAGTTCGACATGATCAGAGGTCAAGTCGTCGTCATCGGTCTGCTCGCGGCCACGCTCGTCACCGGCTGCAACGACAACACCATGCTCGAGGTGCGCAAGGACGGCACCGGCAGCGGCAAGGTCACGTCGAGGCTCGTCACCATGCCCGGCCCCAAGGGCGAGCTCGACTGCGGCGAGACGTGCACGCTCAAGACGTACTTCAAGAACAGCTACATGCTGACGGCGACGCCCGCGCCCGGCTCCCGCTTCGCAGGGTGGGACTCGGAGGAGTGTCGCACCGGCCCGCTCGGCCCCTCGCTCGAGTGCCAGGTGTACATGGATGCGCCCGGGCCCACCGTCATCACCGCCACCTTCAACGAGAACCGCGTCACCGTCACGAAGGCTGGCGCAGGCAGCGGCCGCGTCGTCTCGGCACCGGCGGCCATCGACTGCGGCGCCACCTGCTCCGCGACGTTCGACACCGACACCTCGGTCACGCTCACGGCGACCGTCGAGGCGGGCTCCACCTTCACCGGCTGGAGCGGCGCGTGCTCCGGCACCAGCACCACCTGCACCGTCGTCGCGAACGACGCGAAGAACGTCACCGCCACCTTCGTGAAGGCGCCGAGCACGTTGAACGTGACGAAGGCGGGCAGCGGCTCAGGCACCGTCATCTCCACGCCGTCGGGCATCAACTGCGGCGCCACCTGCAGCGCGATGTACGAGACCCGCACCGTCGTCACGCTCTGGCCGATGGCGGCCTCAGGTTCCGCGTTCGCCGGCTGGAGCGGCGCGTGCTCCGGCATGGGCGCGTGCACCGTCACCGTGCAGGAGGTCGTCAGCGTCACCGCGACGTTCACGACCGTCTCGCTGCCGCTCTCGGTGCGCTTCTCTGGCGTGGGCAGCGGCCGCGTCACCTCGTCGCCTGCAGGTGTCGACTGCACCGGCGACTGCATGAGCACCTTCTCGACCGGCACCCTGGTGACGCTCACCGCCGTCGCAGGCACGGGCTCGGTCTTCTCGGGCTGGGGCGGCGCGTGCATGGGCTCGGGCACCTGCACCGTCATGCTGTCGGCCGCGACCGAGGTCGTCGCCACCTTCTCGCCTGCGCCCATCTCGCTCACCGTCGTGCGCGCGGGCTCCGGCTCGGGCACTGTCACCTCGATGCCGGCGGGCATCGACTGCGGCACCACCTGCACCGCCTAGTTCACCGCCGCCAACACCGTCACCCTCACCGCCACACCCGACTCGACCTCCATCTTCACCGGCTGGAGCGGCGCGTGCTCGGGCATGACGACCTGCACCGTGCCGTTGATGGTCGCCTCCACCGTGACCGCGACGTTTCAGCTCAAGCAGGTCGCGGTGTCGGTCATGCTGCTCGGCACGGGCACGGGCGTCGTCACCTCGACTCCCGCGGGCCTCGACTGCGGCGTCACCTGCTCCGCCAACTTCGTCGCGGGCACGATGGTGACGTTGACGGCGACGCCGACGCCCGGCTCCACCTTCACGGGGTGGACGGGCGCGTGCACGGGCACCGCTGCGTGCGTGGTGACGGCGACGATGGCCACCGCGGTCGGCGCGACGTTCACGCGAGACCTGTTCCCCCTCACGGTCTCGAAGGCCGGCACCGGCGGCGGCACCGTCGGCTCGAACCCCGCGGGCATCTCGTGCGGCACGAGCTGCACCTCGTCGTGGGACTCGGCCACCGTGGTCACGCTGGTGGCGATGCCCGACTCGAGCTCGTCGTTCGCGGGCTGGAGCGGCGCGTGCACCGGCACCGGCTCGTGCGTCGTCACCATGTCGGCCGCGCGCAACGTGACGGCGACCTTCAACCGGTTGCAGTTCGCGCTCAGCGTGATGCGCACCGGCGCGGGCACCGGCACCGTCACCTCGAGCCCGGCGGGCATCGCCTGCGGCGCCACGTGTTCGGCCAGCTACGACGCCGGCACGATGGTGACGCTCACGGCCACCGCGGCGAGCGACTCCACCTTCTCGGGCTGGAGCGGCGGCGGCTGCACCGGCACCGCGCCCTGCACCGTCACCGTCTCGGCGGCCACCAGCGTCGCGGCGAACTTCGAGCGCGCGCAGTACGCGTTCAGTGTCATTCGAACCGGCACCGGCGGCGGCACCGTCACCTCGGTACCTGCAGGCATCTCGTGCGGCGCCACCTGCTCGACGCAGCTCTTCCACGGAGACCGCATCACGTTGAGCGCGGCGGCCGACCAGAACTCCACCTTCGCGGGCTGGAGCGGTGGCTGCACCGGCACCGGCGCGTGCGTCGTCGACGTCACCACCGCTACGACCGTCACCGCGACCTTCACCAGGAGCACGGCGTTGCTCACCGTGGCGAAGGCGGGGACGGGCTCGGGCACCGTGACGTCTGCGCCTGCCGGCCTCTCGTGCGGCGCGACCTGTGTGGCCGCCTTCGACGTCGGCAGCTCCGTCACGCTCACCGCGTCGCCTGCGGGTGACTCCACCTTCACCGGCTGGAGCGGCGCGGGCATCAGCTGCCCCGGCACGGGCACCTGCACCGTCAACCTCGCCGCCGCGTCGTCAGTCACCGCGACGTTCACGTTGAACCGCTACACCGTCAGCGTCGCGAAGGCCGGCGCAGGCTCGGGCACCGTCGTCTCGTCGCCCGCCGGCATCACCTGTGGCGCCACCTGCGCCGCCGACTTCGACCATGGCAGCGCGGTGGTGCTCACGGCCGTCGCGGGGCCCGGCTCCACCTTCACGGGCTGGAGCGGCGCGGGCTTCAGCTGCCCCGGCACCGGCACCTGCACCGTCACGCCGACGAGCGCCCTCACCGTCATCGCCACCTTCGCGCGCACGCAGCGAACGCTGACCGTCGTGCGCAGCGGAGCAGGCAGCGGCACCGTCACCTCCGTTCCGGCGGGCATCACCTGCGGCACCACCTGCGCGGCGCCCTTCGATGACGGCAGCGTCGTCGCGTTGACGGCCACCGCCAGCCCCGGCTCGACCTTCACCGGGTGGAGTGGCGGCTGCAGCGGTACCGGCACCTGCGCCGTCAGCATGACCGCGGCCACCACCGTCACCGCGACGTTCGAGCCGACGCAGTACACGCTCTCGGTGGCGCGCACGGGCACGGGCGTGGGCACCGTCACCTCGTCGCCCGCCGGCATCTCGTGCGGCTCCACCTGCTCGGCGAGCTTCCTCGAGGGCACCAGCGTCACCCTCACCGCCTCGGCCAATGCGGGCTCGACGTTCGCGGGGTGGAGCGGCGGTGGCTGCACCGGCACCGGAACCTGCACCGTCAGCCTCACCGCGGCCGCGACCGTGACGGCGAACTTCACGTTGAATGAGTACACGCTGTTGGTCAGCCGGGTGGGCACGGGCGGTGGCACCGTCACCTCGGCTCCGGCCGGCATCACGTGTGGTGCGACCTGCGGTGCTCCTTTTGCCCACGGCACCCTCGTCACGCTGGCGGCCGTGGCAGACGGCACGTCGACGTTCACGGGGTGGGGTGGCGCCTGCACGGGCACCGGCACGTGCACCGTCAACATGACGAGCGCGCGCTCGGTCACGGCGAACTTCACGTACAACCAGTACCAACTGCAGGTGCTGAAGGCCGGTACGGGCGGCGGCACCGTGAACTCGAGCCCCACCGGCATCAACTGTGGCGCGACCTGCAGC
Organism: Archangiaceae bacterium; assembly: GCA_016879935.1. Lineage (GTDB taxonomy): Bacteria > Myxococcota > Myxococcia > Myxococcales > Myxococcaceae > Xiheimicrobium. Next base: position 15,954 of record JAACJQ010000047.1, on the reverse strand, counting down.
GTGCTCTACGACGCCAACACGCCCGTCTCGCTGTTCGCCGTGCAGGACGGCACCTCGACGTTCGCAGGGTGGAGCGGCGGAGGCTGCTCCGGCACCGGCACGTGCTCCGTCACCATGAGCGCCGCGCGTACCGTCACGGCCACCTTCACCCGCGTGCAGTACCAGCTGCAGGTGCTGAAGACCGGCACGGGTGGAGGCACGGTGACGTCCAGCCCCGGCGGCATCACCTGCGGCACGACCTGCAGCGCGCCCTATGACGCCAACACGCCTGTCGTGCTGTCTGCGGTGCAAGACGGCACCTCGACGTTCGCGGGCTGGAGCGGCGCAGGCTGCTCCGGTACCGGCACCTGCACCGTCACCATGAGCGCCGCCCGCACCGTCACGGCCACCTTCACCCGCGTGCAGTACCAGCTGCAGGTGACGAAGGCCGGCACCGGCGGAGGCACGGTCACCTCCAGCCCCGGTGGCATCACCTGTGGCGCGAGCTGCAGCGCGCTCTTCGATGCCGACACGGTGGTGACCCTCACCGCGGTGCCGAACGGCACCTCCGTCTTCGCCGGGTGGAGCGCTCCGGGTTGCTCCGGCACCGGCACCTGCACCGTGACGATGAGCAGCGCACGCTCCGTCATCGCGCTGTTCGACGACATCGGGCTCCCACTCACCGTCAGCAAGAGCGGCAGCGGCACGGGCACCGTCGTGTCGGTTCCCCCGGCCTTCATCAACTGTGGTGCCACCTGCTCCGCGACCGTTGCCCCCGGCACCTCCATCTCGTTCACGGCCACGGCTGACCCGGGCTCGTCCTTCGCGGGGTGGACGGGGGCGTGCTCTGGCACCGGGCCCTGCAGCGTCGTCGTCAACGCGTCGACCACCATCGGCGCCGTCTTCGTGCTGCCCAACTACGTCTTCGCCACGTCGATTGGGGTGACCGGCGCGCTGGGCGGTCTCAGCGGCGCCGACTCCATCTGTGCCCAACGCGCCCTCGCCAGCGGACTGCGGGGAACGTTCAGGGCGTGGCTGTCGACGTCGACGACGAACGCCCTCTCACGGCTGGGCACGTCGTCAGGGTGGATTCGGCCCGACGGGTTGCCGTTCGCCAACTCGCAGGCCGACCTCGTGGCGGGCCGCATTCTCTACCCGCTGCGGCTCGACGAGTTCGCCACCGACGTCTTCACGATGAAGGCGTTCACCTCGACGCTGGCGGAGGGCACCCTGAACACCGGCGCCAGCACCTGCAGCGATTGGACCTCGAGCGTCGGCCAGACTCCCGCGGGCGCGGGCCTGACGAGCCTGAGCACCACGGGGTGGACGGCGGGAGCAAGTGCGCCGTGTGGCAGCCAGCAGCGGCTGTACTGCTTCGGCGTCGATGCACCCGCGTCGGTGAAGGTGCCTGCGCCCGCACAGTTCCGCCGCGCCTTCGTCACCGATTCGCCCTGGATGCCGGGCGGGGGCATCGCCTCGGCCGACGCCCTCTGCAACGCCGAAGCCTCGAGCGCGGGCCTGCCGGGCACCTACCTCGCGCTGCTCACGCCGCTGGGGGTCAGCGCGGCGAGCCGCTTCAACACCATGGGTGCGCCGTGGGTTCGCGTCGACAACGTCTCGCTCTCGCCGACCGCGAACAGCTTCTTCACCGACCCGTTCTGGACGGCGACGCTCAACGTGACGCCTTTGCGCTCGTACGGCACCGCCACCACCTGGAGCGGCTCCACCAACCTGCTCTTCCAGGGCGCGCCGTCGAACACCTGCCAGGACTGGACGTCGGGGTCGGTGAACGACTCGGCGCGCGCAGGCGTGATGAACGACAGCGAGGTGGCACACGCCTTCGGTGGCGCAGGCACGGTCACCTGCTCGAACGCGCTCCCGCTGGTGTGCCTGCAGCAGTGACCGGTTGTGCGCGTGGCTGACAAAGACTGACCAATCTTCGTCACTTTCCCGCTGAGCGGAGGCTCCCCTAGCGTGAGGGCTTCTCTCTGCTCATCGGGGTCCTCCGCCATGCTGCAAGCCGCGCCCGCCACGCCGTCCAGCCCGTTCATGTCGACCCGCCGGCTGTTCAACGCCGACGAGAACGCGACGTGGAGCGCCGTCGTGAAGACGCAGCGCCCGCGCCGGGCTGATCAGCTCGTGCCCATGTTCCAGAAGGGCCTCGTCGCCCTGGGAATGGATGGCGACAGCGTGCCCGCGCTCGAAGACGTGAACGCGAAGCTGATGGCGCTCTCGGGCTGGCAGGGCGTCTACGTGAAGGGCCTCGAAGACGGCCGCGGCTTCTACACGCTGCTCAAGGACAAGAAGTTTCCCATCGGCAACTTCGTGCGCGACCAGAAAGACCTCAACTACACGCCCGAGCCCGACATCATTCACGACCTGTACGGGCACATTCCGTTCTTCGCCGACCAGGCCTACGCCGACTACTGCCACCGCTACGGCGAGTTCGCATGCCGCTTCTTCGACGACGCAGAGCGCCTGCGCCGCCTCGAGCGGTACTTCTGGTTCACCATCGAGTTCGGGCTCGTCGACCTGCCCATCGGCCGCCGCATCTTCGGCGCCGGCATCGCGTCGAGCATCGGCGAGTGTGTGTACGCGCTGTCGGGTGAGCCCGAGGTGGTGCCGTTCGACGTCGAGCGCATCTGCGCGCAGGAGTTCCGCATCGACCAGATGCAGAAGCGCCTCTTCGTGCTGCCCAGCATCGAGACGCTGTACGCGTCGTTCCCGAAGCTGATGGAGGTCGTGCAGCGGTAGTCTGCGGGCGTGCTCACCACGCTCACGTTCCTCGCGCTCGCGGCGTTCGACGCTCCCACGAAGGTCGAGACGAAGACGCTGGAGCAGAAGCGCACGCTCACCTGCTGGCGCTACCCGAAGCTGCTCGTGAAGCAGGTCGACGCCCACGAGAAGGGGGCGCAGCGGCTCTCGTTCGTGCGGTTCGAGGGCGCGGGGCCCGTGTGTGAAGAGGCGCTGGCCCCGGCAGAGAAGGTGCTCGACGACTGGGGCGGGTACTACGCCGGAGCGTTCGGCACGCTCGTCGTCTTCGACGGTGACGACGGGTGGAACGGCGGCATGGGCTTCGCGGTGTACGACGCGATGACCGGCACGCAGGTGTTCAAAGACGCGCGGGTCGGCGCGATGACGAGCACGAAGGGCGCGCTCCTGTACAGGCGGCTCGTCTCACTCGACTGCAACGCCGCGGCGGATCAGGCGTGCGCGACGAAGGCGATGACGCTCGCGAACACGAAGCAGAACGTGCTCGCGCTCTGCACGAAGGGCTACGCGACGTGGCTGGCCGACTTTCAGAAGCAGGTGGCGAAGCTGCCGTGCGACGGCGACTGCGCCGCGGGCCGAAAGGAGCAGCTCGACAGCTTCCGCTCCAGCAACTCGGTGCTCGTCTACGAGGTGAGCGTCGACCGGGCCACGTTCGCCATCACGCCACAGACGAAGCGGCCCGAGTGCTGGCTGCAGAACTAATCACTTCTTCTTCAGCGTGTCGGTGAAGGCGGCGGAGTCGAACCACGCCGAGATGCCCGGCGCAGCGCGGTCGAGGGCAGCGCGGTCGAGCTTCCACAATCGGTACGATTCGGCGAACGCCTCGGCGCCCAGCGTGCGGCCGTACGTCGTGGGCGCCTTGTTCTGCGGCAGCTTCTCGAGGAACGCGGCCTCGGTCGGGCTTTGCTGCAGGCCCTTCTGCGTCGCGCTCTGCAGGTCCTGCCAGACCTTCTGCAGCTCTTTCACCTTCGCCACTTCGCCGTTCGTCGCGGCGGCGCGCGCCTCGAGCGACTTGCGCAACTCGGGGTCTTTCGTCTTCGCGTACTCGGCGCGGTCGGCGTTGTACTTCTTCTGGCCTTCGTTGAAGGCGTTGGTGGCGTCTTCGAGCGCCTTGCGGGCGGTCTTCATCGCCTCCATCGAGTCGCCGGCGGTGGCGCGTGAGAGGGCGTGAGCGACCTCGTGCATGATCATCGCGGCCGACTCGGTGACGGGCGCGTCGACGGAGCCACAGAAGCGCACGCGGTCGACCTCTTTCGACGCGTCGTAGACCTCGAAGCGCGGCTGCGGCAGCGACGAGTCCTGGCGGTAGACGGCGAGCGTACGAACGGCGCTTCGGGCCTTCGGGTCTCTCGGCATGCGGTGAAACGGCGTGCCGGCGAGAAGCGCGAGCTCGTCTTTGGTGAGCTTCGAGAGCGCGAGGTCGACGGAGAAGAGCAGGTCGCTGTCCCACGTGGCGCCGTCGTCGACGAAGGCCCCGACGCCGTACTTCTTCTGCAGCTCTTCTCTCGTGGGGCCGGGGCCGTAGACGTCGCGCGGCGCGCCCACCGAGTAGACGAGCGTGGCGTCGTCCCACAGGACCTGAATCGGCGTGAACTTGCCGCCGGCCGACTCGACCATGAGGTCCTGCTCCGAGCCCGGCTTCATCGAGACCGTCATCAGCAGGGCCTGCTTGATTTCGCGCGAGAGGCCGTCGAGGCCAGTGGCGCCGGTGGCGGCGTTCTTCGCGGTCACGCCTTTGGCCTTCAGCTCGTTCGCGATGACCTCGTTGAGCCGTTTGTCGTCGAGCGCCTTCACCGAGGTCACCGGCGGGTCGTTGATTTCGTAGATGGCTTCGGCCGCGAACGCGGGAGCGCACCAGAGCAGCGACGACGTGAGAACTCGGCGAAGCGACGACGACGTGGGCATGGGGGCTCCATCGAAGGCGGGTGAGGTGGCGGAAGATGGCCAGCGCGCGGCGAGAGTCAGAGCGGAATCGGCGCTATGGGAGCTACCGCTTCATGATGGAGACAAGATCGGCGAGCGCCGTCTTCGACACCCCGAAGCGTTCGGCGGCGCGACGGGTCCATCGCGTGAGTTGCGTCGTGATGATCAGTCTGGAGGCGATCAGCGCCAGCACGACGGGAATGGCGGCGATGACGAACGAGAGGCCCGCCGAGACGAGCGGAACGTTCATGCCGACGTCCGTGAGGAAGCGGTCTCGTATCGCGAAGTACGCGAGTGGGAAGACGATGGCTCCGCCGGAGCCGATGAGCAGGCGCGTGCGTGAGGCCCGCTGGGATCCACGCCACGGCGTCGCTCTCGAGGTCGGTGTGCTGGGGCATGATCAGATCGTTGGGAGTCGCGGAGTGTGTCCCACTCGGTGCCAGTTCGCAGCGTTCTCGAGTTTCAGCGACGTGCGCTCTTCAGCAGCAGGCTCGTTACCGACGCCGGCGTCTGATCAGCGCGATCAGCGTCAGCATCGGCAACACGCCGCCTGCGCCGGAGCACCCGCAGCCGCCAACCGCTGGATTCGGATCAGTCGGCATCGGCTCGAGCGGCAGCGGTACGAAACCCGCATCCATCATCGAACCTGCATCGGAGCCGACAACAGACCCCGCATCGGCCGCGCCGGCGTCGACGAACGAGCCTGCGTCCTCCAGCGCTCCTGCGTCGGCCACGACCCCCGCGTCCTCTGCGACTGATCCGCCGTCCGGCATGCTGCCCGCATCGATGATCGACCCCGCGTCGACGACGGATCCGCCATCGACGAACGAGCCCGCATCGGCGACCGAACCACCATCCACGAACGAGCCTGCATCGACGCTCGCTCCACCATCGACGATCGAGCCCGCATCGACCGACGGCACTCCCGCATCAGGCACCGCGAGCGTCATCGCCACCGACCGCGCGCCCAATGAATGATTCCAGAACGTGCCGCTGCCCGTCGTCTCTCGTACCACCGCCACCACGCGCCACTCGTACGTCGTCGACGGGAGCGCGGTCGTGTCGAGGAACGACTCCGTGCTCACCGGCGTCGCCGTCAGCCGCCCGGCGATGCCTCCCGCGAGCGAGCGCCGGTAGACGTGGTACCCGATGAAGTCGCGGTTCGTGTACGGCGGCCACGAGAGCTGCACACCACTGACGCCGGGCTGTGCTGCCAGCGACGTCACCTGCGACGGGTAGAAGAGGCGGAGCGTCGGGTCGCCCAGCAGCGCCTGGTAGACCGGCATCGACCGGTACGCGAACGAGGTGTCACGCGCGTACGACTGGCCGAACGACTCCAGCGCGCCCAGCCCGTACACCTGCACCGAGGGCCGCGCGTACCAGAACGACGCCACGACCTCGCCCGAGCCCAGCGCCGTGCGCATCAGCGCGTTCGAGTAGCTCCAGTCGCCGAAGTACGAGCCGAACAACGCCATCAACCGCGTCTGCGGCACGCGCATCGCCAGCTCGGTGGAGTTCGTCACGCCCGACGCACTCGTCGGCCCACCGGCGCCATCACCCCACGCGAGCAGCACACCGCCGTCCTGCTCCAGCGTGGGAAAGAACGGAGCGTCGACGGGCTCCACGCCCAGAATCGCCGTGCCATCGCGATACGCCGCACGCCCGAACGCTTCACCGCTGAAGTACCCGAAGCCCGGCCGCACCAACGCGCGACGCGGGAGTGGCGCCGCGCCCGTACGAAACCGGTGCACCTTGTCGAGGTACCGCCCGAGCAGCCCCGTGCCCGCGTCGGCGCCGAACACCGGCAGGCCTTCGAAGTCGACGCGGCCCACCACGACCTCGACCGCCGAGGTGTACGACTGGTCGAACTTGCCGTCGCCCGCGTCGTTGAAGAACGCACCGACACCGCCACGGCTGGTGTCAGTCCAATTCAGGCCGCTCAGGTCGGCGTAGTACGGGTCGGCGGGCCACGCGCCGTAGTGGTCGGGGTGCCCGTCGGGGTTCTGCAGCCCCGAGAACGCGCGGGGAATCGCGCCCAGCAACATCACCTGCACGCGCCGGCCCGTCGCACCTGCGGCGACCGCGATGATTCGGTCTTTCACCTGCGGCGGTGTCTCGGTGCGCGGCACGGCCTGCTCCACCACTTCGAAGCCGTCGTCACGCAGGTCGCGCACCGCCTGGTCGAGCTGCGAGCGCAGCCGCACCGAGTTCACGTCGTCGACGAGCACCAGCACCACGCCCGGGTCGTCGATGAACGGAGCCTCGACGCCCGCCAGCACCACCGCTTCTCCACCGAAGCCACCCTGCTGGTTTCGCTGCACGCGGTAGATGGCGCGGGTGCCGGCGTCGAAGACGGGCTCGACCCAGCTCGTTGCTCCCGCATCGAGCATCGCCACCACCACCACGCCCGCGTCTGGCCGGCCGAGCAGGAGCCGCCGAATCGTCACGCTGCTCGAGTTGGCGAGCGCGTTCCACTGCAGCACCAGCCCACCATCTGACGGCCGCGCGAACACGTGCGGGTCGACGCCCTGAACCGTCTGGCTCCACGAGGGCGCGGCGAGACAACAGGTGAGCAGCGTCAGTGAAAGGAGTGGGCGCATGACGTGGCGAAGACACCCAGTGTCGCACCAAAGCGCAGCGGCTTCATGGTCAGCACCCGCTTTCAGAAACGCGGAGGAGCAGTGTAGGGAGCCTGCATGCGTTCCTCCTTCTTCTTTGCAGCGCTCCTCTCCGTTGGTTGCGGGAGCGCGTCGCTCACGACCGGCGGCAGCACTGGCGGCGGCTCGGTCACCGCGATGGATGCTGGAGCGGCCGGTGGCATGTCGAGCGGCGGCGGGCAGGCGGGCGCTGCAGGCGGTGGTGTCGCCGGTGGCCGCGCGGGCGGCTCGGCGACGGGTGGAGGCCTCGCGACTGGCGGTGGCGTCGTCGGCGGTGGAACGGGCGGCAGCGGCAGCGGCGGCGGCGTGGTGACGGGTGGCGGCGTCGCTGGTGGCGGCATGGCGGGCGGCGGAGCTGCAGGTGGCAGCGCGGGCGGTTCGGCCGGCTGCTCGGCGGCGACGTGCGCGACGGGCTGTTGCCTCAACGGAACCTGCCAGCCGGGAACTCAGCCGCTCGCGTGTGGCACCGCGGGCGTCGCGTGCGCGCAGTGCATGACGAACGAAGCGTGCACCAGCCAGGCGTGTGGTCTCGACCCGCAGTCGATGTGGCAGGTGCAACCGACTGGAGCCCGCATCAGCGGAAGCTCATGGGACCTCGCGACGCCGCCTGACCCGTACGTCGACCTCTATTGCCCGTCGAACGAGACCAGCGTCACCAGCTCCACGCCAACGGTCACCGACTCCTCGAGCCCCTCGTGGAGCTCAGGTGGCTGCGTGATGACGGCAGCAGAGTTGCTGTCACTCGGCTTTGCGTTCGCGGTCTACGACGAAGATGGCGCGACTGCCGACGACCGCATCGCGGCGAAGACGACCGTCACCGTCACCCAGTCAGACCTCATGTCAGGCACCCTGACGCGGGGCCCGATGTCGTCGCTCACGAGCATCACGTTCACCTTCTCGCGGATGTGATGACCATGCGCGCACTGCTCTCGCTCCTGCTCTGCGTTCCTGCGCTGGCCGCCGAACCGTGCGCCGCCGCGAAAGACGCGAAGTACGCGTGCGAGAAGAAGCCGGCCGAGTGCATCAAGGCGGGAGACGCGCTCATCGCCATCGGTGGCTGTCGTGACGCGGCCCTGGCGCGATACCAGTTGGCCTGTGACGGCAAGGAGCTGCGCGGCTGCTCGAAGCTCGCCTTCCGCCTCGTCGAAGACACCCGTGACAAGGCCGTCGTCGCGCGCGCCATCACGCTCTTCACGAAGGCGTGTGACGGCGGTGACGCCCTCGGCTGCTCCAACCTCGCGTCGTTCTATTGGGACGGCGAGGGCGTTCCCAAAGACGTGAAGAAGTCGGCGCAGCTCTCGCAGAAGGCGTGTGACGCGGGTGATGCGTTCGCGTGCGGCACGCTCGGGAGTCTGTGGGCGCAGGGCGAGCTCGGCGCGAAGGACGCGTCGAAGGCCGTGCCGCTCTTCAAGCGCGCGTGTGAAGGTGGCTCCGCGTCGGGCTGCAACCAGCTGGGCAACTGCGCGGCGGCAGGCTTCGGGCTCGAGAAGAGCCTCGACGACGCGATGACGTGGTGGACGAAGGCGTGCAAGGCGGGCAACGGCGCGGGCTGCACCAACGCAGGCCGGCTCTTTCGCAAGAAGGGTGACGACCGGATGGCTGACAAGGCCTTCGCGCGCGCGTGCAAGCTGGGCGATGACGAGGGTTGCTCTGAGAAGGGTTTCGCGCCGCCCGAAGACTGATCAGCGGAACCGCAGGTAGACCCCGGCGCGACGCGTGTACGTCGGCACGTAGACGCGCACGGCAGGCCTCGGCACCGGGCGGTACGACGGGTAACGCACGTACACGCGGGGTGGGCGGCGGTAGTACGCGGGCGGAGGCGGCTGCCACTCCGACTGCGCCTGCGTCACCTGCGCGGTCTGCTCGGGCGTGGCACGGGCGGCGGCAATCTCTTCTGGCCGCTCGAGCGACACCCACCACGCGTCGTACGCATCAGGCGCGGTGCGACCCGTCACCTCGACCGTGAGCCCCGGCTGCCGGTCGATTTGCGGAGCCGCCGTCATGCGCAGCACGCGCTGCTTGTCGCCCTCGTTCAACGTCTGCGCGGCGATGAACTGCCCAAGGCACTGCTGCGTCGTCGGGTCTTCGTTGCGCGTACCGGCCTCGAGGCCCACGAGGTCTCCCGGGTCGCCATATGCGTTCAGCTCGACCGCGCCGTTGCTGAACGACTGATACGGCACGTCCTGGAACACGCCCGTCTCGATGACCGTGGCGGGAATCGCGTGCAGCCCGGCGACGCACGGGTACTGCTCGGCGTTCGCCAGCACCGTGTCGAGCGGCTGAATTCTCGGCGGCGACGACGGCGCGCGCACGGCCTGCTGCGAGGTGGCACAGCCCGACACCAGCAGCATCATCACGACCCGCTTCATGCGAGACCCCCTTCGACGAGACGCAAGCCACGAGTCTGTGCCGGGGCGACTCGCCGCTCCACCCCATTTCCATCATGGGAGCCGGGCTGGTGTTCGCGCGCACGCCATGTGAAGCAGCGCCCGTGCGCCAGCTCCTCGTCCTCGCCGTTCTGATCAGCTCCGCCTGCCGTGCACCGAGCACCGCTCCTCGTGCTGCGAAGCTCGACTTCGACGCGCTGCCGGGCGCAAAGACGTTCAGCGAAGAAGCGACGCTCGCGATGCGCTGGGCCGGTCCACTCCGCGCGGCCACCGACGCGGGCCAGCGCGGCACGTTCAAGGGCGTGGCCGACGTCGAGATCAGCTACCTCATCCACCGCGTCGCCTCACCGAAGGCTGCGGTGGTGCTCATCACCGGCCGCACCGAGCCGGTGCGCAAGTACGCCGAGCTCATCGACGACCTGAACCGCGCCGGCTACTCGACCTACGCCGTCGACCACCGCGGCCAGGGCAACTCGGGCCGCATGTTGCCCAACCCGCAGAAGGGCTACGTCTCGAGCTTCGACGACTACGTCACCGACCTGCACACCTTCGTCACCACCGTCGTGAAGCCCGACACGAACGCGAAGGTCTTCCTGGTCGCGCACTCCATGGGCGGGGCCGTCGGCCTGCTCACCGTCGACGCCTTCCCCGACGACTTCGCGGCCGTCGTCACCACCTCGCCGATGCTCGACATCAACACCGGCGCCTTCCCTGCGCCCATCGCGAGCTCACTCGGCGCTGCGGCCTGCGGAGCCTCCGATGGAACGGCCTACGCCATCGGCTCTGGCGACTTCAAGGAAGAGGCTGACTTCTCGAAGAGCACCGTCACGCAGAGCCTCGCCCGCTTCGAGTGGAAGCGGCAGCTCTTCGCCGACTCGCCCGAGCTGAAGGTGGGCGGCCTCACCTGGCGCTGGTTGTGCGAGTCGCTCACGGCCTCGTCGAACGCCGAGCAGCTGGGCCGCTACTCCTCGACGCCGACGCTCATCTTGCAGGCGGGCAGAGACACCATCGTCAACCCTGGCGGCCAGCAGCGCTACTGCGACGCGGCGCCTCGCTGCCAGCTCGAGCGCAACGCCGAATCGATGCACGAACACTTCGCCGAGCGTGACGAGCTTCGGAACTTCGCCGTGGAGCGCACGCTCAAGTTCTTCGACGCGCAGGTGACGCCGTGAACGCGCTCCTGTTGATGGCCGTGCTCGCGCAGGCGCCGGTGAACCCGCCGGCTGATCAGCCCTCCTTCCGACTGCACGTCGGCGGTCAGCTCGGCCTGCCGATTCTGCTCGGCCTCGGCACCACGGGAACCTTCCACGTCGCGGGCAAGCCGCGCTTCGACGTCGACCTCTGGTGGGAGCCCTCGGGCTTTCTGCAGTCGTACTCCGTCGGTGGCGCGTGGCGGCCAGCCGACCGCTTCTTCTTCGTTGGCGCGCGGTTGCGGCTGCTCCAGTTCCAGCCGCCGTGGACGAAGGGCTTCAACGGCGCCAACGACAACCACTTCGGCACCTCGCTCGAGACGGGCGTGCGGCTGCGGGTCGGGCCTTCGGACAAGGGTGTCATTCACGTCGCCCTGTCGGGAACGTTCGTGCCGACGCAGTCCATCAACCTGCGCTGGTTGATTGGCCTGACGGCAGGTTTCTCGTGGGCCGTCTGGGAACGCTGATCCATCACCGCTGGGACGGTGCAGCGGTATGGTGGCTCCGCTCGATGCGCTTCCTGGGGCTCACCGTCCTCCTTGTCACAGCCTGTGTTGCGCCCGATCCGTGTGCGGCCGGGGCGCTCGTCGAACGGGTCCAGGAGCTCGACCCTGCCTCCACGACGCGGGTGGTCTCGCTCGACTTCGAAAGCGGTTCGGCCCAAATGCCCAAGTCCTACTTCGCCAAGGTGACGCCCAACTCGCGCCAGTATCTCAACCCCAACGATCCGCGATGGGTGGTGCCCGAGGTGGTGACGCTCGCGACGCCCACGCGCTTCGATGTGACCCTCCCTCGCCCTGTCGAGGATGGCGTTCGTTTTCGCCTGGGCTTCCCCGATCGACGCGACCCAATGTGCCCTCCTCAGCCCAGGCGCGACGAGTACGTGCTCGACGTGACCATCGATCGAACGGCAGGCCGCTATTTCCACTGGCAGGAGCTGGTGCTCGTCGGCGCCAATTGAGCGCGACACCGCCCTTTGCGGAATCGCGGCGCGCGCTGTTGGGGCCCGGAGGGCTTCAAGGTGGAGCGCTGCGCAGGTGCCCGACCACACGCAGATCAACTACCTGGTCACCGCCCGCCGAGGCGAGTAGCCGACGTTCGGTTGGCGAGCCGCTTGCGAGACCCGTGGGCCAGACGTACAGCCTCTGCGTGCGGAGTTCTCCATGAAGCTGGTCACCCGCCTCACCATCGCGTTCCTGCTCGTCGTCATCATCTCCATCACGTTCGTGGAGTGGCGGCGCCTCGTCGAAGAGGTCTCCGACTTCGAGGCCGACATGGACCGCACCCACACGCTCGTCGCCACGACGCTGGCCGACGCCGTCGAAGCGGTCGCTCCACGTGATGGCTTCGAAGAGGCCGTGCGCGTCGTCGAAGCCGGCGGCACCCATCACGAGAGCGACCTGCGCGTTCGGTGGATTTGCCTCGAGAAGGACGACACCGAGCCACCCCTCGTCCCCTGCGCCGAGCTCTCTGGCATCGGCACCGCACGCACGCTGGCCGTGCAGGGCCCTTTTGGTGCCAGACGCGCCACCGTGGTGCCGGTGCACCTCGACGGGCAGGTTCGCGGCGCCATCGAGGTCTCGGAGTCTCCCGAGTACGAGCGCTCCTGGTCGCGCCGCCGCCTCGAGGCCGTCGTCACCCTCGCCATCGTCACCGTGCTCGGCATGACGGGCTTCGCCTTCGTGCTCGGCTGGTGGCTCGTCGCCCGCCCGACCCGCACCCTCGTCGCCAAGGCCCGCGCCGTCGGCCGCGGAGAGTTGAAACCCGACCTCTCGCTGCCCACCGGCGACGAGTTCGAGCTGCTGGCCACCGAGATGAACGCCATGTGCGGCCACCTCGAACAGGCGCGCGAGAAGACGGCCGCCGCGACCGCGTCGCGTGAAGCCGCGCTCGAGCACCTGCGCCACGCCGACCGCCTCGCCACCGTCGGCCGCCTCGCCTCGGGCCTCGCCCACGAGCTCGGCACGCCGCTCAACGTCATCGAAGCGCGCGCGACCCTCATCGCCGACGACCCGCAGGCCGACGACACCACGCGCTCCTCGGCGCGCGTCATCATCGGCCAGGGCGAGCAGGTGACCCGCCTCGTGAAGCAACTGCTCGTCTTCGCGCGCCCGAGGAAGCTGGAGCCCGAGCGCCTCTCGCTCGACGTGCTGGGCCGCACCGTCGCCGAGCTGCTGCAGCCGATTGCCTCGAAGAAGCCCGTCACGCTCGACCTCTCGGGCCTCGCGCCCGCGCCGACGACGGGAGACCCGGTGCTGCTCCAGCAGGCGCTGACGAACCTCGTCGTGAACGCGCTCCATGCCTGCGGCCCGGGCGGGCACGTCTCGCTCACCTCGAAGACCGTCGAAGCCGCGAAGCCGGGCGAAACGACCCGTCGCCGCTACTCCTCCATCGCGGTCGTGGACGATGGCGTGGGCGTCTCGGACGAGCTGCGCCAGAGCATCTTCGAGCCCTTCTTCAGCACGCGGCCCGCCGGAGAAGGCACCGGCCTGGGTCTGCCCATCGTCACCAGCATCGTCGACGAACACGGGGGCTTCGTGACTCTCGACTCGGCCCGAGGGAGCGGGAGTACGTTCACCATGTACCTCCCGGAGGCCTTGTCATGAGCGCGCGCGTGCTGGTGGTTGACGACGACCCGAACCTCACCTCGACGCTGCAGCTCGGGCTCTCGCAGCGTGGCTACCAGGTGGTGACGGCGCAGGGCGGAGAGCCGGCGCTCCAGCAACTCGCCAGCGAAGACGTCGACGTGGTGCTCACCGACATCAACATGCCGGGCCTCGGCGGCCTCGAGTTCGCCGAGCGCGTCACCGCGAGCCACCCCGACACGCCCGTCATCGTGCTCACCGGCTTCGGCAGCTTCGAGTCGGCCGTCGCGGCGATTCGTGCGGGCGCGTACGACTTTCTCTCGAAGCCCGCCAAGCTCGACGCCATCGCGATTGCACTCGAGCGCGCGGTGCAGCACCGGTCGCTGCGGCGCGAGGTGCAGCGGCTGCGGCTCGAGGTGAGCTCCGGAGCTGGCCCACAGCTCCACGGCATCATCGCGGCCAGCGGCGCCATGCAGAAGGCGCTCGACGTGGTGGCGCGCGTGGCGACGACGCAGACGTCGATTCTCATCACGGGTGAGTCGGGCACCGGCAAAGAGGTGATGGCGCGCGCGATTCACGAGCGCAGCGGGCGGCGCGGGCCCTTCGTCGCCATCAACTGTGCGGCGATGCCCGAGGCGCTGCTCGAGAGTGAGCTGTTCGGCCACGTGCGCGGGGCCTTCACCGATGCGCGCGAGTCGAGGGTGGGGCTCTTCACCGAGGCCAACGGTGGAACGCTGTTGCTCGACGAGATTGGCGACATGCCGGTGGGGCTCCAGCCGAAGCTGCTTCGCGTGTTGCAGGAGCGCAAGGTGCGGCCCATCGGCGCGCGCGCAGAGCACCCCGTCGACGTGCGCATCATCGCCGCCACGCATCGAGACCTCGAGACGCGCATCGAGGCCGGCTCGTTTCGAGAAGACCTCTACTTCCGGTTGAACGTGGTGAGCCTGCACCTGCCGCCGTTGCGGGAGCGCACCGCCGACGTGCTGCCGATGGCCCAGAAGTTCCTCGCGCAGTTCAGCGAGCGGGCGGGCAAGGCGGTGAAGGGCCTCTCCGCTCGCGCGGCCGAGAAGCTGCTCACCTATGACTGGCCCGGCAACGTGCGCGAGCTGTCGAACTGCATCGAGCGGGCGGTGGCGTTGACCCGGTACGACGAGGTCGGCATCGACGACCTGCCCGAGAAGGTGGTGGCGCATCGGCCGACGCGCGTCGTGCTGGCCGCGGAGGACCCGAGCGAGTTCATCACGCTGGAGGAACTCGAGAAGCGCTACACGCTGAAGGTGCTCGAGGCGCTGAAGGGCAACAAGACGCAGGCCGCGCGCATTCTCGGCATCGAGCGCAAGACGCTGTACCGAAAGCTCGAGGCGTGGGGCACGGCGGCGGATCAGCCCGAGAGCTGATCAGCGCAGACGCGGGCCTCGACGACGTGGTGTCCGGTTGACGTCGACGAGGCCGTGCCTCTGGGTCGGAAGCTGCCTATGCAGCGTGTGATGCGAACGTTCCTGGCCGCTGTCGTCGGTGTGTCGATGGTGTTGTTTTCGTGCGGAACGCCGCAGACGTGCAGCACGTGTGTCGACGCCGGTGCGAGTGCTGGCGGTACGGCGGGCGTGGTCGATGCAGGCTGTACCGGGCCGTGCGCCACGACCGACTTGCTTGTGCGCTTCGGAAGCCGCTCGGCGTCGTTCGAGCGCGCACAACATGGGCGGCAGCTCGATGGCCGGGCGTACGTCGAGGCGCACTCGGGTGGTGACGCCGCGTGTCCGTCGATGAACTCACCGACGCCGCTGCGCACTCTGGCCATCGCGAACCTGCGCGTGCTGCCCGACGGAGGTGCCGTCACCTTCGCCGATGGGCTGCGCGTTTCGTTGTTCGACTTCGGCGGAGCAGTGACGGCGGCTCCGCTGGAGCGCGCGGTCGATGCACGCGCGGTGGCTCGATGGCTCGAGCCAGGCGTGCTGGTGTCGTTCGAACTCACCGCGACGTTCGATGGCGGCACGCTGACGGGCGGCTTCGTGGCGCCGCATTGCACGTCGCTCGACGAGTGAAGTTCGGCATCGTGCGCACACGGGTTCGGCTCCTCGCTGTGCACCCGCGGGAATGTGGTCGCGGAGGTGCGATGAACCTTCGCCGTCGAGTCGGCGCTCCGTCTGCCGGAGGCGAGATTCGACGCACGCGACGAGAAACGCGATGCGTCTGCCTGGCGACGCAGGACGAATCGACGCACGCGACGAGAAACGCGATGCGGCGACGCAGGACGGTGGGTCGCTCGCCGTGTCGCGCCTTCGTGATTGGGCCCGAGGCGAATCGACGCACGCGACGAGAAACGCGATGCGTCTGCTCGGCGACGCAGGACGGTGGGTCGCTCGCCGTGTCGCGCCATCGTGTATGGGCCGGAGGCGAATCGACGGAAGCGTCTAGAAAGGGGGGGGGGCGGGGGGGGTAAGAAGGGCGGGGGGGGCGCGGG
>JAACJQ010000325.1 GCA_016879935.1 Archangiaceae bacterium | reverse complement strand
GCCTTCGAGCCCTCCACGGCACCGCGCACCATGTGCTCGCCACCACCCGCATGCACCGTCAGGTACGCCACTCCGAGGGAGCCGGCCGCCTTCGCCGCCAGCTCGACCGTGTTCGGAATGTCGTGCAGCTTCAAATCGAGAAAGACGCGCGCGCCCTGCGACGTGAACGCGTTCACCGCAGCCGGGCCGTGCTCGACGAAGAGCGACAGCCCGACCTTCACGACGCCGACGTGCGCCTTGACCTCGTCGTACAGCGCGATCGCGTCAGCGAGCGGAAGATCCGCAGCCAGCGCGATCGCGTCTCTCGCCGTCGGCATCGACGAACCCGATTACTTCGCGAGCTCGGAGTCGATGATCTCCTTGAACTTCTCGTACGGCTGCGCGCCCGAGATGGCGATGCCGTTGATGAAGAACGCCGGCGTGCCGTTCACGCCCACCGCGCGGCCGGCCGCCATGTCGGCGTCGACCTTCGCGCGCATCTTGCCGTTGTCGAGGCAGTCGTTGAACTTGCCCGTGTCGAGCCCGAGCGTCTTCGCGTGCGTCTTCAGATCGTTCACGTCGATCGCGCCCTGGTTCGCGAAGAGGGTCTTGTGGAACTCCCAGAACTTGCCCTGCTCCTCGGCACACGCCGCACCTTCGGCCGCCTTGAAGGCCTTCTCGTGGAAGTCGAGCGGGAAGTGGCGGAACACCACCTTCACCTTGTCGGAGTAGTTCTTCATGACCTCGTCGACGCTCGGCTCGGCCTTGCTGCAGAACGGGCACTGGAAGTCCGAGAACTCGACGATGGTGACCTTCGCCTCCGACGCGCCCTTCGCCGGGCCCTTGGCCTCGACCGTGACGCGGGGCTCCGACAGCAGCACCTGCACCTGCGCCTTGGCGCGGAGATCACCGAACAGCTTCATCGCGATCTGGCGCTTCTGCTCCTGCTGCAGGAAGCCGATGATCTGCGGGCGCATCGACTCGAGCGTCGAGCCGGGCGGCATCTGCGACTTGTTCTCTTCGAAGACCTTCGCGATCTCGGCGTCGGGAGGAGGCGGCAGCTTCTCGTCGATGTTCGCCTTGAGGAACTGCTCCTCGGTCTTGCCTTCCTTGCCGGCCGCGTCCTTCACGAGCGACTGAACGATCAGCTGCTCGAGGCCCTGCTTGCGCGTCTCGAACTTCTGCTTGTCGAGCTCCTTGATCTTCGCGCCGACGACGTCGTCGACCTCCTTCAGCTTGATCTCCTTGCCGTTGAGCTTGGCGAGCACGGTGTCGGGGTTCTCGGCCGAGACGAGCTGCACCTGCGCAGCGGGCGGGGCCTTGGTACCGCCACCGTTTTCGTTTTTGCAGCCGACGAGCGCGAAGGCGATCGACACTGCGAAGAAGGCACTGCGCAGAGGGTTGGTCATGGAGCGGCGCATAGGCCACCCCCTCCCCCTTCGCAACCAACCTGACTGTCTACTCGTTCAGTCTTCCTGGTGATCGTGGCCAGCGCCGCCCCACGGCCCGGGCCAGGGCATGTGCGGCGGTTCGATGCGGGGCACTGGCACCTCGAGGAAGCGGCTGTGCGTCAGCGCCCAGGGCGGGTCGCAGTTCTCGCAGAGGCCGGCGCCTCCGGGCTGCGGGTCGGTCATGATCACCAGCGCGTTGGGCTTCACCTCGAACGAGACGGGAGCGCCGCCATCGGGCACCTCGCAGCTCCACAACGGCTGCACCGTGCCCGACTGAAAGCGCGAGAGCGGAAAGGCCTCGAGCAGCGACGTGCCACCGGCCTCCGAGAGCCGCAGCGCGACGGGAGCCCCGTTCCACGACGCGCCACGCAGCCCGCTCCGCGATGAGGCCATGGCCGAGGAGCCGAACCGCACGGTGCCGCCGTCGGTGCCTGGTTGCCGCAGCTCGACGTCGACGCCCTTCGGCCCCGCCACCACCCACTCGTCCGCGATCAGCCCTTCCCCGAACGGAATGCTGAACGTGTCGACCACCACGCCGCGCGCAGCGTCGTAGATCGATTGACCCGCTTCGACGGTGATGAGGCCGCGGCCGACGGCGATCTCTCCACCCGGCATGTTGGCGACGAAGTGCCGCCAGCGCCGCACGCCCGCGGGGGAGTAGCTCATGATCACCGTGCCAGCCGCGTTGGGGTCGGGCAGCGCAGGCGACACGTTGGCGCTCGGCGTGAAGGCGAAGAAGAGATTGCCTCGAGGATCCGACGCGACCCCGTACGAGTGCGGGTGATTGCAGGTGAGGAAGATGGGGTCGTCGATGAGCCGCGCCACCACCCGCTGCCCCGCATCGTCGAGCACCACGAACGAGAAGCGCCGGCAGTTCGTCTCGCGCATGGCCTCGATTCGCCGCGACTCGTAGAGCACGCCGAGCCGCGTCGGCCCCAGCACCACGAGCCGCGCGAGAAACGTCTCCCAGTCGGGCAAGGCGAGCGACGGCAGATCGACCAGCACCCGCGAGTAGACCCACGCCGGAATGCCGGTGCGCGCGCTCACCGCGGTGACCGCCTGCGCGGGCGTGTCGGCGCACACCACGAGATCGTTCCACGCGAGGCAGCGCCGTGAGGCCGAGGGCAACCGACGCCCCGTCGGCGCCTGTACCATCGGCGGCGTACCGAAGTAGCTCGAGAGCACCACCCCACCGTCGACGCCCACGAAGACGTCGGTCCATTGATCGCCCACGCCACCATCGTCGAGCAGCCCGCCCGCCTCCCACGTCGCGACCAGCGGCCGGGCGGGAGGAACGACGCAGACCTCTCCCTGACACCGCCCTTCGCCACGGCACGGGCTCGCGACGGAGCAGAGAAACCCATCGGGAGGATCCCGCTCGACACACTGGCCGTTCACGCAGATCTCGACCGAGGTGCACGAGGTGGCGCTCAGGTTTCCACAGCGCTGGCCATCGACGACCGGCACGGAGCCACAGCCGCCATCACGCGAGCACACGCCCGTCAGGCAGGGCGACGGGTTCGGGCAGATGCGCGGCAACGCGACGCAGCCACGCACCGTCTCGCAGACGTCGACCGTGCAGGGATCGTCGTCGTCACACTGCACGGGCTGGCCGACGCACTCTCCATTGAGACAACGCCCGTCAGAGAGGCAGCGATCGCTGAGCCCGCAGGCGACTCCGTTGGTGCGCGGCTCGAAGACGCACTGGCTCGTCTGCCGATCGAAGCGCAGCGTCGAGCACTCGCTGGCCTGCCCACAGTCGGGCGGTTCGCGGAAGGTGACGGCCAGGGGCACCTCGAGCGCCGTCTGGCCCTCGAGCACCAGGCGCAAGACGCCGTCCTTCGCGCCCGCCACGTCCGAGGTCGCCCTCACGTCGATCGCGTTGTCTCCCGGAGCGAGCGTCAACGTGGTGGGCGCCGAGAAGACGGGGCCATCCATGACGACGTCGACGGTCGCGGAGCCGCGCGAGTCGTTGATGATGGTGAGCGGCGCGGTGACGGTGGTCTGTGTCCACGGGCGGCCGAGATCGAGCTGCGTCGGCTCCGCGCGCAGCCTCAGCTCGATGGGCGTGACGGTGGCTGGGCGGCACGTGCACCCACAGCCGAGGGCGATGACGAGGAGCCACGCGCAACGCACGCCGGGGAAGAGAGCACAGCGCGCCGACGCGCACTACCCGCCGAGCAGTCGCTGACGCAGCTTCACGCCAGCCACGTG
>JAACJQ010000324.1 GCA_016879935.1 Archangiaceae bacterium | reverse complement strand
GTCGAGCCCTTCAGCGCGCGCAGCCCGATCACGCCCGTCGGCAGCAACGACACACCGCTCGTGTTGATCGCGAGGAAGAGCACCATCGCGTTGGTCGCGGTGCCCTTCTCGGTGTTGAGCGTGTCGAGCTCCTTCATCGCCTTGAGCCCGAACGGCGTCGCGGAGTTGCCGAGCCCGAGCGCGTTCGCCGCGATGTTCATCACCATCGCGCCCATGGCCGGGTGATCGGGCGGCACGTCGGGGAACAGGCGCACCATGACGGGGCGAATCAGCTTCGCCATCACCTTCAGGCCGCCAGCCTCTTCGACGATCTTCATCAGCCCCAGGAAGAGCGAGATCGCGCCGACGAGCCCGATGGCGAGCTCGACGCTCGACTTCGCGCTGTCCATCGCGGCCTTGCCCACCTCGCCCGGGGTTCCGAAGATCACCGCCGAGAGGCACGCCACCAGGACGAGTCCGTAGAAGACGACGTTCATTGCGGTTGCGCCATGTAGCCCATCGCGGCTCGACGGGAGAGGCGCGGAGCGGAAATTCGGCCGGGGCGGCTCGGGGTGAGCGTGCTACGAACACGCGCCATGGCGGAGAAGGGCCGCATCGTCGGCATCGACCTCGGCACCACCAACACGCTGGTGGCGTCGGTGAAGAATCGTGTGCCGCGCATCGTGCCCACCGACAAGGGCACGCTGATTCTCCCGTCGGTCGTCTCGCTCTCTCCGCGCGGAGATCTCGTGGTCGGCGGTGTCGCGCGCGATCAGATCGTCACCAACCCGCGCAACACCATCTATGGCGCCAAGCGCCTCATCGGCCGCAAGTTCGACTCGCGCGTCGTGCAGGCGCTCAAGAGCTACTACTCGTACGAGATCGTCGCGGGCGAAGATGGAGACGCCGCGGTGTCGCTCGGCGGGCGCGTGTACTCGTTGCCCGAGATCTCCGCGATGGTGCTCGGGCAGGTGAAGACGATCGCCGAGCAGTTCCTGCAGGGGCCGATCACCGAGGCCGTGATCACGGTGCCCGCCTATTACACGGACAACCAGCGCCAGGCCGTGAAGCACGCGGGCCAGATCGCCGGCCTGAACGTGAAGCGCATCGTCAACGAGCCCACCGCGGCGGCGCTGGCGTACGGCTTCAACCGCGGGCTCGATCAACGCATCCTCGTGTACGACCTGGGCGGCGGCACGTTCGACGTCTCGGTGCTCGAGGTGAAGAACAACGTCTTCGAGGTCGTCGCGACCGGCGGCGACACGTTCCTCGGCGGCATCGACTTCGACAACCGCATCATCGACTTCGTGGTCGAGACGTTCCTCAAGGAGAACAAGGTCGATCTCACGAAGAGCCCGATCGCCATGCAACGCGTGAAGAACGCCTCTGAGGCCGCGAAGATCGATCTCTCGTTGATGCAGAACGTCACCATCGAGCTGCCGTACGTCGAGGAGCGCAAGGGCAAGCCGCTCGATCTCAAGGTGCCGCTCTCGCGCGAGCAGCTCAACTCGCTCACCCGCGACCTCGTCGATCGCACCTTCGAGATCTGCGACGACGTGCTCACCGAGAAGGGCATCACGCGCTCGTCGATCGACGAGGTGATTCTCGTCGGTGGTCAGAGCCGCATGCCGCTCGTGCAGCAGCGCATTCAGGAGCACTTCGGGAAACCGGCGCGCAAGGGCGTGCACCCCGACGAGTGCGTGGCGCTGGGCGCGGCGCTGCTCGGCGAGTCGATGGATTCGCCTGATTCGGTCACCCTGCTCGACGCCGTGTCGATGCCCATCGGCTACGGCCTGCCGACGGGCCGCTTCCGGAAGATCATCGAGAAGAACCACCGCGTGCCGATGGTGAAGAGCTTCCGCGTGCCGCCGCCGCAGAAGCCGGGCGCGCCGTTCATCGAGATCGACATCTTCCAGGGCGACAGCGAGTTCATCGTCGACAACGAGTACCTCGGCACCGTGAAGCTGCCGGCCGCGACGACGGGCAAACGCATCGACTTCAAGGTCGATCAGGAGTGCCTGCTGCACGTGTTTCTCGAAGACGCGGGCGACCCGCGTGAGGTCAAGCTGGCCACCCGCGACACGCCCGAGATCCTCAAGAAGGCGCTCGCCGAGGCGATGGAGAAGCGCAGCCAGCAGGAAGAGCGCGACGCCGCCGAGAAGGGCGGGCTCTTCTCGAGCATCAAGCGCCTGCTCGGGGGCGGGTGATGTTCACCGAAGCGTTCATCACGCGCGCCATCGAGCTGCTCAACGCCGACGAGCAGCTCCCGAGCGCGGCGCAGGGCTGGGAAGGTGACTTCGGCATCACCATCGAGCGGCCGACCGGAGCGCTCTGCGTGTTCTTGAAGGCTCCGGTGAATGGGCGGTTTCCGCCGCCTGCGTTCGTCAGCCCATCAGACCTCGCCGATGAAGAGGTCGCCTACGAAGCGCGCGCCGACGACGCGACCTTTCGAGAGCTCATCGATGGGGGGCTGGATCCGATCGCGGCCATCGTGCAGAAGCGCCTCTGGGTGCGCGGCAACCTGCAGCCGATCATCGCGCGCCTCAATCACCGTGGGCTGGCCGAGCGCTGGCTCGCGCAGCTGAAGCAGGGGGGATGACGATGGGACTTCGAAAGCAGCTGACGGAGAAGGCGATGGGGTTCTCGGCGAAGGCCATGGAGCGCCTGTTCGCCGACGAGAAGCGGGCGCAGAAGATCGCCGAGGCCATCGGCACCGTGCAGCGTGGCAAGGCCGCCGTCGACAAGACGCAGACGGTGGTGATGCACCAGCTCAACTTCGCCACCAAGGCCGACTTCAAGGATCTCGGCCGCTCGTTGTCGTCGCTGAAGAAGCGCATCAAGGCGCTCGACGAGAAGCTCAACCGCGTCTGAGCACGTCAGGCGCGCGATCGATCACGCGTCGGCTTCTCTCGTTGACAGTGCAGTTTCGGCGTGGCACGTAGCGCTCCGTTTTTTCAGCAGAGCAGGGCACATAGCTCAGCGGTAGAGCACCGCCTTCACACGGCGGGGGTCCCAGGTTCGAAACCTGGTGTGCCCACAAGAAACCCCTCGGCATCCCCGAGGGGTTTTTCATTTCCAGGGCAGCGCACTACCGTCGGCTTCATGGCTCGCTCGCTGCTGTTGAGTTGTCTCGTCGGCTCGACGGCGCTCGCGCAGGTCTACACGTGGACCGACAAAGACGGCGTCACGCACTTCACCGACAACCCCGGCTCGGTGCCCGCCAACGTGAAGGCGAAGACGACCGAGGGCGCCGAGATCAGCACGGTGACGCTGCAGAAAGAGGAGCCCCGGCCCGCCGAGAAGACGGTGGCTCCCGCGAAGCCGGTGGTCGTCGTCGAAGCCGCCGACCCGAACCGCGCCGAGCGGGAGTGGCGCGCAGCCTTTCGCGAAGCCAACGAGCGCATCGCCCGCCTGCAGGACGAGATCGAGGTCGATCGCAAGAAGGTCGAAGACGTGAACGGCCTGCCCGTCGCGGCCCGCTACCAGTGCCTGTACGGCTACGGCGGTGGTTGGGTCGTCCCGGGCGGCGTCGGGGTCGGCAGCGGCTCCTCGGTCACCGTCTCGGGTCAGGCCGGCATCGGCGGGGGCGTCCAGGGGAGCGTCGTCGTTCAGAATCAGGTCGTCGTTCCAAACCCGGGAGTCGTCACCGCGCCCTGCGTCTTCACCCTCAACCCCGAGTTCGAGCGCGCGAAGGAACGCCTCGAGCTCAACCGCAAGGCGCTGGTCCGCGCGAAGGCCGACCTCTCGGAGCTCGAACGTCGCGCAGGCTTTGAAGGCGTTCCCCGCGAGTGGCGTCGTTGATAGAGACGCTCCGCAGTCAACCGGTCCCATAGCTCAGTTGGATAGAGCGGCGGTTTCCTAAACCGCAGGTCGCAAGTTCGATTCTTGCTGGGATCACTGAAACGAAGGTGAGGTCACCATGACGGACACGAACGCTCAGCGGCTGGAGCGCGCCGTCATTCCCCCCGCGGTGCTCGAGGTGTTGCAGGGCCTGCTCACGGCGGGTCACCAGGCGTTCCTCGTCGGCGGCTGCGTGCGCGACATCTTGCGTGGCGAGAAGCCGAAGGACTTCGATCTCGCCACCAGCGCGCGGCCCGAGCAGGTGCAGCAGGCCTTCAAGCGCGTCATTCCCACCGGCATCGAGCACGGCACCGTCACCGTCGTGGTGCGCGGCGAACACGTCGAGGTCACCACGTTTCGCGTCGAGGCCGAGTACCTCGACGGCCGCCGCCCTTCGAAGGTCGAGTTCCACACCGACATCGAGGCCGATCTCTCGCGCCGCGACTTCACCATCAACGCAATGGCCTTCGACCCGCTCAGCAAGCGGCTCGTCGACCCCTTCGGAGGCCAGAAGGATCTCGAGACGAAGACGATTCGCTGCGTGCGCAGCGCCATGGAGCGCTTCCTCGAAGACGGCCTGCGCGCCATGCGGGCCGTGCGCTTCGCGACCGTGCTCGGCTTCTCCATCGACGCCGAGACCGAAGCCGCGATTCCGCAGACGCTGCACGTCTTTCGCAAGGTCGCCACCGAGCGCATCAACCAGGAGTTCACCAAGCTGCTGCTGGCGCCGCTCGCCGTGCAGGGCTTCGAGCTCACGCGGCGAACCGGGCTGCTGAACGAGTTTCTGCCCGAGGCGATCGGCGTCGAGGCCGAAGCGATTGGCCGCGCTCCGGTCGATCTCTCGGTGCGGCTCGCGGTGCTGCTGCACGACTGCAGCTCGCCCCGCGATGTCGTGATGCGGCTCAAGTACCCCGTGAAGGTGGCCACCGATACCGCGCACCTCGTTCAGCACCAGCTGCTGCCCGGAGCCGACGCCACCGATCCGATGCTGCGTCGCTGGCTCGCTTCGGTGAAGGCCGAGTACGCGCCGGCCATTCTTCAGCTCGCGCAGGCGAGGGGCCTCGACACCTCGATCGGGGCTCGCGTTCACGCCCTGCTTGCGACCAACCCGCCCTTGAACACGAAGGCCCTCGCCCTCAACGGTTCTCAGATCATGGCCGCGCTGCAGGTGGGCCCGTCGCCCGTCATCGGCCAGGCGTCTGCCTTTCTGCTCGAGCGCGTGCTCGACGAGCCCTCCCTGAACACCCCCGAGGCGCTCAAGGGCCTGCTGGC
The DNA here is from genome assembly GCA_016879935.1 of Archangiaceae bacterium. Lineage (GTDB taxonomy): Bacteria > Myxococcota > Myxococcia > Myxococcales > Myxococcaceae > Xiheimicrobium. Next base: position 44,899 of record JAACJQ010000324.1, on the reverse strand, counting down.
TTCGTGGAAACCGCCCGCCTGAGGGTCTCCACAGGCTTTCCCACACGGGCCCGCTCCGTTTTCACAAACCCGAGGGGGCGAACCCTGCCGAGTTGTGGAAACGGGGCTGGGGTTGTCCACAAAGCCAGCAAATTCAAGTGGCTGGCCTGTTGAAAGTCGACCCGACACCACGGCACCTCCCTGTGACGCGCCGTGTAGGTCCTGGTGGTTGTGCTGTGGAAAACCGGGCAGTGAGGGTGCTTTCAGGACTCATCAGGCTGTGGCATCGGGGAGCCATGCGCATCGTGGTGGCCATGTCAGGCGGCGTCGACTCTTCGGCGGCGGCCGCTCTCTTGAAGGAGCAGGGCCACGAGGTCATCGGCATGACCCTGCGCGTGTGGAGCTACGAGTCGAAGGCGCAGTGTGGAAGCTGCTGCAGCCCCGACGACATCGACGACGCGCGCCGTGTGGCCGAGCGCCTGGGCATTCCGTTCTACGTCGCGAACGTCGAAGAGCTCTTCAAGGAGCGGGTCGTCACGCCGTTCGTGCAGAACTACCTCAACGGCAAGACGCCCATTCCCTGTGTCTCCTGCAACGAGGACGTGAAGTTCGGCTTCCTGCTGAAGCGGGCGAGGGCGCTTGGCGCGAAGCTGGCGACCGGTCACTACGCGCGCGTCGAGCAGCGTGACGATGGCCGCTACGTGCTCCGCCGCGGGCTCGATGCCGCGAAGGATCAGTCGTACTTCCTCTTCACCCTCGGCCAGGACGAGCTGAAGGATCTGCTCTTTCCCGTCGGTCACCTCGCGAAGGCCGAGGTGCGCGCCATCGCCGAGCGGCACGGCCTCGTCACCAGCGCCAAGCTCGAGAGCATGGAGATCTGCTTCGTGCCCGACGGTGACTACGCGCGCTTCGTCGAGAAGGTCGCGGGCCCACAGCCGAAGGGCGACGTGGTGTCCACCGACGGCGCGGTGCTGGGAACGCACGACGGCATTCACAAGTTCACGATCGGTCAGCGTCGTGGCTTGCCCGTGCCAGCGCAGGGCGAGGCGATGTACGTGCAGCGCATCGAGGCCGACTCGCGGAAGGTCGTGGTCGGGCCTGCCGATGCCATCGCGCGCGAGACCTTCAACCTGCTGCGGCCGAAGTGGGTCGACGGCAAGGCTCCCGTGGAGCGCCCACTGCAGATTCGAATTCGTCACCGGCACCTTGGTACGGCAGGGCGCGTTTCGATCGACGCCGATGGCCACGTCGCCGTGACGCTCGAGACGCCGGCGAAGGCCGTGACGCCGGGGCAGGCGGCCGTGTTCTACGAAGGCGACGAGGTCGTCGGCGGCGGGTGGATTCTGTGAGGCGCTGGCTCGCGATCGTCATGGTCGCGGGCCTTGCCTGCACGAAACCGTCGAACACGCCCGTGTGTGGGCTGCACTCGGCGGCGGCGCCGCTGTTGATGAAGGGCGACACCGATCGGCCGATCGCGGTCGGCTCGCGGCTCGCTCCCGCCGACAAGGTGAAGGCGCAGGGGCCGACGCTCCTCGAGTGTTTTGGCGGCGCGATGAAGGTGCTCGAGAAGGGTGACAGCGTCGTCATCGGCGAGCTCACCGAAGCGAAGATCGAAGCCGTCGCCGTCGAGCGCTACGTGCTCGAGAACGTGAAGCTGAAGAAGCTCGAGAACGCGCCTGCCGACGCCGTGCAGGCCCGCTACACCGACACCCACTTCACGCCTGCCAGCGCCCTCGCTTCGAACGACCCGACCACCGGCGACTATCTGCGCGCGTTCTTCACCCCCGATGGGCTCGCGACGCTCGGGTCTGGTCCGAAGCTCGAAGGCCCGTCGACGCTGCCGCCTCCGCCGAAACGCGTCGGGGTTCCCCACGTGCACGCCGGGCCGCTGGGCTCGAGCCTTCGCCGCCTCGAGGTGGATGACGACTTCGTGTTCGCCGAGACCGACGATCTCGCCACTGCGGTGCTGCTCGAAGACGAGATCTACGATCTCGGGCGCACGATTCGGCTCGTGCTGCCTGATGGCGCCGAGGCGACGCTGGTCGACGAAGGGATGAAGGTCGAGCTCGAAGGCCCGATGGATCTGCGGCTGCGGTAGCCGGGGCGAGCTGGGGTAGGCTGCCGCGCTCATGCGCGTTTCGTCTGCCGTCGTCTTCGGAGTGGTGTTCGGGTTCACGATCTCCATGGCCTCGTGCGGCCCTGCGCCAAAACCGTGCGGTCCTTCGACCTGCCAGGGCTGCTGCGACTCGAACGGAGAGTGCCTCGCGGGCACGGCGGTCTTCGAGTGCGGTTCCGGCGGCTCCATGTGCCTCGCCTGCCAGGCGAACGAGCTGTGCCGCACCGGCGTGTGCGAGACGTTCGACGGCGGCGACTACGACGCGAACTTCCCCGGGCCGCGTGACGCTTCGATCAACTTCGATGCAGGGCTCTTCGACGCCGGGCCGATCATCGACGCGGGGGTCGACGCGGGCCGCATCGACTCGGGGGTCGTCGACTCCGGAGTACGCATCGACGCCGGCACGATGGACGCGGGCTCGATGGACGCCGGCCGGGTGGACTCCGGCGTGATGGACGCCGGGCGTCCCGACGCGGGGCCGCCGGTCTCGTTCATGACCGACCTCGTGCCGGTGTTCTCGAACTACTGCGTGAGCTGTCACACGAACCGCGCGACGTACGCCGACGTTCGTGCGCGCGTCACGCCGAACAACCCGAGCGGGAGTCTGCTCTTCCAGAAGATCACGGCCACGCAGTCGACTGGTCAGCCCATGCCGTTCGGAACCGCGGGGCTGTTCTCGGTCGATCCACCTGCGACGGCGCTCATCGAGCGGTGGATTCTGCAAGGCGCGCTCAACAACTGATCAGTCAGCGCCGGAAATTGACGGGCTGCTGCATCGCGCTACCGTTCGCAACACGTCATGCGCGACTCCCACCGACTGAAAGAGAAGTACGAGCTGTCTCTCGACAGCCGCCAGATCGTCACCCTCACCGTTGCGTCGCTGGTCGTGCTGGGCGGCGTCTTCGTGCTCGGCGTCGTCGTCGGCAAGAAGCTCTCGACCGAGAGCCAGAAGCTCGATCAGCCGGCCGACATTCTCTCGGCTGCTGATCAGAAGACCGAGGCGCTCGCGCAGGCCGACAAGGCGCAGCCGCTGACGTTCCAGGAAGAGCTCACCAAGCGCGCGCCCGAGCCGGTGCCCGCGCCCGAGCCCGTGAAGAACGTGATCGTGCTGAAGCCGGCCGAGCTCAAGGTCGACGCGCCGAAGCCTTCCGAGCCCGTGAAGGCCGACGAGCCGAAGCCGGCCGAGGTCAAGGTCGCCGAGGTGAAGCCCGTCGAGGCGCCCACGCGGCTGCCCGAGACGCCGAAGTCGGAGCCCGTCGCCACCCGCACCAACGACGCGGGCGCGCTGAAAGAGGCGTTCGGCAAGGTGCAGAAGGCGCCCGAGGCGCCGACGCCGTCGGCCGAAGGTTCGTGGACACTGCAGCTCTCGGCGTACCAGGACAAGGCCGAGGCCGAGCGGTTCGCCGCCGGGCTGCGCGACAAGGGCTACGCGCCGTTCATCATCGAAGCGAACGTGGCGGGGAAGGGCACGTGGTTCCGCGTGCGCATGGGCCGCTTCGGCTCGAAAGACGCCGCCAACACCTACCTCGCCGACTTCAAGCGCGAGACGTCGATCGCCGGCATCGTCACCAACAACTGATCAGGTCTCGGAGTCGGGGTTCTTCGTCCACTTGTCGACGTTGCCGTCGCCGTCGAGATCTTCGCCGATGCGGTCGACCTGATCGTTCTCCCAGTACTCCCAGTAGTCGACGCGGCCGTCGCCGTTGGTGTCGCGCTCTTTGCGAACCAGCTTGCCCTTCTCGAAGAAGAGCCAGAGCGATGGCTTGCCGGCTGACGAGAGGTCGCGCTCTTTCCGAACGATGACGCCCTTCTCGTAGAAGTTCACCTGGTCGACCTTGCCGTCGAAGTCGAGGTCGAGGGCCTCACGCGAGATCTGCTCGCGCTCGTCGTAGGTGCGGCTGATGTCGATCTTCCCGTCGGCGTTGATGTCGAGCTCTTTGCGGACGAGGCGGTCGATGTCTTTGCCGTCGGCGCTCTTGGCCTTCACCGTGTACGAGAAGACGTCGGGCTTCTTGTCACCGTTGAGATCGGTCTCGGTCTGGGTCTCGTCGCCCGACTTCTTCTGCTTGATGTTCTCGGACACCACCGTGGCGTCACCGTTGTCGGTCGTCTTGCCGTCGCTCTTCTCGGCGCTCTTGCTCGACGCACAACCCACCGCCAGCGAGGCGAGGGCACCCACCACCAGGGACTTCCGCACGAGGCTCATCGAGGTCATTTAATTGCCCTATAGCCGAGTCGACATAGCGTCGTGAATCGCTATGGCGCGCAAGAAGATCAGCACCACGATCTACATCACGCCTGAGCAGAACGAGCTACTCAAGCTCTTGAACCAGAAGACCAAGGTGCCGGTGGCTGAGTACATCCGCCAGGGCATCGACCTGGTGCTCGAGCGCTACAAGGACCAGTTGCCGGGGCAATCTCGTCTGCCGGGACTGTAGGGCCTGATTCTCGTTCGGTCCTCTGACGGTGCAGGCTATGGAGCCGCGCCGTGAATACGTATCGCGGCAAGCGAATCGTGGTGCTCGGTGGAGCCGGCTTCGTGGGCTCCCATTTGTGCGAGCGCCTGCTGGCCGCAGACGCCGAAGCGGTGACGGCGGTCGACAACCTGGCGACGGGTGACGAGCGCAACCTGGTCGGCCTGAAGAACGAAGCTCGCTTCGACTTCGTGAAGCACGACATCTGCGCGCCGATTCCCGTGCGCAGCCCCGTCGACTTCGTCTTCAACCTCGCCTCGCCCGCGTCTCCGGCCGACTACGCGGTGTTGTGGCTCGAGACGATGCGCACCGGCTCCGAAGGCACGCTGCGTGGCCTCGAGCTGGCGCAGGAGAAGAAGGCCATCTTCCTGCAGGCGTCGACTTCGGAGATCTACGGCGACCCGCTCGTGCACCCGCAGCCAGAGTCGTACTCGGGCAACGTCGACCCGACCCGGCCGCGAAGCGTGTACGACGAGGCCAAGCGGTATGGAGAGGCGCTGGTGAGCGCGTTTCGCCGCTCGCGTGGCGTGTCGACCCGCATCGTTCGCATCTTCAACACCTACGGCCCGCGCATGCGGCTCAACGACGGGCGCGTGGTGCCGGCCTTCGTCGGGCAGGCGCTGCGTGGCGAAGACTTCACCGTCTTCGGCGACGGCAAGCAGACGCGCTCGTTCTGCTACGTCGACGACATGGTCGAAGGCATCGCGCGGCTCGGAGCCTCCGATGTCGCTGACCCGGTGAACATCGGCAACCCCGACGAGCGCACGATGCTCGAGTTCGCCGAGGCCGTGCGCGCAGCCGCTGGTGGCGGCGGGAAGATCGTTCACCAGCCGTTGCCCGAAGGCGACCCGAAGCAACGCAAGCCCGACATCACGCGCGCGAAGGCCCTGCTGGGCTGGGAGCCGAAGGTGTCGCTCGTCGACGGGCTCGCGAAGACGGTGGCGTTCTTCAAGACGCGCGTCTGACGTCGCTCACCCGGCGTCGGGCAGGTTCAGGTTCTCGAGCGACGACGGGGGCGGCAACGGCTGCGGAGCAGGCTGCTTCTCGACGAGCGTCTTCAGCGCTGCCAGCCCCTGCTCGAAGTGCGCACCGAGCTGGTGCTCGAGCTGCTCTCGAAAGAAGCCGCCCATCGGCGGGAGCGTTCCATCGTCGCTCCAGGTGACGATCGTCGCAGGGCCGTCGGGGCGAAGCGACAGCCGTGAGTGTGCGTTCACCGCGTCGGACTCGATGGCTTCATCGATCGACACCCCAGTCTCGTCGGCGGCGGTGATGGTCATCGCACCGCGACCCATCACCGGCCCCTGCCATTGCCAGCGTGCGCCAACGCCCTGATCGGGGCCGGCGAACGTGTTCACCACTTTGGGGTCGAGCGCCTTCGTCCACACGGCCCAGTCCTGCCACTTGCGCAGGTTGGCGACGAACGGCAGCACGCGATCGGGCGTCGCCTCGATGCGCACGGTTCGTTCGACGTGCCACTCGCGAGACAGCAGCGCGCCGATGGCTCCGATGAAGAGCACGACTGCCACGACGAAGACGGCGGCCTTCTTGATCATGCGCGGGCCTATACTCCAGACATGCCGCGTCTCGATTCATCGAAGGCCGAGGTGCTCGTCTTCACGTTCAAGGAAGGCCTGCTCTCGGCGGTGGCCCACGATCTGAAGCTCCAGCTGACCCGCTTCACCCTCGATCACGAGGCCGAGCGCTATGCCGCCGAGTTCGAGGCGGGCTCGCTTCGGGTGGTGACGGCGGTGAAGGACGGCAGAGACGACCCCTCGACGTTGTCTGCGTCGATGAAGGCCGACATCGAGAAGAACACGCTCTCTGACGTGCTCGAGGTGCGCAAGCACCCGACGGCGCGGTTCGAGTCCGTTCGAACGACCGACACCCAGATGGAAGGACGCCTCACGCTGCACGGCGTGACGAAGACGCTGACGGGTTCGCTCCAGAAGAGCGCCGGCGTCACCACCGCCGAGTTCCGCTTCGATCAGCGTGACTTCGGTATCAAGCCCTTCAGCGCGATGCTCGGCACCTTGAAGATCAAACCCGAGGTACTGGTGCGGGTCAGCCTTCGCGACTGATCAGAGCTTCTTCACCGACGGGCGAATGAGCGTGCGCTCGTCTTCGTCGTCGACCTCGCTCGCGAGGGTCTGCAGGCGGTTGTTCGTCACGCGCAGGCGGCGCGAGAGCTCGCGGCAGAGGTTCTGGAGGATCATGACGTAGGTCGCCGGGTCCTCCTGGTAGAGGTTGTAGAGATCGCGGTTGCCCAGCGAGTAGACGAGCGACGGCTTCTCGACGACGACGGTCGCGCTGCGCTTCTGAATGTCGATCAGCGTCATCTCGCCGAAGAACTCGCCCGAGCCCATACGAATGAACTTCCGGCGCGCGCCGCTCTCGTCGTCGCGGCAGACGACCACCTCTCCGTGGCGCACGAGGAACATCGCGCGGCCCGCTTCTCCCTGTTTGCAGACCTCGGAGCCAGGCTCGAAGTGATGCTCGCCCAGCATGGTGATCACTCGTTTGAGCGCGGGCTCCTCGAGCCCCCCGAAGAGCGCGATCGTCGGCAGCCACGTGCGCAGGTCCTGCGTGTCCTTCGCCATCGACGTCTACCTCGCCTTCGTCAGCTGGCCGACCGCGTCTCCCAGCCCTTCGAGGGTGAGAGGGTACATCGGAAACACCTTGCGGATGACGTCGACGGTCGTCTGCCACCAGCTCGACGGCGGCTCGGGGTTGAGCCAGCAGCTCGCGGTGAAGTGCTCGCGCAGGCGCATGAGGTGCACGACGCCCTCGAGGCCTTCGTCGTCGCTCCAGCCCGAGACGCTCATCAGCTCCCAGGGCGCCATGAGTGCGTCGCCGACGACGATCAATTTGTAGCGGCGATCGGTCTCGGCGAAGAGCTGGGGCAGGGTGATCGGGTCGCGGAAGCTCGCCTGCTTGTAGACGCGGCCGTAGATGCAGTTGTGGAAGTAGTACGTGCGCAGCTCGCGAAAGTGCGTCGCCTTCTTCGCTGCGGTGAAGAGCCGCGAGACGAGGTGCGCGAAAGGATCCATCGAGCCGCCCACGTCCATCAAGAGAATGACGCGGGTGTTCGACTTGCGCGGAGGCCGGGTGACGACCTCGAGATCGCCGAGGTTGCGCGCCGTCTCGGTGATGGTGGCGTCGAGATCGAGCTCGTCGTGGGCTCCTTCCCGCGCGAACGCCCGCAGCTTGCGCAAGGCGAGCTGCATCTGGCGCACGTCGAGCACGAGATCGTCGCGGTACTCCTTGTAGGCGCGCTCCGAGGCCATTCGCACCGCGCTGCGCATGCCGGCCGCGTCGCCGACCTTCATGCCTTCACGCGCGGCCTTGCCGGTGTTGCCGAAGGGAGAGGTGCCCGCCGTGCCGATCCACTTGTTGCCGCGATCGTGGCGCTCCTTCTGCTCCTTCATGCGCTGCTCGAAGAGCTGCTCGAGCGTCTTGAGATCGAGCTGATCGAGCAGCGCCTTCTCTTCGGGCGTCAGCATGCGATCGGGTTGCTTCGCCTCGCGCACCCACTCGAGCAGCTGCTCGGTGATCTCCATGGCCGACGACTCGATGCCCTGGAAGTACTTCGCGAAGGCCTGGTCGAACGCGTCGAGGTGCTTCTCGTCGTGAATCAGCAGCGCGCGGGCGACGAAATAGAAGCCCTCGAGCGAGCTGTCGTGCAGGCCTTGAACGAGCGCCTGCCCCAACGCCACGGCCTCGGTCGCACCGACGGGCACCTTCCGGCTGCGCAGCTCGTAGAGGAAGGGAACGAACATCACGCCCTCTTGGGGAGCTTCCCGCCGAACTGATCGGCGAAGGCCATGAGATCCTGCTCGCGCTTGAGCAGGGCGCCGATGAACGGCAGCTGCTCGTCGAGCTTCACGCTGGTGATGCCGGCAGACTTGAGCGCTGCGAGCCAGTCGATCAGCTCGCTCGTCGAGGGGCGTTTGCGCAGACGCGAGAACGCACGCAGCTCGTAGAAGACCCCGAGGGCCTGGTCGACGAGCCGCTCGGCCATGTCGGCGTGGTGCACGTGCACGATGCGCTGCATGAGGTCGCGGTCGGGGAACTCGATGAAGTGGAACACGCAGCGGCGCAGGAACGCGTCGGGCAGATCCTTCTCGTTGTTCGAGGTGATGACCACCACGGGCCGGTGCTTCGCGACGACCTCTTCGTCGGTCTCGATCACCTTGAAGCGCATGCGATCGATCTCGTGCAGCAGATCGTTGGGGAACTCGAGGTCGGCCTTGTCGATCTCGTCGATGAGCAGCACGCGGCGCTCGGGCGCAGCGAACGACTCTCCCAGCGGCCCGTGGCGGATGTACTGGCGAATGTCGCGCACGTCTTTGTCGTTGAAGCGGCTGTCGTGCAGGCGCTGAACCGCGTCGTAGACGTACAGGCCGTCTTGCGCCTTCGTCGTCGACTTCACGGTCCACGTGAGCAGCTTGAGGCCCATCGCGGCGGCGATGGCCTCGGCGAGCAAGGTCTTGCCCGTGCCGGGTTCTCCTTTGACGAGCAACGGCCGCTGGAGCGCGACGGCACAGTCGACGGCCGAACGAAGACTCTCACTGGTCAGGTACGACTCGGTTCCCTTGAAGCGCATGGTGGCGAGCGTAACCACCTCGTGAGCGGCTTTCATGCAGGGACTTCGGGCGAGCGGGGAGTACAGTCGCCCGCCGGAGGGACGCGCGTGATCAAGTGGCGGTTGATGCTGACGACGTTGCCGTTCGTGGCCGTCGTCACGGCGATCAAGGCAGTGCTCGAGTTCGGGGTGGGCTGGGGCGGTGCGGTCGACTTCGCAGACGTGGGCGTGGTGCTGACCGCCGGAGTCTTCCTCACTGGCTTCCTGCTGACGGGCACGATCAGCGACTACAAAGAGGCCGAGAAGTTGCCGGCCGAGGTCGCGACGACGCTCGAGCTCCTCGAAGAGATTCTCGTGCTCGCCGCCTCGATTCGGCCGGCCATCAAGCTCGCAGAGATGCGCCGCTCGTTGCTCGGCATGACCGACGGCATTCGTGACTGGCTCTACAAACGCAAGACGACGGCACAGGTCTTCGAGGTGCTGACCGGCTTCAATGACGTGCTGCAGTCGCTCGAGCGCGATGGTGCGGGTCCGTACGCGTCGCGCGCGGTGCCGCAACTGGCGAGCTTGCGAAAGACGATCTCGCGTATGGACGTCATCTCGCGCACCGGTTTTCTGCCGCCCGCCTACGCGCTGCTCGAGACCTTGCTCGCGCTCATTCTCATTCTCGTCATCTGCGCGAAGTACAAGTCGCAGCTCGCCGAGTTCATTCTCGTGCCGGTGCTGACGCTCATCTACGTCTACATGCTGCGGCTCATTCGCGACGTCGATGATCCGTTCGACTACTCGCCCGACGGCAAGCGTCGTGGTGGCGCCGAGGTCGAGCTGTTCCCCATCGAGGAGTACCGCGAGCGGCTCAACAGGCGCGTCGGTTAGGGCTCGAGCTCGAAGTCTCTCGGTGGGCGGCTCGCGTGCGAGCGCAGGTAGCCCTCGAAGCCGGCCCGCGACTCGACATGAAACGCCGGGAGCCGAGCGAGGGCTTCGGGTTCGAAGTGGTACTGCTCGATGACGAGTGAGGCGCGACGTGACTCCGGCGGCCCTTCGTAGGGGCGCACCATGTGGGCGAGATCCCCGCGGAAGTGCACCGCGTCGCGCGGTCTGGGCGCGATGAAGCCGACGGGAATCGAGCCGTTCCAGATCGCCAGCTCGCCGCCCTTCGTTGATGGCACGGAGAGGTAGAGCACCGACACGCACTCGGGTGGATGATTGGTGACGCCGGCGGGCTTCATGAGCGTGCCGTCGATGTGGCGCGCGACACTGGCTCCAGGGCCCACGAGCAGCAGGTTCAGGTACCAGGCGTTCGGCAGGCGCGTGAGCGTTCGTCGCCAGAAGGGCGTGAGCGCTCGAATCGCGGGAGCGCCCAGCGCGCGATCGACCCACGGTGCCAGCATCGGGAAGCGCGAGAGCAGCTCGGGTTTGCCGGCCTCGGTGAAGGTGACGCCGAAGCCGCGGCTCGACTCGAACGGGCCGTTGAGTGTGCTGACGCCGACGAGGGCCGAGGTGAGCAACCCATCTCGGAGCGCCTCGAACTGGGGCGAGGGCAGGGCGCCGCGTTGGTGGCGGTAGACCTTCAACACGATTGAGGTCGTACCTCGTCCGCGCGCAGAGGTGCAGGTGGGTGTTTCCACCGCGACCGGAAACTTGCTGGCTGTCGTGCGTGCAACAGACTTCCCTTCGTGGCGACGGCCGAGACAGCGTTCGACGACTCGCAGCGCTCCACGCGTTCGAGGCGAGTGCGCTTCAAGCACCCGGTTCGCGTGACGACGATCGACGGTGAGCCGCGCGCCTGGAGAACCCTCGCCGCGAACCTGTCGCGTGATGGCGTCTTCGTGCGAATGCCGCAGCCGCTCGAGCCGGGAACGCGCGTGGCGATCTCGCTCGAAGCGAATGGTCAGGCGTTGCCGCTCGCCCAGGGAGAGGTGCGCTGGGCGCGCAAGAACGAGTCGGGCTTCGAGGGTCGGTTTCAGGGCTGCGGCGTGCGGTTCACCGACTACCTGCACCCGCGCGCGTCGGAGTTGGTGAACTACCTGGTCGAGACGCTCGACACGGGGAAGCCGCTCAAGGCAGCGCCGGCGCCGAAGCGCCGCTGGTGGCCATACGTGGCTGGGGTGGGCGTACTGGCTGCTGCCGCCGCGCTGGTGATTGTCGCGTTTCAACCGCCCGAACCGAAGCCACTGCCGACACCCGTCGCAGGCGCTGGTGCGCTCGAGGTGCTGTCCGTCGCGCCTCGGGTGAATGACGAGCTCGCCGCGATGGTGAGCCCGGCGGAAGAAGACGAGGCGCCAGCTGGTGACGGCACCGGGAGCCCTGAATCGCTGGAGACGAATTCGGCCGTGCCTGAGGTCGCACCTCCGCCCATTGCTGCAATGGCTGCTGAGACGGCCGATGAACCGACCGACGCTCCAACTGCGACGGGTGTGACTGGTGCTCCGACGGCTGCTGCGACGCCAACGGCTGCTGAGGCTCTGAGCGCCGCTGGGACTCCGATCGCCGCTGCGACTCCGACCGTCGAAACTCCGGCCGCTGCGACTCCGACCGTTGAGACTCCGACCGCTGCGACTCCGACCGCTCCGGCTGCGCGAACACGCAGGTCGACCACGGCGAACGCGGAGGGACAGCTTCAGCTCCCCTCGGGTGCTGCCGCGAGTGTCAGCTGGAGTCCGTCTCCCGATGGCCTCGACGTTCGTCCCCAGCTGCGCGGCGAAGCCCGCATCTCTCGGGTCTTCGCTCTCTCCGACCCTCCGCGGCTCGTGTTCGACATCGAGGGCGGCGCGCCGTCGCACAGTCACACGATCGCAACCGACTCATCCCTCATCACCCGCGTCCGGCTCGGCAAGCAGGGAACGCGCACTCGGGTCGTCGTCGATCTCGCCTCTGAGCCGCACCGTGTGATGCCTGCAACGGATCACGCCGTGCTGCAGTTCTGAGCGGGCACACCTGGTCGATCTCGTCGGGCTCGCGGACGACGGAATTCGGTGGGGCGACGAGGTCGATGGGCGCGCCAGCGCTCCTTCAATTGCCCCTTCGGCGCCCTGACGGGCCCGCTCTCGCGATGACGTCGAGCCCGGAGCGGCAACATCGAAGAGCAACGCAAAGGCGTTCCTCCTCCGGCGCCACCGTTCACACTTCTTCACCGCAGCGAGACTCGCTCCTCACGCGCGCTGGGTTTGGTGTGTCGCGCGGAATCAACCGCGACACGCGCTCGCTTCGTGCGGGCAAGGAGTCTCACATGTCGAAGTGGATGCTGTTGGCGCTCTCGGTGTCGGCGATGGGGGCGACGGGCTGCGGCAATCGCCCGGAGCGGTTCGAGAAGATGGTGCAGTGGCGCATCGACGACGCGCTCGACGAGCTCGACGCCACGCAGGCACAACGCGAGCGCGTGCAGGCGCTGACGAAGGAGTCGCTCGCGCAGAGCAAACCCCTGGCGGAGCAGGCGAAGGCGACTCGGGCCGCACTGATGACGGAGTGGAAGTCGGCGACACCCGACGCTTCGAAGGTGCATCAATTGGTCGACACGCAGCTCGATGCCGTTCGTTCGTTCGCGCACGCGCTGACCGACAAGGCCCTCGAGGTGCACCAGTTGCTCACGCCCAAGCAGCGTGAGGTGCTCACCGAGAAGGCCGAGCGGTTCGAGAAGCGCGCGAAGCACTGACGCGGTATCAGGCGGCTCCCCGTGGAGCTGCCGCTCACCACCATTCTCGCGCTCACCGGCGTCGCCTTCGCGGCGGGGTTGATCGACGCCATCGCGGGTGGTGGTGGGCTCTTGACCGTGCCCGCGCTGCTCACGGCCGGCCTGCCGCCGTATCTCGTGTTCGGCACCAACAAGGGCTCGGCGGTCTTCGGCTCGGGCGCTGCGTTCTGGCGCTTCCTGCGCGCGGGGCTCATCGATCGTCCACGCGCGCGCTGGCTCTTTCCACTCGGGTTCCTCGGCTCCCTCGGTGGCGCGGCGCTGTTGCTGTTGATCGACCCGAAGGTGCTCAAGCCGCTGGTGCTCGTGCTCCTGGTCGGCGCGGGCCTCGTGGTCGCGTTCGTCAGGCCGGGAGAGCAGAACGATCGGCCGCCGCCGACTCGTGCGCTGCTCAAGGCTTCGGTCATCGCGCTCTGCATCGGCGCCTACGATGGCTTCTTCGGGCCCGGCACTGGCACCTTCCTCATCATCGCGTTCGTCACCGTGCTCCACCTCACGCTCCAGCAGGCGAGCGCGAACGCCAAGGTGGTGAACTTCGCCTCCAACCTCGCCGCGATGCTGCTGTTCGTCTTCAAGGGCCTCGTGGTGTGGAAGGTCTCGATACCGATGGCGGTCGGTCAGTTCGTCGGCGGAACGGTGGGCGCGCAGCTCGCGGTGAAGGGCGGCGATCGGCTCGTGCGGCGCGTGGTGCTCGGGGTGGTGCTGGCGCTGGTTGGGCGGCTTGGCTACGACCTGCTCTCATGAAGACCGTCACGATCACCTACTGCACGGCGTGAGGCTACGCGCCTCGGGCTGCCCGGGCGGCAGCCGCACTGAAGGACGAACTCGAGCTCGACGCACAGCTCATCAAGGGCAGCGGAGGCATCTTCGAGGTCGCGGTTGACGGCCAGATCGTGAGCAAGAAGGCGCTCCACGGCTTCCCGAGCGAACTCGAGATCGTCAACGCCGTCTCGAAGGCCCTCGAGCAGCCATGACCGAGCGGTTCATCGAGAAGCAGCGGCTCAGCCTCGGCGCGTCCGTTCGTCGCCGCCTGGGCGCCGCGGCCACCGATGGCTTCTTCGTCGCCGCCGCGCGTTCGTCCCGGTGGCTCCCGATGGCGCAGCCGCGTCTGCACCGGGTGGGTGTCGAGCGCGATCTGCCGTACCGCTCGACGGGCAAGGTCGAACACACGCTCGACGTCTACCGGCCGCTCGACGACGCCCGAGGCCCCAGACCCTGCGTGCTCTACCTTCACGGTGGCGGCTTTCGCTTCCTCTCGAAGGAAACGCATTGGGTCTTCGGGCTCGCCTACGCCCGCCGCGGCTTCGTGGTGGTGAACATCAACTACCACCTCGCGCCAGGCCGCCCGTTTCCCACTGCGGTCGAAGACGTCGCCTCGGCCTGGCAGTGGTTGATCGACAACGCCTCGCGGCTCGGCATCGACCCTCGGCGCATCGTCGTGGCGGGAGAGTCGGCCGGCGCGAACCTGGCGATGGGGCTGACGCTCGCAACGACGATGGCGCGAGAGGAGTCGTTCGCCCGTGACGTGTTCTCGACCGGCGTCGTTCCGAAGGCGGTGGTCGCTGCCTGCGGCATCTTCGAGGTCAGCCGCCCTGAACGGTTCTCGCGTCATGCTGCGTTCTTCCGCGATCGGCTCGAAGAGGTGACCGATGCGTACCTCGGTGGCGTGCGAGTGCCCGAGCGGCTGCTCGACTTCGCCGACCCCCTCGCGCCGTTGGAGCGAAAGGAGCGCCCGGCCCGTCCGCTCCCGCCCGTCTTCCTGCCGTGCGGCACGTGGGATCATCTGCTCGACGATTCCCGCCGGCTGCATCGCGCGCTGCTCGACGCTGGCTCCACCGGCTCGACGCTCGCCGAGTACGCACGTGGGCCGCACGCCTTTCACGCCTTCGTGGTCACGCCGAGCGCGCGGGCCTGCTGGCGCGACACCTTCTCGTTCCTGAGCCGCCACGGCGCGATGCCCTGAAACGAAGAACGCCCTCCGCGGCCGGGCCGGGGAGGGCGTCACCGAGACGAAACGATCGCGCTCAGCGTTCGCAGACGGCTTCGGGCGCCGTCTCGGGCTGCTGCGCACGCGCGAGCATCTGATCGCGGGCCTCGTCGTTCACGGGCACCAGCACCCAGTGGCCGTCGTCGGTGAGCGCGAGCGTCGTGTTGCGGCTCAGCTGCCCCGAGCGGAGCAGGCTCTCGAACTCACGCATCGCGATGGCGCGACGCTCGGGCGAGAGCTTCTGCATCTGCGGGTGCTGGTTGAGCGCGTACATCTGGTTGAGCTGCTCCTCTTCCTTGAAGGGGAAGTTGTCGCCGAGGATCACGACGAGCAGCGCCTGAATGGGGAACGTGGCCACGTCGATCGCGAAGGTGATCGGCAAGAGGAACACGCCCGTCGTCTTGCGCGCCTCGAAGCTGGGCCGTCGCACGGTGAGCCCGAGGAACGCACGATCGACCGCACGCGAGAGCATGCAGCCAGTCGAGAAGACGGCGGTGGCGACGGCGAGAGCAATGACGCGCAGCAGACGGCGATTCAGCATGGGTTCTCCTCTTTCGCGACGGAACAGAGTGAATCCTGAGCGGGCCTGAGGGCGGGATCAAGAGAATCGCCGGAACGCTACGGTGCGCTACAGGGATGTGGCCGGCGCGACGGGTTCAGGCCTGGGCCTGCGGCGTCTCGCCCGTCGTGGTCTTCTCGGGCTTTGCCTTGATGCCGTGGCGGCTCGCAGCCGACTCGACGATGCGGCCGATGAGCTGCGTGTACGACATGCCGCGCTCCTCGGCGGCCATGGCCAGCTCACTTTCTTTCTCGAGGTACGGGTTCGGGTTCACCTCGAGCACGTACGCTTCGCCCTTCTCCGAGATGCGGAAGTCGACGCGCGCATAGTCACGAATCTTGAGGGCGCGGAACGCGAGCAGGGCGCTGCGCTCGATGCGGGCCTTCAGCTCGGGGCTGATGTCTTTGGCGATCTGGAGGAAGGGGCTGTCTTCGCTGAACGCACCGAACTTCACCTCGCGGTCGCTCACCTTCGGCTTGCCCGCTTCCCACTTGCCCCAGTCGAGCTCGACGATCGGCAGAATCTCGGGCTTCGTCGGCGTGCCGATGACGCCCACGTACACTTCGCGGCCGTCGATGAACTCTTCGGCGAGCGACTCGTCGTTGAGCGTCTTGCGAATGTCGCGCACGCGCCGGGTCAGCTCGTCCCAGTCCTTCACGACCGAGTGGGTGCCGATGCCCAGCGACGCGTCGGAGCGCGCCGGCTTGACGATCAGCGGGAACGCCATGCGCCCGAAGGCCTCGAAGGTGTCGCCGTCGAAGGTGAGGAAGTTCGGCGTCGGCACCTCGTGGTACTCGAGCAGTTGCTTGGTGAGGATCTTGTCCTGTGCGAGCAGCAGCCCCGCGGTGCCAGAGCCGGTGAAGCGCACGCGCGCCATCTCCATCAGGGCCGCGACGTTCACCTCCATGCGGTAGTCGTCGGCGAAGGTCTCGCAGACGTTGAAGACGAGGTCGGCCTTCGCCTCTTCGATGGCCTGCAGCACGGGGAAGACACGGTCGTGCACGGCGATGGTGACGGGCGTGTGACCCAGCGCTGAGAGGGCATCGCAGATGTGCGTGACGACCGGATCCATCGGGTCGGTGGCGGGCTGGTAGTGCAGCACGGCCACTTTCATCGGAGGGACATTGGCCATTCGCGGCCGAGTCTACTCCGCACGCTCAATCGGTCTCGAAGAAACGATCGGTGTAGAGGTAGTTCATCGCGAGCGCCGTCACGAGCGAGGTGAGCCGCGTCGTGTACACGTGGGCCAGGTCGCGCTTCACGGTGAGGTTGAGCTTGTTGGTGCGATCGCTCAGGTGCTCGAGCACCGAGACGATCGCCGCGCGGCCGACGCCCGAGTACTGCGTGACCGCCGAGATGAGGCCCTGACGCTCGGCGCGAATCAGGGTGTCGGCGCGAACGTCGGCGGCGCCCGGCGCTTCGAAGAGGTTCATCAGATCTTGATCGAGCTGATCACCGATCTGCAGGTCGATCTTCTCGGCGAGCTGCCGCTGCCGGTAGTGATCGAGCACCGTCTCTTCCATCTCGCCGACGTCGACGTCGCGTTCATCGAGCGTGACGGGCGCGGCGGTGCGGCCGAGCTTCCCGATGACGCCCTCCATGTACTGCAGCTTCTTGATCGCGCCCCAGGCCTTGTACCGCTCGGCCCAGCGCGAGTCGGGCGTGAGCCACACGGCAAACGTCTCGGCGAAGTCTTCGTCGGGGTGTTTCTGCGCGTACCAGCCCGAGATGTGAATGACGTACTTTCGCGAGAACGGGCGCGGCTTGTAGGTCTCGAGGTACGGCTTGCCGAAGTCACCGAAGAGCTTCCGCCACTCCTCGGTCTCGTAGAGCTTGTAGGCGTAGTTGAACGCGTGCCCGGCCTCGTGGCGCAGGTACATCATGATCTCGCGCTCATCTTCTGCGCCGCTGCCGAGGCGATCTTCGATCTGCGTCAGTTGCGGATCAGCCAGGTAGAAGGGAATGCCGATGACGGGCACCCCTGACGGGCAGCCCCACTGATCCGAGAGGTAGCACTGGGGCCGCAGCGAGATGCCCTTGGCCTCGAGCTCTTCGTAGAGCTGCCCGATGAAGCGCTCGAGCCGCGTTCCTTTGAGGTGAAGCTGCAGATCCTTGATGCGCGCCTGCAGAATCGCAGCGCTCGCGTCGGGCAGATCAGCGCCGAAGTGCCCTTCGGGGGCCTTCTCTTTGAACGCAACCTGGGTCGCCAACGCGGTAGTCATGGAGTGGGTCTCGACGGCTGCGGGCACCATACCCGACGAGACCAACGCGCAAACCACCCCGCACGTTCCAACTCAATTTCTCTGAAATGTCAGCGACTTGGATGTGGAGGTGTCGAGCGGGACCCCGTCTTGGGCTCACTCGAAGGCGCTGATGTCGTCCGTCGGCGGCTTCTGTGGGTTCTTGACTTGGGGTGGGGGTCTGCCGGGGTTCGAGGGCTTCTTGAGGGCTTCGAGGGCGAACTCGAACTCCTGGTCGGACTCGGGCTTGAGCGCCTTCTCGAGATCGCGGTGACCGGCGAGCTTGAACGTGAGCGTGCGTTTGGCCGCGCGACTCCAGTCCAGCGACAGGGGCGTGGTGCCGAGCGTGACGCCGTCTTCGAGCACTTCGGCACCGGGCGGCAGCGTCTTGAGCGCGACTCGCACCACGGCCGGCTCGGTCGGGAGCGGCGGTGTCACCTGTGCCTGGGTGGGTTTGGGCGGCGTGGCGACTGGGCGATCGACCTGCGGCTCGGCCCCGCGTTGGCTCTTCACCACCAACGCACCGACGATCACGCCGACCAGCACGATGGCGATTCCCGCGATGGCCGCGACGGGTGGGCCGCGCTTCACGCTCTCGGGAGCAGGTGCTGGCTCGACCTTCGAGGCGCCCGACTTCGACTTGTTGTTCACCGACGAGACGGCCTTCACCGCGGCTCGAGAGCCCGTGCGCGAGCTGCCCCGCCGCGACGCGCTCGAGGAGCCCGAGCCCGACTCCTTGCCTGACTCGGCGACGTGCTGTGGCACCGCGTCGAGCACCGAGTCTGGCGTTCCCGACAGCGCAGCGTGCAGCGACTCGATGAACGCCTCGGCCGACTGGTGACGGGCGTCGCTCTCGGCCTCGAGGCCCTTCTGGCAGAACCGATCGATCGCGTCGGGCACCGGAGCGCCCTTGCGGTACGTCGCGATCGGTGGCGGCTTCTGCGTGAGCGACGCCTGGAGCGCCTTGCGCACCGTGTTCGCGCCGAAGGGCGAGTGGCCGGTGAGGCAGTAATAGAAGACGCCGGTCAGAGAATAGAGATCGGAGCGGTGATCGACCTTCTCGCCGCCGGCCTGCTCTGGCGGCATGTACTGGGGCGTGCCGAGCACCTGGCCGGTCGAGGTCAGCTGCTCCTCTTCCTCCTGCTCCATCGCCTTCACGAGGCCGAAGTCGAGCACCTTCACGTACTCGTTGCCGTCGATGAGGCTGAGCATCACGTTGTGCGGCTTCAGATCGCGGTGAATGACGCCCTGTTTGTGTGCGTGCCCGACGCCGAGGGTGGCCTGCTCGATCACCGCGGCGGCCTGCCGCAACGTCATCGGCCCGTCCTGCTTCACGCGCTGCCGAAGGCTCACGCCCTCGAGCATCTCCATCACGTAGTAGCAGAGGCCGTCGCTCGTCCGCCCGAAGTCGAAGATGGTGATGATGTTCGGGTGGTGCAGGCGGCTGGCGATCTCGGCTTCACGCTTGAAGCGCTCGAAGAAGGTCGCCGCCATCGCGAGCTGCGGGTGCAGCGTCTTCATCGCGACGGGGCGCTGCACCGACGTCTGCACTGCGCGGAACACGACGCCCATGCCGCCCTGGCCGAGCACGGACTCCACCTTGTAGCGCCCGTCGATGAGCCGCCCGAGGAGCGCCGTGGCGTTGAGCTGTTCGATCGAGTCAGCCATGCCCGAGAGGCAGCTTACACGCAGCCGACCGTCGTCGGCCTGAATGCGTCAGGGCCGAATGACGCCGCTCACGACGCTCGACGACACCATGGGCAGCGAGAACCACCCGCCCGAGCCGAACGACAAGGCGTCGATGACGAAGACGTAGGCGCTTCCCGCGACGAGAATGCCGGGCGGCAGCGTCACTCCGGGGTTCGCGGTGAAGATGGCGAACGACTCGGGCACGGTGCCGTTGTTGGCGACGCGCGAGATGCGCACGCGGTAGCTCGTGACCGTGCCCGTCGTGGGCGCCGTCCACGCGAGGGTGGGCGTGGTGCCGACGCCGCTCTGATCTTCGACGAAGTTGCGGGCGGCGATCTGCGCCCCACGCACGGCGGTGATGCGAGGAGTGAACATCGCTGGAAGCTGCTCACCGGTCTCATACACGCTGATGCCGCCCGAGAAGCGCGAGGGCGTACCGCCGTCGGTGATGGTTCGCGGCTGCTCGACCCCGAAGTACGAGATGAGCAGTCGGCCCCAGCTCGCAGGCACGGCGCCCACGGGCATGTCGATCGACGTCGGCGGCGTCGCCTCGGGCGCGTAGCGGCTGGTGAGCGTGATGGCGTCTTGCCCGCTGAAGCGCAGCGGCGCGGGGGAGGGACACACGTTCACCTGCAGCCCGAGCGAGGCGACCGCAGTGTCGCGGCCAAAGGAGCCGCGCAGGGCACGGAAGGCCGGCGCATCGAAGTTCACCGGCGTCGGTTGGCTGGTCACCACCACGAGATCGGCCACGGCGTCGGCCGAGCCACCGTTCGTCAACGTGAATGGCGCGAACTCACCGGCGCGCAGCACCGTGTACTCGCCCCCGCCGTCTGCAGCGAAGCTGCGGTACTGAATGGCGTACCCGCGATCGCCGAACGAGGCATTGGGCAGCCCGTAGCCGAGCGCCGACGTCACGCTGGCCCAGTTGAGATCTGACTCGATGGTCGTCGCGCCCGCGGAGACGACGGGCCGGACGAAGGCTTCGATGTTCGAGAACCCGCCCGAGTTCTGCGTGAAGTACAGCTGCATGGCGTTGCGACTCGACGCGTACGGCTCGAGGTTTCGAATCGTCAGCCTCAGCGTGGTCTCGGCCGTCGCTGCTTCGGCGCCATTGAGCCGCGAGCCCAGGAAGCTCTGGAAGTCGAGCCGCCGCTGGGTGGTCACGAAGTAGGTGTGATCGAGCCGCAGGGTGACTTCTCCAGCGGGCACGTCGCGAACGATGAAGGTGCCGTCGGCGCTGCCCACGCCGCGCACGTAGTCGGGAACGCCGGCGTCGCTGTACCAGACGCCGACGCTGGCACGGTCGAACGCGGTGCCGATGGCGCTGCGCCCGCCGTCGCCGTCCCACCCGTGAATGAACTGGAACGAGCCCAGAAAGTCGTTCGTCGCGACCGAGCCTCCGCCGGTGCCGCTCGAACCACCACCCGTGCCGCTGCTCCCGCCACCGGTTCCGGCGGGCCCGATGCACTCTCCCGCGGTGCACAGCTGGGCGCCGACGCAGCGATCACAGAGCAGGCCCGAGCGCCCGCATGCAGACACGGTGGTGCCCGACTCGCACGTGTCGTTGGCGGAGCAGCACCCCTGACAGGTCGTCGGGGTGCACTTCTTCGCCGGCGTGCACGACTGCGAGAAGATCACACCGACGGCGAAGGCGACCAGGAAGACAGGAAGACGCACGGAGGACTCCACGGGTGGTTTCAGGGACGAATGACGCCGCTCACGACGACCGAGCGGGCGAAGGGCAGGGTGAACGAGATGCTGCCCTCGCCGAACGAGAGCGCCTCGAGCTCGAGCACGTAGACGTTGCCCATGACGAGCACGCCGGGAGGAATCGTGACCGCCAGGCTCGGCGTGTACACCCGCCACAGGTCTTGCACCTGACCCGAGTCGTCGATGCGGCTGATCGAGACGCGGTAGCTGTTGGCAACTCCAGTCGACGGCGCCATCCACGAGAGGCTGGGCGTGGTCGTCACGCCGCTCTGATCTTCGACGAAGTTGCGGTTGGCGATCTGCGCGCCGCGCACCGGGCCCAGCCGCGGCGCGATGGTTCCCGTGAGGCGCTCCGCAGCATCGCCCAGTGAAACGCCGCCGAAGAACTCGGTGGGCGTGCCTGCATCGGTGGGCTGACGAAGCTGCGGCACGACGAAGGTCATGAACACCTCGCGACCCCACGAGCCGGGGAAAGGCGACGGGACCGGCAGCGTGACGGGCTCGGTCTCTTTCAGTGCTGCCGAGGCGAGCGTGACGACGCCCTGGCCACTGAAGCGGAAGGGCGGGGCTGACGGAGAAGTGCCGACCTGTACCTGCCACTACGCGACGCCTGCGCTGCGGCCAAAGCTGCCTCGCAGCGCGGTGAAGGCGGCCCGGTCGACGTTGAGCGAGTACGGCGCCGTCTGCGTCGCGGTCAGGTCGACGATCGCGTCGGCCGTGCCGCCGTTCACGAGGGTGACCATGTTGAACTCGCCGGCACGCACGAGGCTCGAGAAGCTGCCAGCGTCGGTGGTCACGGTGGCGTTCTGGTAGGCGTAGCCCTTGTCGCCCTTCGACGAGTCCGGCAGGCCGTAGCCGAGGGCGGTCGAGAGCTGGGCCCAGTCGAGATCCGACTCGATGCTGGTCGCGCCAGCCGGCGTGACGGGCCGGGCCACGTTCTCGAGGTTGTTGGCCGTGCCGCCGAGCTGCGTGAAGAAGAAGCCAGTCGAGCTGGTGGTGCTGATCGGCTGCAGGCCGCGCATGGTCAGCCGCAACGTCGACTCGCTGGTCGCCTGCACGGCGTCTTTGCGGCCGCCGATGAAGCTGTCGAAGGCGAGCTGGCGCGCGGTGGTGACGAAGAAGCGCTTGTCGAGCTGCAGGGTGACTTCGCCCGCGGGGACGTCACGCACCACGAAGGTGCCGTCGTCGTTGCCGATGCCCCGAATGAAGTCGGGCGAGCCGCCATCGCGGTACCAGACTCCAACGCGTGCTCGGGAGAAGTTCTTGATCGTCGCGGTGCGGCCGCCGTCAGCGTCCCAGCCCCACATCTCCTGGTAGGTGCCAGTGAGCTCGGTGCCGGTGGAGCTGCCACCGCCCATGCCGCCCGCGGTGCCACCACCACTGCCGCCGCCGGTGTTCGTGCCGCCTTCGCACTTGCCCGCGACGCAGAGCTGGGCGCCGACGCAGCGATCGCACAAGGCCCCCGCGCTGCCGCAGGCCGTCGTCGCGCCGCCGGTCTCACACGTGTCGTTGGCCGAGCAGCATCCGGAGCAGCTTGCCGGGGTGCACTTCTTCGACGGGGAACACGACACGGCGCCGACGACACCGAGCACGAACGAGATGGAGAATGCTGCGAATCGCATGAACGCCCCCTGGGGAGAATCGACCCGTGCCCGCTAGCACAGCTTCGGCTGAAACGAGGTCAGGGTTTGACGATGCCTGAGACGACGCTGGCCGATGAGATCGGGAAGCGGAAGTCGGAAAGATCGCGCTCGATGTTCGTCGACAGCTTGTAGGCCGAGAGCGTGAGCACGTACGACTGCCCCGTGAGCAACACGTTGGTCGGCAGGGTGAACGAGGTGTCGGTCGGCAGCAGGTAGAACGTGCCTGCGACGCGGCTCGTGGTGCGGCCAGAGCTGAGCTGCAGCTGCTCGACGCGGAGCAGGTAGCGGCTGACGGTGCCAAGCGTGGGAGCGCCCCAGGAGATGGTCGGCGTGCGCGTGACCGCAGGCTGTGCGTTGGCGAAGGGCATGCCGTTGAGCTGCACGTCCTTCGGCGGCGAGATGGTCGCGGCGATGGGCGAGGCGAGCGCCTGAATGGGAACGGTGGTGGTGATGCCCGAGAAGTAGCGCCGGGGCTCGGTCGCTCCAGTGAAGAGCCGGCTGACGGTGCCGCCGTACTGAATCATCACCGTCGTGCCCCAGGAGGCGGGGAAGGGGTTCGGGTAGCTGAGCGGGTTGGGTGGCGTCGCGGTGGCGCCGGCCTGCGGGTACGAGCCCCAGACGAACGCGAGGCCGTCACTGGCGCGTTCATGGAGCGGCTTGGGGCCCGTCGTGAACTCGAGGTTGAGCGTCGGCGCCGTGCCCGTCGTGAAGTCGGACGTGTACTGCGAGAACGACGAGACGCTGACGTCGAGCGGCGTGGTGCTGGCGGGCGGCGACATGAGGGCCACCGTCGTGGTGTTCGCCTGCCCAGAGACCATCGCGACGGCCGAGCCCGAGCCCGCGCCGACGGTTCGGTACTCGCCTGACGAGCTCGACTCCATCTGGGTGATCAGCACCGCGTCGCCCTTCGTGGAGTCGAGCATCGGCGTGAGCAGCTGGGTCGAGTACTGATCGTAGGGAATGCGCCAGTCGAAGGCCGACTCACCGCCGAGGGGCGCGTTGGTCGTGTAGAGGCTGAAGGCCTCCATCGCCACGCCGCTGTTCGAGCTGTAGAGGCTCATGAAGTGGGTGAGGTCGTTCCACGGTTGCATGCCCGTCGTCGCGACCGTGAGCGTCGTGCCAGTGGCCGCCATCGCTCCATCGACACGGCCGAGCGACTCGTAGTCGAGCGACACGCGGCGCTGGCTCGTCTTGAACCAGGTGGTGCCGAGCTTGAGGAAGTAGGGGCCCATCGGCACGTTGGCGAGCGTGAAGCTGCTGTCGGGGCGCACGGCCGAGACGATGGTGGTGAGCCCGCCGTCTTCGCCGATGATGATCGCCGAGGGCGTGTTGGCGCCGAATTGACAGGGCCGGGTGCCGCCGTCGGAGTCGAAGCTGTAGGTCTGGGTGCAGGTGCCTTCCACGTCGTTGGGGTTGACGGTGCCGCCGCCGATGCCGCCTCCGCCCGTGCCCGACGTTCCGCCGCCGGTGCCGCTCGTGCCACCGCCCGTTCCTGACGTTCCTCCGCCGGAGCCGCTGCTCCCGCCACCCGTTCCGGTGCTCGCCGCGCACGCTCCCGTGGTGGCGATGCACATCTCGGTCGCGCCGCAGGCCTTGCACGTGGTGCCCGCACGGCCGCACGCGTTCGACATGTTGCCCGCGAGGCACTGACCGAGCTCGGAGCAGCAGCCGTTGCAGCTCGTCGCGCTGCACTTGCTCACCGGTTTGCACGCCGAGAGCGACGCCACCGCGCACGACAGCGACGCGATGAACAGCAGCGAATGAACTTTCGACATGAACGGCCCCCGGGCTTCCCCGTCCGGCCGACGAGGCGATGGGCACGTACCTGAGGTGTCACCGTCGATTCAAGGCGCGCACGCTGGTAAGGCCCGCAGCGCTTTGAGCCTCGTCATCGTCCAGAAGCTGTCGCTGTCGTACGGGAAGAAGGCCCTCTTCGAGGATGCGGCGTTGACGATCGGCCCGACCGATCGCATCGGCCTCGTCGGCGCGAACGGAACGGGGAAGTCGACGTTCCTCAAGATTCTGGTGGGGCAGGTGCACGCCGACGAGGGCTCGATCACGTTTCGGCGGAACGCCCGCGTCGGCTACCTCGCGCAGGAGCTGCAGACGCTCGCCGAAGGGCCGCTGGTCGACGCGGTGCTGTCGTCGGTGCCCGGGCGCGATTCGCTCGACGAGCGGCTCTCGGTGACCGAGCGGTTGTTGTCGGAGGCGACGGAAGAGGCCGAGCAGCTCGAGCTCGCCGCCACGCTGGCCGAGCTGCACGAGGAGCGCGATCACTTCGAGGAGCACTACGGCAAACACCGCGCCGAGAGCATTCTGCTGGGCCTCGGCTTTCAACTGTCGGAGCTCACGAAGTCGACCTCGCAGTTCTCGGGTGGCTGGCGCATGCGTGCGGCGCTCGCGGGGCTGCTCCTGCAGGACCCCGATCTGTTGTTGCTCGACGAGCCGACGAACCACCTCGACCTGCCGACGTTGGCCTGGTTCGACGGGTTCTTGAAGCGCTCGCGCAAGGCGATGGTGCTCATCAGCCACGATCGCGAGTTCTTGAACCGGCAGATCAACCGCGTGGTGTCGCTCGAGGTCGAGGGCGTGCGCTCGTGGACGGGGAACTTCGAAGACTACCGGCGGCTGCGAGCCGAAGAGGCCGAGCGGTTGCTGGCGTCGCAGCAGAAGATCGAAGCGAAGCGCGCGCAGCTGCAGGCGTTCGTCGATCGCTTCAAAGCGAAGGCGAGCAAGGCCGCGCAGGCGCAGTCGAAGATGAAGCAGCTCGCGAAGATGGAGACGGTGGAGGTGCACCGCGAGCGCGCGACGGTGGGCTTCACGTTCCCGCCGACGAGCCCGCCTGGCCGTGACGTGGTGAAGCTGTCGGGCATCAAGAAGGCGTTCGGTGAACACGTCGTCTACGACGGGCTCGACGCGCTGCTGCTCCGGGGACAGCGGGTGGCCGTGACGGGCCTCAACGGCGCAGGCAAGACGACGCTGCTGAAGCTGCTGACGGGTGAGCTCGAGGCCGACGCGGGCACGGTGACGCTCGGGCACAACGTGCAGCTGGGGTACTACGCGCAGCACCACGCCGACACGCTCGAGAAGAGCCGCACGATTCTCGAAGAGATCATGGAGCTCGTGCCCGACAAGCCGCAGTCGTACGTGCGCAGCGTGCTGGGCGCGTTCCTGTTCTCGGGTGACGACGTCGACAAGAAGATCGGCGTGCTCTCGGGTGGAGAACGGGCGCGCGTGGCGTTGGCGCGGTTGCTCGTGAAGCCGGCGAACCTGCTGGTGATGGACGAGCCGACGAACCACCTCGATCTCGATTCGTCGGAGGCGCTCATCGAAGCGCTCGAGGACTACGACGGCACGTTGATCTTCGTGTCGCACAACCGCTCGTTCCTCGACACCCTGGCCACGCACATCTGGGACGTGCGCGATCGCAAGCTGGTGCCGTTCATGGGCTCGATGTCGGAGTACCTGGCGAAGCTCGACATCGAGGCGAAGGAGCGCGCGGAGTCGGGGCAGCTGAACACCTCGAACGCGCCAGCGGGCGGTGGAAAGCCCTCGAGCGAGAAGGAGCGCAAACGGCTCGAGGCCGAGGCGCGACAGGAGCGGAGCAAGAAGCTGAACCCGCTCAAGAAGGAGCTGGAGAAGCTCGAGGCACGCATCGCGCAGCTCGAGGCGGAGCAGAAGGTGCGTGAGGCGCAATTGGCCGATGCCGAGTTCGCGAAGGACTACGGCGCCTCGGGGCCGGTGTTTGCCGCGCATCGCGAGGCGGCGCAGGAACTCGAGCAGGCGCTCGCCCGGTGGGAAGTCGTGGGCTCGGAGATCTCAGCGCTGGGTTGATTAGTACTCGCGGGAGTAGCCAAGCTCGCGCTGACTGCGGATGGCCAGAACCACGACTCGGTTCTTCGCGTGGTCGATCGCGTACAGGGCGAGGTAGCCGCGCGAGCCCCTGCCGATCACCAGCTCCCGTCGGTTCTCTTTGACGGGTCGCCCGATGAACGGGTGCTTTCTCAGCATTCCAAGCGCCTCGGTGACCTCTCGCAGTCGACCAGCGGGATCGGACACGTCGTGCTCGAGAAGGTGCTCGGCAATCCGATTGAGATCATCGGCGACGCCGTCGTCGTACGCGAGGGTCAGCACGAGATCACTTGTCCAGTCGGCGTGCGACCGGGCGCTTCGTCTTCTTTCCCCGCACTTTGGCGAGGACCCACTGGTTCACTTCGTCCCCGGGAATCGCCTTGCCGGTGCGCTCGTACTCAGCCCAGCGGTCGTCGGCGACACGGTGGAACTCCGCCTCGGCTTCGGCTTGCTGAACGGTCTTTGCCAGCGCGTCGACCATGAAGGCGTGTGGAGACTTGCCCTCTCGTTCCGCAGCGGTCGCGATGCGCGCCCGGAGTTCTTTGTCGAGACGAATGGTTGTCGTCATACGATTGGGTTGTAGCACAAGTGTGCTGCACGGGAGGCGCCATGGACTCGCTCGAGCTGTTCGCCGTCGCCGGTGCCGACCTCTTCGAGTGCGCGCAGATCGTCGGCGCCGCGCTTGGTGTCGAACTTCGTCGCGAACCGTCGAGGTCTTCAGGCGGCTGGTGGTACGTCGCGCAAGTCAGCCAGGTCTCGCTGCTGCTCCGCCCCAACGAACACCCGGCAGGCTCTGTTTCACGACTTCAGGGAGCACCCGTTTCTGCTGCTCGCTCCCAGAAACGACCTGAGTTCGGTTCATCGCGCGTTGACCGAACGAGGCTCGAGGCGGGTCATCTTTCTGAAGCGTGATCTGCTCGAACCGCCGAACTGACAGTCACCGATCGTCGATGATCGCGCGCACGGCCTGCAAGGCGGGAATGCCCGTGACGCCGCCACCACCGTGCGTCGCCGACGATGCCTGATACAGCCCGCGAATCGGCGTTCGAAAGTCGGCGAACCCGGGAGCCGGGCGCATGTGGAACAGCTGCGAGACCGACAGCTCACCGTGAAAGATGTTGCCGCCGACGAGCCCGTAGTCGCGCTCCATCTCGTGCGGGCCGATCACCTGGCGATGCAGAATCGACGACGTGAAGCCGGGCGCGACCGCTTCGACGCGCGCGATCACCCGGTCAGCGTACGCACTCAGCTCGGCGTCGTTCGGAGCCTTCGCCCACGTGCTCGGCACCCACTGCGTGAACATCGAGATGACGTGCTTCCCCTCGGGCGCGAGCGTCTTGTCGAAGACCGACGGAATGCAGATGTCGGCGAACGGCTTTCGCGCCGCAGTGCCGCTCACCGCGTCCTGGAACGACGCTTCGAGATCCTCCAGCCACTCCGCGAGCACGATCGTCCCGCCATGCACCTCGGGGTCGAAGCCCTTCTTCGCCGTGAACTCGGGCAACCGATCGACCGCGACGTTCACCTTCACCGTGCCGGAGCGTGATTTCCACCGCTCCATCGACTGCACGAACTCCGCAGGCAGGTGCTTTCGCTCGAGCAGCTTCAAGAACGCGATCTGCGGGTGACACGTCAGTACCACCGTGTCGGCGTCGAACTCGTCTCCATTCGTGAGCGCGACGCCCACCGCTCGACCGTCTTTGACGATCACGCGCTCGACGGGCGCCTCTGTCTTCACGACTACGCCCAGCGCCTCACACGCCTTGCGCATCGCCTGCGTCACCGCGCCCATGCCGCCTTCGGGAAAACCCCACGCGCCCGACGGAGCGCCCTGGCCGATGTCGCCCAGCTTGTGGTGCGCCATCACATAGGCCGTCCCTGGACTGCGCGGGCCCGCCCACGTGCCGATCACTCCCGACACCGCCATCACGCCGCGTACGCGCGGGTGTTCGAACCAGTCCTCCAGAACGTCAGCGATCGATGACGTCAGCAGTCGCGTCACGTCACCCACCTGCTGAACGTTCAGCCCGCGCAGCCGCCACGCGAGCGACGCCAGCTCGATCAAGTCACCTGGCGCCTTGGAGCCCACCTTCGGCGGCACGGTGCTCAACAGCGGCCCCAGCACGCCAGCGAGCGAGCCCAGCCACGCGTCCCACGTCTCCATCGCGTCAGCGTCGGCCTTCGAGAACTTCGAGATCTCCTCGTGCCTTCGCTTCGAATCAGCGGGCAGCTGGAGCGCCGTTCCATCGGCCGCGGGCGCGAAGTACCCGTGCTGCGGAAACACCTGGTAGCCATGCCGCTCGAGCTCGAGCTCCTTCACGATCGTGGGAGGCAGCAGACTCACCACGTACGAGAGCGCGGTCACCTTGAAGTCGGGGCCGAAGGGCGTCTCGGTGATCGCCGCTCCGCCGACGACTGCCTTCTTCTCGAGCACGCAGACCTTGAAGCCCCGCTTCGCGAGCAGCCCCGCGGTGACGAGCCCGTTGTGCCCGCCGCCGATCACCACCACGTCGAATCGATGCGCGACCGCCATGACGCGACGCCCTACCACGCACCAAAGACGACGGCCGGTCCCCCGTGAGGAGAACCGGCCGCGTCACTTCACGTCACCGACGACTCAGGCCCGGATTTCGGGGTTCGCCGCGTCGGGCGCCTTGGGCGCGAGCGAGAAGGGCGACTTCTCGAGCACGGTGTCGAGCACTTCGTCGATCTTCGAGACGAAGAAGAACTGCAGCTCGTTGCGAACGACCTCGGGCACTTCGATGAGGTCCTTCTTGTTCTTCTCGCACATCACCACGCGCTTGATGCCTGCGCGGTGGGCGCCGAGCACCTTCTCGCGAATGCCGCCGACCGGGCCGACGATGCCGCGCAGGGTGATCTCACCGGTCATCGCGGTGTCGGCGCGCACGGGAATGCCCGTGTAGAGCGACGTCATGGCCGAGATGATCGCGATGCCGGCCGAGGGGCCGTCCTTGGGCGTGGCGCCGTCGGGGAAGTGGAGGTGCATGTCCACCTTCTCGAACGAGCCCGCGTTCAGGTTCATGCGCTCTGCGTTCGCGCGCAGCCACGAGAAGGCCGTGGTCGCCGACTCCTTCATCACGTCGCCGAGCTGACCGGTGAGGGTGATCGACCCCTTGCCCGGCATCTTGGTGGCTTCGATGAAGAGAATGTCTCCGAAGCCCAGCGGCGTGTAATACAGGCCGACCGACACGCCCTGCTGCGACACGCGCTCAGCGACGTTCAGCTCGTGGCGCTTCGGGCCCAGGATCGTCTCGGCGCGACCGGCGTCGATGACCTGCTTCTCCAGCTTGCCCGAGGCCACGTCGACGGCAACGGCGCGCGCGAGCTCGGCGATGCGACGCTCGAGGTTACGAACACCCGGCTCGATGGCGTAGCTCGTGATCACCTTGTCGAGACCGTCCTTGGTGAGCTCGAACTGGTCGACCGTGATGCCGTGGTCCTTCACCTGCTTGGGGATCAGGTGGTTGAGGGCGATGTGCTCCTTCTCGATGAACGTGTACGAGCTCATCTCGATGATCTCCATGCGGTCGCGGAGCGGCGCAGGAATCGTGTCGAGCCGGTTCGCGGTCGCGATGAACATGACCTTCGAGAGATCGAACGGCACGTCGAGGTAGTGATCCGAGAACGTGTGGTTCTGTTCGGGGTCGAGCACCTCGAGGAGCGCGGCCGACGGGTCGCCACGGAAGTCGGCGCCGAGCTTGTCGATCTCGTCGAGCAGCATGAGCGGGTTGCGCGTGCCGGCCTTCTTCATCTGCTGAATGAACCGGCCGGGCAGGGCGCCGACGTAGGTGCGGCGGTGACCGCGCACTTCGGCTTCGTCACGCACGCCACCGAGGGCGAGGCGCACGAACTTGCGGCCGACGGCCTTGGCGATCGACTGACCGAGCGAGGTCTTACCGACACCCGGCGGCCCCACCAGGCAGAGGATCGGGCCCTTCATGTCGTTCTTCAGCTTTCGAACGGCCAGGTACTCGAGCATGCGCTTCTTCACGCGCTCGATGCCGTAGTGATCGTTCTCGAGCTGCTTGCGCGCGTTCTCGATGTCGAGGTTGTCCTCGGTCATCTTGTTCCACGGCAGATCGGCGATCCAATCGAGGTAGGTACGCGCGACGGTGTACTCGCTCGAGGCCGCCGGAATCGTCTTGAGGCGGTTGAGCTCCTTGTTCGCGACCTTCTCGACCTCGGGCGGCAGCTGCGCGTTCTTGATGCGCGTGGCCAGTTCGTCGAGCTCCTCTTCGTCCTCGCCGATCTCGCCGAGCTCTTCCTTGATCGCCTTGAGCTGCTGGCGCAGGTAGTACTCGCGCTGCGTCTTCGACATCTCGCCCTTCACGGCGCTGTCGATCTTGTTCGAGAGCTTCAGGATCTCGCGCTTGCGGTTGAGCAGCTCGAGCACGAGCTTCATGCGGGCCTTGAGATCGACCGTCTCGAGCACCGCCTGCTTCTCTTCGATCGGCACGTCGACGTTCGCCGCGATGAGGTCGGCGAGGTGGCCCGGGTGGGTGATCGACTCGACGAGCTCGGTGGCCGCGGCGGGCAGCTCGGGCATCATCTCGATGACTTCACGCGCGAGCTTCTTCAGGTTGATCGTCAGCGCCTCGATCTCGACGTTGTCGGAAGGCGTCTTGTCCTCGACGGGCTCGATGCGGGCCTTGAGGTACGGAGACTCCTGCACGAGCTCGAGCACGCGGAAGCGCGCGAGGCCCTGCACGACGAGCGAGTAGTTGTCCTCGCCCATCTTGAGCAGCTTCACGATTCGGGCGACCGTGCCCATGTTGTAGAGATCGCTCGCGCCCGGATCTTCTTCTTCGGCCTTGCGCTGGGTGACGACGCCGATGACCTGGTCGTCACGAACCGCGTCCTTGATGAGCGCGATCGTCTTCTGGCGACCGACCGCGAGCGGCAGCACGCCGCCGGGGAAGAAGACCGAGTTGCGGAGCGGGAGGATGGGCAGCACCGCCGGAATGTCGTCTTTGTTGATGGTGCCCGGAGGCTGCATCGCGGCCGGCATCGTCTGGGCGCCGGCTCCCTTCTTCTTGTCGTCGGACATTGATTGCTTCTTTCAGGGGTCGGGACTGCGAGAGGGCGCTGGCCTCCTGTGCGAGGACGTCAGCGGGTGAGTGAAGGGTAGCAATCGTTTTCGCTGCGGCAATGGTCACGAGCGAAAAAAGGACCATTCGACCGGTGTGGAGGCCCCGAATTCGACCTGGGCGGCTGCACCGGGCACAATCGGCCATTGGCTTCCCCCATGCGCACACTCCACCGAAGACACGTCTGGGCCGTGGTGATCGCCTTCCTCGCGAGCTGCGAAGGCTGCTTCGGCTGCAAGACGTCACCGCTCGATCAGACGGGCAGCACCCTGCCGCGCACCTGCAAGGCCGAAGCGCCGCTGATCGAACCGCAGAAGCTCGACATCTTGTTCGTCATCGACAACTCGAACTCCATGCGTGAAGAGCAGGAGGCCGTCGCCCGCGAGCTGACCGCCTTCGTCGACGAGATCAAGAAGGCCGGCGGCGTGCGCCAGGACTTCAACGTCGGCGTGATCACGACCTCGGTGTACCAGCACAGCTCTCAGAACGGCGTCGTCTTCTTCCGCGAGTACCCGACGCAGGCGGGGCGACTGCAACCGGTGCCCGAACGAGGTGCTGACGGCGGTGTGATGCTGGGAACAGGCACCGAGCGGCTGCTCACCGGTGAAGATCCCGACCTCGTCGACAAGTTCT
Organism: Archangiaceae bacterium; assembly: GCA_016879935.1. GTDB lineage: Bacteria > Myxococcota > Myxococcia > Myxococcales > Myxococcaceae > Xiheimicrobium. Next base: position 12,639 of record JAACJQ010000324.1, on the reverse strand, counting down.
CACGGCTCGTGCAGCAGGGCGTCGCGGGCTCCGGCCAGGAGACGCCGTTCGAAGCCGTGCGCCTCGCGCTCCTGAGTGATCTCATCAAGAAGCCCCTCGTTGAAGGCGGCAACGGGGGCTTTCTGAGAGACGGCGCGCGCCTGCTCGTCGTGGTGCTGACCGACGAAGACGACTGCAGTGAGACGACCCGCCCCTCGCGCGTGAAGGTCTCCGACAACCCGGCCGTGGCCGACTGCACCGATCAGGCGAACAGCCTCGGCACCGTGAGCGAGTACCACCGGCTCTTCAGTCAGGAGCTCAAGAACGGCGACGGGCTCCCCAAAGAAGTCATCTGGACGGCGATCGCCCCGGTCGCGCGTTCCAACAAGGCGGCCATGGCGCTCGTCGACAACGGCCAGGTTCGCAACACCGACTGTCCGACCTCGAACCAGGGGGGCTTCCGTCACCGCCAGATGGCCGAGGCGTTCGACTCTTCGCTGATCAACCTCGACTCGATCTGTCGCGACTCCTTCCGTCAGACCCTGATCACCATCGCCGAGCTCGCGTCGGTGAGTCAGACGATCGAGGTGAAGAACGCGCCCGATCCCAAGATGCTGCAGTTCAGCATCACGCGAAAAGGCGGAGAGCTCGTTCAGTGCACGCAGCTCAACGGCGGCATCGAGAGCGTCACCCAGGTCGAGGCCACCGGGAACACGCGCATTCGGTTCGGGTCGCAGTGCAAACGCAGGGCAGATGACGTCGGCATCGGCATCAAGCTGCTCTGCGCCTTCTGATTCCCGATCAGGAAACGGGCCCAAACCCCAGTCGCCACACGGGTTTTGGTGGTCGCCCTGATCGGAAATAACAAAGTAATTCCAATAACTTGCGCGATCGGTGGGCTCGGGCACCCTCCGCGCCCATGTTCGCCTCCACGACCCAGACCGCGACGTTCTTCTTCGTGCCCGATGTCGCCCGCGCTTCGAACCGCAGCACCACGCAGACAGCGCCTGTTCCGCCGACGACGACGGCTCCAGTTCGGCTCACGTGGGTCGTGCAGTGATCAGCTGGCGCCGGAGTGATCAGCTCTTTCACTTCTGCGCCGCCTTGCTGGTCGCGTGCTCGTCACCATCGCCGGGGCCCGAGCCCGAGTTCGATGCCGGCGGGCCCGATGCCTGTGACGTCGACGGTGGCGTCTGCGCCGGGCTCACGCGAACGAAGTGCCGCGTCGATCGCCTGTTGTCGCAGGCCTCGTCGTGCGCGGTCGTCGAAGACTGCACGGCGTACCGTTTCCCTCCGAACTGCCTCGAGTACGGCCGCTGCCCGAGCGTCGCGGTGAACTTCGGTCAGGAGTCGTCGTTCTCCCTCGCGGCGTCTCGCGAGCTGAACGCCTTCTGTGGCGCCACCACCTGCCGGCCGTCGACGACGTGCACCGAGACCCGCACGCCGACCGTCGCCTGCGTGAGTGGCCGTTGCGTGCTGACGTTCGTGGTGGCCGACGCAGGCATGCGTGACGGCGGGCCCTGATCAGTCGTCTGCGATCGACCGAACCCGACGTAGGGTCCGGTGCCTATGCGTTCGATGCGATTCGCGCTCCTCGCCGTGCTCGCGGTCAGCTGTGCCACCACGCCTCCCGTGAAGGAGGAGCCGAAGCCCGTCGAACCAGCGCTCAGCCCGCTCCCGAAGCTCACCTCGCCAGGCGTTCGACTCCCCCCAGGTGCGAAGCCGCTCGGCTACCAGCTCGAGCTCACGGTGTTGCCCGGCCAGGAGCGCTTCTCGGGCCACATCACCGCGAAGGTCGAGATCGCCTCGCCGCTCGAGGTGCTGTGGCTGAACGCGACCGAGCTGAAGCTCTCGCCCACCACGTTGCTCACCGAGCACGGTCAGCGCACGGCCGAGCCGGTGATCGTCGATGGGCACTTCGTCGCGCTCGTGCCCCGCTGTGAGGTGAAGCAGACGACGTGTCTGATCTCAGCCGGCACGCAGGACGTGACCCTGTCGTTCGATGGCGTGCTCTCGAAGAAGGACACCGACGGCCTCTTCCAGTCGAAGGAGGGCGACGAGTGGTACGCGTACACGAGCTTCGAGCCCATCGACGCGCGCCGTGCCTTCCCGCACTTCGACGAGCCGCAGTTCAAGGTGCCGTGGGAGATCTCCCTCGTCGTGAAGGCCGAGCACGTCGCGCTCGCGAACACGCCGCAGGTCTCCGAGGAGACGCTGGCGAACGGGCTGAAGCGGGTGCGCTTCGCGAAGTCGTTGCCGCTGCCGAGCTATCTCGTCGCCGTCGCGGCCGGCGCGTTCGAGTTCGTCGACGGGGGCCTGCATGGCGAGAAGAAGACGCCCGTTCGTATCGTGGTGCCGAAGGGCAAGAAGGCCGAAGCGGCGTGGGCGGCCGAGTCGACCGGCATCATTCTGGAGCGGCTCGAGGCGTGGTTCGGCCGGCCGTACCCGTACGAGAAGCTCGATCAGATCTCGATCCCCGCGAACATCGGCGCCATGGAGAACCCGGGCCTCGTCACCTACGGGCACCAGATCATCCTCTCGAAGCCAGAGGTCGACACGCCCGGCCGCCAGCGCGGCTTCGCCGGCACCTGCACGCACGAACTCGCCCATCAGTGGTTCGGCGACCTGGTGACGATGGCGTGGTGGGACGATCTCTGGCTCAACGAGGCGTTCGCCACGTGGATGACGCCGCGAATCCTCGAGGCGTGGCAGCCGACCTGGGCGCAAGACGTGGGGCAGGTGAACCGTCGCCACGGCGCCATCGGCAGCGACTCGCTCGTCAACGCGCGGCAGATTCGTCAACCGATCGGTTCGAACGACGACATCGCCAACGCCTTCGACGGCATCACCTACGGCAAGGGCGCGTCGGTCATCGGCATGTTCGAGGCGTACGTCGGGCGCGAGACGTTCCAGAAGGGCGTGCGCGCCTACCTCGAGAAGCACGCGTGGAAGAACGCGACCGCGGCCGACTTTCTCTCGGCGATCGCCGACGCGAGCGGGAAGGACGTCGCCACACCGTTCCACACCTTCCTCGACCAACCCGGAGCCCCGAGCATCACCTTCGCGCTCTCGTGCCCGAAGAAGGGAACGCCGAGTCTCGCGCTCTCGCAGCGTCGCGCGTTGCCGGTGGGCTCGAAGGGAGACGGCTCGAAGACGTGGAAGGTGCCGGTCTGCATTCGTTGGTCGGTGAAGGGCGTCGAGGCCAGGGCGTGCACGCTCCTCGATAGCGCACAGGGCACGATGGAGCTCACGGGCGCAAAGGCCTGCCCCGACTGGGTGCTGCCGAACGATCGCTACGACGGCTACTACCGCGCCAGCCTCTCGGGGCCGCTCTCGCTCGTCGACGTGTACAAGAAGGGCGGGGCGAAGCTGTCGGTGCCAGAACGAATCGGCCTCCTCGGCGACGTCTCGGCTCTGGTCCGTTCGGGCGACGTCGACGCCAGCGCGATGCTCGAGCTCGCAGAGATCGTCTCGAGGGAGTCCGACCGGCACCTCTTCGGCTACGCGCTCGGCTTCTCGACCATCGCGGGGAACGATCTGTTGCCCGAGGCGCTGCGGCCAAAGCACGAGGCCTTCGTGCGTGCGCTCTTCTCGAAGCGCTTCGAGGCGCTGGGGTTCGCTCCGAAGCCGGGTGAAGACGAAGACACGCGTCTGCTGCGGCCACAGCTCATCGGCACGCTCGGCTGGCACGGCAAAGATCCGAAGGTGCTCGCGCAGGCCCGCACGCTGGCCGAGCAGTGGCTGACCGATCGCAAGGCCATTCACCCCGACGTGCTCGACGTGGTGCTCTCACTCGCCGGCGGGTTCGCCGACGCGGCGTTGCACGAGAAGTTCCTGGTCGCGGCGAAGGCCGAGAAGGATCGGGCCGATCGTGGCCGGTTGCTCGGCGCGCTCGCCGATTCTCACGACCGAGCCCTGGTACAGGCGCAGCTGCCGATCGCGCTCACCGAGACGTTCGAGATGCGCGAGGCCATGCGGCTGGTGTGGGGCGCGGCGAACGATTTTCGCACCCGCGATCTCGCGCTCTCGTTCGTTCAGTCGAACTGGGACGCAATGATCACCCGGCTCCCGAAAGACGGTGGGGCAGGGCTGGTGTGGCTCGCATCGGGGCTCTGCAACGAGAAGGAGCGTGACGCCGCACGCGCCTTCTTCGACGGGCGCTCCACGAAGTACCTCGGCGGCCCACGCAACTTCGCCATCGCGATGGAGGGCGTCGACCTGTGCATCGCCTGGCGCGCCCGGCACACCGCCTCGACCGTCGCCTTCTTCGAGAAGCGCAAGTGAACGACGCGGCGGCTCGCGCGCTCCACCGCTTCCTCGCGCTGACCGAGACGACGCTCGAGTCGCACGTCGCCGATCGCGCGGTGACCCTGCACTGTCTCGCCTCGCACGCCCCCGCGTTCTTCGAGGAGCACCAGCTGCAGCCGAAGTTGGACGAGGCCCTCGAGCGGCTCGCGACGATTCCGGCGACGTTTCCGGCCGGGCTCTCGTGGGAGCTCGTGATGGCCCGGCTCGACGCGCTCTACTTCCGTGCGCTTCACGGCTTGCCGAACCCCGAGCTGCCGGCCGATGACGTTCGCGCCGCGTGCGCTCAGATCACGCGGGAGTCGCTGCTCGTCGGCTGGCTGGTGTCCGAGCTCGCAGGCGCGCTCGGCGTCGACGTCGAGGTGCCCGATGCCTCGACCCTCACGGCTGGAGAGCGCAGCTATTGGCGTACGCACCAGGTGCTCTTGTGGACCTGTTACCTGCGTGACCCGCTCGACCCCGAGCTGGCGAAAGAGGCGCTCGACGAACTCGAGCGCTCACTGCCGACGCGCCTGCTCTTCGCGCAGTGGGATCCCGCGGCCGAGATGATCTTCTGCCTGCAGGCGGGCGGTCGCGACGTCGCGGCCGAGCACCTCGAGACGCTGCGTCGTCAGCAGCAGCCCGAAGGGCACTTCACCGACTCAGAAGATGCCGACGAGCGTGAGGTCGCGCACTGCACGGCGGTGTGTCTGATCGCGCTCAGCCGCAGAAGCCGCCACCCGACAGCGGGTTAGGAATGCAGCCCAGGAAGCCGGAGCACGCGCGGCACGAGTTGCCGAGGCTCCCGCACTCTCCACGCGAATCGCCCGGCTTGCAGTTGCCCGAGGCGTCGCAGCAACCTTCCGGGCAGGTGAGCGTGCTGCAGGGCAGGGCGAGCCCACCGCCGACGGGAATGCCGCCACCCGTGCCCGAGCTGCCGCCGCCGGTGCCCGCGCTGCCGCCGCCGGTCCCGCTCACACACGAGCCCGACATGCAGATCTGACCTCCGCTACACGCCGTGCAGACGTTGCCGCCCGAACCGCACTTCATGGCCGATGGCGTCTGCACGCACATCGTGCCGTCGCAGCAACCGCCGCAGTTCGCGGGGCCGCACGTCGTGGCCGTCACGCACGCTCCGCCGAAGCAGCTCTGGCCGATGCCACACGTCTGGCAGACGCCGGCGTCGGAGCCGCACGCCAGGTTCGAATTGCCCGGAGAGCAGATGCCACCGTCGAGCAGACAGCCGGGGCACGCGAAGGCGATGCACTGGCCCATCGTGTTGCACGCCTTGTTCTGCGACTGGCAGTTCTGACACGCCGAGCCGCCGATGCCGCAGGCCGTGAAGGTGTTGCCCCCGCGACACACGCCGTTGTCACAGCAGCCGTTGCAGTTCGCGCAGAGCGGGGCGTTGCCGCCCGCCGCATTTCCACCTGCGGCGCTGCCTCCAGCCGTCGCGCTGCCGCCGCCCGTCGAGCCACCGACGCAGACGCCCGCGGTGCACGCCTGGTTCGGCATGCAGGTCGCGCACGTTCGCCCGTCGCTGCCGCACGCGAAGCCCTGCGTGCCCATCTGGCACTCGTCGTTGGCGTCACAACAGCCCGCGCAGTTCGAGCGCAGACACTTCTTCGTCGTCGTACCGCACGCAGGAGACACCGCAGCCACGACACCGATGGCAAGCCCGACGAGGAACGCGCGTCCGTTCATGGCGGCGCTGGCTAGCACACCTCGCAGGCTGGCGTGCAGTGGGGCTGGACTCGGGTTTTCAGCCTTGCGTCAGCGAGTGCAGCTGCGCCTTCGCCTTGTCGACGTCGGTCTCGTGCTTGAGCACCAGGTTCAGCGTCTGGGCGAGCAGGTCGGGCGACAACACGTCGGCGTTGAGCAGCGCCAGGGCCTGCGCCCAGTCGAGGGTCTCGGAGATCGACGGCGCCTTCTTCAGCTCGAGCCCACGCAGCTTGCCGACGGCGTCGACCACCGAGCCGGCGAGCTTCTCCGAAATACCCGGCAGGCGGCGGCGCACGATCGCCAGCTCGCGCTCCTTCGTGGGGAAGTCGATGGCTAGGTGCAGGCAGCGGCGCTTGAGGGCGTCGGACAGCTCGCGGGCGTTGTTCGACGTGAGCACCACACGCGGAATGTGCTTCGCGCTGATGGTGCCCAGCTCGGGAACGGTGACCGCGTTCTCGGCCAGCACCTCGAGGAGAAACGCCTCGAACTCGGGGTCGGCTTTGTCGATCTCGTCGATGAGCAGCACGCACGGCTGCTCCGAGGTGAGCGACTTGAGAATCGGGCGGGGCAGCAGGAAGCGCCGCGAGAAGAACACGCTGTCACTCGCCGCCACCCGGTCGGCTGCCTCTTCGAGCGATTTCGCGCCCGTCATCAGCTCGCCGATCTTGTCCTTGAGCAGCTGGGTGTAGAGCAGCTGCTTGGCGTACTCCCACTCGTAGAGCGCCTTGGCTTCGTCGAGCCCCTCGTAGCACTGGAGCCGCACCAGCTCTCGGCCCAGCGCCTGCGAGAGAGCGCGCGCGAACTCGGTCTTTCCCACGCCCGCTGGCCCTTCGATCAGCACCGGCTTCTCGAGCCGATCCATCAGGAACGCGACGGTCGAGATGGCCTTCGACGGCAGGTAGCCAACGTGTTCGAGGCGGGCGGAGGCGTCATCGACGGACTGGAACGGGCTCGGCATCGCGCTGCTTGTAGCCACATCGGAACCCTCCGTCAGTGGATACCGCGCGCGCCGTCTCGACCTCATGCGCGAGGCGCCGCTCATCAGGCCTCACGAAGAGCGCCGTCGGCATGACACGGCTGCCGTGGCGAGCGCGCCCCGGGGCCTCAGGAAAGCCCCACCATGAAGGAGGTCGGAGCGATGGAAAGCACAGTGAAATCAGCGCTCTCGGCTTCTGAGGTCCGGGGCACGTCACCTGCAGTTGCACCTGAACATCGACGACGGGGTGTCACGGTCATGGTTGCGGTCTCCAAGGTGCTCAGCGTGGTGGTGATGGTGCTCGTTCCCGGCGGGTTGTTGATCGCCGCCGCCTACGTGCTCGCGCGCCTGGTCACGCAGCAGATGAAGCTCGAGCAGGGGCCTCAGGTGCACCGGCTGGCCCGCGCGGTGGCCACGGTTCGCTGGCGCGACGTCATGCGCGAGACCCGCAAGCTCTGGTGATCGTCGAGGCTCCCGCCGTTCGCAGCAGTGGCCAGCGCCCACCGCCTTGAGTATTGGCGTTGGGCGTTTCCTCTCAAACGAACAGGGAAGACATGACGACGTTCTCTCGGTGGTTCCTTGCGGCAGCGCTGGTGGTGCTGGCTTCGGCTTGCGGCCCGGCCCCCACGTCATCGGCTCAGGTCTGCGACAAGAACGCGCAGGTCGATCAGACCGCCAAGGTTGGCGACTGCACGCGCATTCCGCCGGGCAATCTCTTCGGTGAGCGCTCGACCTGCGTCGCCGCCGCCGACAAGTGCTCCCCGGCCGATCGCACGCTGCTGCTCGACGTGCTCACCTGCGCCGAGAAGCTGCCCGTCTGCGTCGAGGCTTCGAAGGAGGCCTGGGTGGGCGCGCGCACGGGCTGTGTGATGCGCCTCTCGGGCGTGTCGCAGGCCTGCAGGGACGCGTACGCGGGCGTGTTGCCCGACCCGAGCGGCATCTTCGACGCCGGAGTTCCGGACGCCGGCCCGATGCCGATCAACGACGGCGGTAACGCGCTCGATCTCGTGGTCGTCGCCGACGAGACCTCTTTCGCCTTCGCGTGGACGACGCTGCAGGGCAGCAACAGCGTCACCCGCTGGGCCTTCATCGGCACCTCGGACGCGGGCGTGCGCGACGAGCCCTTCTTCAACTCCATGACCTCGCGCCGCGACTTCATTCTCGAGGTCGACGCGGGCGCCTACTACCGGCGCTGGTTCATGATCGGCGAAGCGGTCGACACCAAGCCCGCCTTCGGCACTCCCGACGCCGGTGCAGGGGCCTCCGACGCGGGCGCGATGTGCATGGGCCCGCTCGACTGCGCGACCGATCGCGTCTGCGATCTCGGCCAGTGCAAGGTGCAGACGTGCCAGCCCGGCGGCCCGCTCACCTGCCCGAACGCGTACCAGTGCTTCCCCAACGGCACGTGCAACCGCACGGCCTTCGACGCAGGCCAGGTGTTCGACGCCGGCTCGGGCAACATGATGATGCTGTCGACGCCGCTGCCGTTCATCTCGAACGACTTCATCGCGATGACCCGTGCTCCGACGCCGGGCGCGCAGGTGTACCTCGGCGGTTTCGCCGGCAAGCGCCCCGACGTCGTCGCCATCGACTCCGCGCGCACCTTCGTCGCGCTGGAGCAGGACGGCCTGCTCGTCGGGCACAGCAGCTACCGCCGCGGCCGTGACTTCATCGACGACAGCGTGACGGCCTCGCCGATCGACACGGTCGGGAGCCGCGTTCGCGTCGCCTACAACCACGAGAGCAAGACGCTCTACGCCTGTTACATCGTCGGCCGTGGCGTGCGCGTGCGCCGCAGCCTCGACGAGGGCCGCACCTGGGGCGACACGGCGACGACCATCGAGCCGCCTCCCCTCGACGACGGCGGGCTCGGCATGGTGATCAGCGACTGCGACATCGCGGCGTGGCGTCAGGGCGGAGCCATCATGGTGACGGTGGAGGACGACAAGCTCGTCACCCGCAACGTGACCTCGGGCCTCGACGTCGAAGACGCGGGCCAGGTGGCCTTCGTCTCGGCGGCGCCCGATGCGGGCAACGTGTTCGCCCCGATTCGGCCCAGCATCGCCACGCTGCCCTCGGACAGCCAGGTGCACATCGTCTTCACGGCGACGCGCTCGCTCTCGAGCGGCCTGAGCGACACCGAGACCTACGGCGTGTACCGCGACGGCATGGTGGGCACCTTCGGCCAGCCGCAGGCGCTCACGTACACGGGGGTTCCGCCGTTCGGCAGCCCGCTCCCGCAGGACTACGCGACGGTGGCCATCGACCCGAAGACGAAGCGCGCGATCGGCGCCTACGTCAGCCTGCTGCCCGGCAACGAGGCCCTCTCGACGGTGCAGGTCTCGCTGTGGAACGCGCAGCAGCGCCGCTGGGTGACCGGCTCGGATCTCTCGGTCTTCACGCTCGACGTCGACAACCAGACGAAGGTGCTGTTCCCGTTCACCGAGTTCCAGGGCAAGCAGGTCGACGCGTTCTCACCGACCTTCGCCGCGCTGCCGAACGGGAAGATCTGGCTGTCGATGCTGGTGGGTGCGCGCCTGGGCGGAGGCAGCGGCAACGACTTCAAGTTCTGGGCGGTGCCCTTCGACTTCGACGAGCCGACGCCTGCCGGTACGGTGCGCGGCTGGTTCAAGAAGCCGGCGCGGAAGCTGAGCGACACCCGAGCGTGGGATCCCCGTGGCGGTGGCATTCGCCCGACGGTGAGCTCGTTCTCGGCCGACTCGCAGATCAGCTTCTCGGGCGCCTTCACCGAGGGCTTCGGCCAGGCCGGTGAGCAGGAAGGTGGCCGCAGCGTGTACGTCACCATTCCCTGAGTGAGCGCCGACGATCACCGGCTCGGCCTCGAGCTCGTCGTCGTCGATGCGCGCACCTTCGAGGTGCATCACGGTGGGGCGCGCGTCTTCACGGTCGTGATGCCGGCAGGTGCGCCGGAGTTCGGCACGCTCCGGCTGACGCCGCACGATCGGTGCGCGGGCCAGGCGCTCATTTCGTCACTCGCGCAGGCGCTCGAGGTCGATGCGCCCTCCACCGGGCCGCAGGTGGCCCTCTCGTCAGTGTACGTCGACTTCACCTCGCTGGGTCGTGAAGGCGGGCTGGTGCTGACGAAGTGGTTCCTGCGCGTCGATGGGCAGGAGAGCGAGGTGTATTTCAACTTCGATCTCGGCCAGGGCACCGCCGAGTTCCTCGAGAAAGACGCCGAGTACGCGGAGCCGCTGCTCCGGTCGCTCGCGCGCATGCTTCGTGACGGTGAGCCATCGCTCGCGTCGGATCCACGGTTCTCGAGCGGCCCGAGGTTCGAAAACGAACGGCCCGTGAAGCTCCACGGCCGGCTGGTGCTGAATCAGCTCTTCGAGAACGAGGCCGTGTTCACGCTTGGCGGCCGGTTGCTGTCACTCGACCTGACGGCTGGCTCGACGCGTGAGCTCGCACACTTCGACGGTGCGCTGAGCGCCCGCTGGTCGGAGGCGGCCAGGTGCTGGCAGCTGACCGTCGCGAGCGAAGAGGTCGATGCGTTCTGGCTGCTCGAAGAGGAGGAGTTGACGCTGATCGAGCCGCCGCCCGGCTGTCGAGCTGGCGCCAGCATCTCTCCTGATCGCAGGTGGCTGGCCTTCGCTCGATGGCACGACGCCACCTCGCGTCGGGGCCGCTACTCCGAGATCGTGCTGGTCGATCGTCAGCGCGGAGCCACCTTCAACGCGCTCGACGGTGAGCGCTCGTTTCACGTGGTCGAGTGGCGCCCTCGCGGTGTCGTGCTCAGCGTCTTCGAGGGCATCGAGCGTCGCGCCACGAAGTGGGTCCTGCTCGATTTCGAGACGGGGGCGCTCACGTCGACGGAGCCCACCGCGCCGCGGCACGAGGTGACGCTCGAGGATGAGCACCTGGTGCTGCGCAGCGGCGTTCGGGTCGCGCTGACACCAGCCGAACTCGAGGTCGTCAAGCCAGAGCACTTCAGCGTCGCGAGCCCGAGATTTCTGGCGTGGAACCGCTTCGACGCGCTGGTGTTCGTCGACGTCGAGACGGGCCGGCTCAGCGCTCCCCTGGCTCAAGGCGATCGCCGGAGCGTTCGCCTCGTGCCCGGCTTTCGTCACGTGGTGCTTCGCGACGAGGCGCGCTGGCTCGTCGCCGACGTCGTGCTCTGATCAGCGCGCCATGCCCGCAGGCGTGTGCGCGTTCACCACGTCAGCCGGAGCCGTCGGCATCTTCTTCGCGCCGCCCATGTGCGGACAGGCCGCGGCTTTTCCTGCGCTCATCGCTGCGAGCTGACCGGCCGTGCGCTCCGATTCCGCGGGGCCGCCACCGGCCAGCCGAGCTCCCGTGCTCGCGAGGCCTGTCGCCGTGAACACCGAGCCCATCGCGTGTCGCGCGATGTTGGCGTCTGACTTCAGCTTCAGCGACGCCTGCAGCGCCATCGCCTCGACGACTCCCGACTTCTGGTTCTGCATGCCGGGCGGAATGGTGCCCTGCTGATAGAGCGTGCGCAGATCTTCGACCTTGATGCCGGTCTTGCCGGTCGCGGGGTCCTTCTTGCCGAACACCGACAAGAGCCCGGCGAACTCCAGCTGCGCGAAGTTGAGCCCGCGCACCGACGAGTCGACGACGCCCGAGCCGGCCTTCAGATCGCGCCGGTAGTTGTCGCTGATCGCTGCAGCGAAGGAGTCGGTCGTCATCACGCCGTTCTCGGCGTGCGAGACCAGCGCGTCGAACTTCGCCTGGTCGAATTGGCCGTTCCTCAAGATCTGCGTGTCAGCGGGGTGGGGGACGATGCCCTCGGGCAGGTTGACGACGTTCATCTCGCGGTGCGTGAGGTTGTGGAGAATGTCCGTCGGCTTGTTGCCGATGGTGCCGATGCCCCACGTGGCGGCGCCGAGCGCGTTCGAACCGCCGAGCTCCTTCACGGCCTTGTTCAGCTCGTCGAGGTTCACCGAGCCATCGGGTGCCATCTGCACGCGGCCCTCGTTCACCAGCGCGCGCAGCACGGGACACATCACTTCGGTCTTGCCCGAGCCGGGAGCGATCGCCTGCGCAGCGACGCTCGGCTTTCGGGTGGCGCCGCTCGCCTGCCAACCCGCTGGGGTGGAGGCGGTCGGTGTGGCTGCCGCCGGCGTGGTGGTGCGCGTCTCGTTCGGCGTGCGGGGCGTTGCGATCGTCGGGGCCTTGGGGCCAATCGTGTTCGACATGGTGTGAGCTCCGGGTCAGACGGCTTTGAGAGAAGCGATGGCCTTCATGAAGGACGCGGCGTTCGAGTCGGTGAGCGCGGCCTGCGGGAGCGTGAGCGTGATGTTGCACTGCCGCCCGCCCTCGATGCGCATGACGAAGTACTGCCGCATGTCGCCGACGTGTGTGGGGAAGTTGTAGGCCAGCACCGCGCCCTTGCCGCCGTCGGCGAACGTCATGGCGCCGTTGGTGAGGTTCTTGATGTTGGCGACGGTCTGCGCGAGCTCGGTCATCGTCTCCGAGACGAGCGTCTCGAGCGTCACGCCCTGGCGCGCTGCTTTGCTCTGAACCATCAGGCTGGGCTGCGGGCCGCTGCCGGGCAAGCCCATGCGGAGCCCGATGGTGACCTCTTCGGTGCGGAAACCGGCGGGGGGATCGAATCCGAAACCTTCGAGCGACATCATGCGTGGGACTCCTCGGCTGGCGGGGGCAACGACCGTGACGGCGGGGTGAGTCCGGTGACC
>JAACJQ010000323.1 GCA_016879935.1 Archangiaceae bacterium | reverse complement strand
TCGGAACGCGCTTTCGCTGGGCGGCGGGCCGGGCGCTCACGTTGTCGAGGCTGCGCAATGGAAAGCGGGTGCCTCCGCCGATTCAACGCGCGCGCGCCGAAGACCTCATCGCGGCCGTGTTCCCCGAGCAGGTCGGCTGTCAGGACAACCACGGCGGCAAAGAGATCGACCCGCCCGACCATCCCCTCGTCAGCGAGACGATGAAGGACTGTCTGCGCGACTTCATGGACATCGATGGGCTCGTGCGCGTGCTCAAAGACATGCGCGAAGGTCGCATCACGCGCGTGGCCGTCGATCTGCCCGAGCCGAGTGTGTTGTCGCATCAGATGCTGAACTCCGCGCCGTGGACGTTCCTCGATGAGGCGCCGCTGGAGGAGCGTCGTGCTCGCGCGGTCTCGGTGCGTCGTTCGTTGCCGTCGACCGACGAGGCCGCGTTCGGAGCGCTCGACCAGTCGGCCATCGATCAGGTTCGTGAAGACGCAAAGCCTGTCATTCGTGACGCGGAAGAATTGCACGATGCGTTGCTGCAATTGGGTGTGCTGCCGGTCGACGCAGCCGACGTGGTGCCGTGGAACGAGATGCTCGAGGCGTCGTTGCTCCGATTGGCAGGCGAGCGTCGCGCGGGTTCCTTCGAGGTGAACGGTCGTCGCTTCGTCTTCGCGGCCGAGCGCGTTCCGCTGGTGCAGGCGATCTTCCCCGACGTCGTGTTGCCGCTCGCTCCGCTGCCGGGAGACCTGCCGGTCGAACGTGAAGACGCAGCGAGGCAGGTCGTGCGCGGGTGGATGGAGGTGCTCGGCCCAGCGACGCCGACCGAGGTGATGGAGCGACTCGCGCTGGGCCGCTACGACGTCGAAGGCTCGCTCACGCGAATCGAAGCGCAGGGGCAGGTGCTGCGCGGAACGTTCAGGCCGAACCGCGCGCCGGAAGCCGAGGTCGAGTGGTGCGATCGCCGGTTGCTCCAGCGCATTCACCGCCTCACGGTGGGCCGGCTGCGTCGCGACATCGAGCCGCTCTCGCAGCAGGACTTCATGCGGTTCCTCTTCCGCTGGCAGCAGGTGGGCCCGCACGCGACGGCGAGAGGGCCTCGTGGGCTCGCGACGGTGGTGGCTCGACTGCAGGGCCTCGAGCTGCCCGCCGCGGCGTGGGAGCGCGACATCTTCCCGTCACGTATGAAGCAGTACATCGGCGAGTGGCTCGACCACGCGTGCTTCGGTGGCGAGGTCGCGTGGGGCCGGCTCACGTTGCGCGAGCCGAAGCTGGTCGGGCCGCGACGTGGAGACCTCTCGGGCATGGAAGGGAACGAGCTGGTCGCGGCGACGAAGCGGCCGGGCCTCACGCGCGTGGCGTCGCTCACCTTCGTGCAGCGGCAGGACCTCGACTGGCTCTTGAGCGCGGCCCGGCCGGAAGATGCGCGGCTCGCCGATGGTCCGAAGCCGTGGCCAGACGACCTCTCGCAGGCCGCGCGTGATGTGCTCGCGGTGCTCGAGCGGCGTGGCGCGTCGTTCTTCGCCGAGCTGAATGCCGGCACCCGCCGGCTGCCGAACGAAGTGGAAGACGCGCTGTGGGAATTGCTCGCGCGTGGGCTCATCAGTGCCGACGCCGTTCAGAATTTGCGTGTGTTGCAATCACCCAAATTGAAGCGATTGCAGCGCGCTCAGCAGCGGGGCGGGCCGGGGCGGTGGACGTTGCTGGCTCCACTCGAGCGGCCCGAGCCTGAAGAGGTCACCGAGCGCCTGGCGACGTTGTTCCTCAAGCGCTGGGGCATCGTGTTTCGCGATCTCGTCGTGCGCGAGCCGCTGTGTCCGCCGTGGCGTGAGCTGCTGCAGGTGTACCGCCGCCTCGAGACGCGAGGAGAGCTGCGAGGTGGCCGGTTCCTTCACGGCTTCGCGGGTGAGCAGTTCGCGTTGCCCGAAGCGGTCGACCTGGCGCGCTCGACGAGGCGGCTTCCGAAGAATGGCGAAGTCATCACGCTCTCGGCGGCCGACCCGCTCAACCTCACCGGTGTCGTGACGGCGGGTCCGCGAGTGCCGGCCGTGATGGGCCACCTCGTGCGCTACGTCGACGGCGTGCCCGAAGGCTCGATGCCGGCTGCCGTCGTCGAGGAGGAGCTCCCTTCGTGAGCGCGCTCACCCACTCATCGATGACGGCCTGAACGTCACTCCTGTCCTCTGGCTGCAGGGCGCCCGAGAAGGAACACAGGTCGTGCTACATCGACGCCGATGCGGGTCATTCTTCTTCTCCTGCTCGGCTCCACCTGTGCGACCGCGCCGGCGCACGGCACGTGGAGCGACCGCACGCTCCGGGCTGCCGAAGACGGCGTGCTCTGTGCCCATCGAGTGCCGGCTGCGTCATGCGTGCTCGACCACCCCGAGCTGGCAGCCGACTTCAAGCGCGCGGGTGACTGGTGCGGAGAGCACTCGGTGCCCGAGTCGCAGTGTCTCATCTGTCACCCCGACCTCACCTTCGACCCGCTGCCTGCGCTCACGTCGACGGCCGACGTGCGCTGGCTCACGAACGATGGCGCTGCGGTCGGTCCACTGCCGGCGCTGCACGTCACCGGCAAGGTCACGGTCGTCGACTTCTACGCCGACTGGTGCGCGCCTTGTCGCAAGGTCGACCGGCACCTGTTCACGCTCTCGAATGCACGCAACGACCTCGCGGTGCGGAAGCTGAACGTCGTGTCGTGGGAGACCGCGTTGGCGAAGGAGCACCTGCGCGACGTGCCGACGCTCCCGTTCCTCGTCGTGTACGCGCGTGACGGGCGTGAGGTGAAACGGGTGAGCGGGTTCGATCTCGCTGCGCTCGACGCCGCGCTCGCCGAGGCCAGCCGATGAAGTGGTGGCTCCTCGCCGTCGTGCTCGGCTTCATCCCCTCGCTCGCAGACGCTTGAGCGGGTTGAAGCAACCCCAATCTCCCGGTCGGGGGATCTCAGCCGACGACGATGAAGGAAGGCTCGCTGCTCCTCGGCGCGCGCGTGATGGGCACTTCGGTGAACGTCACGCACACCGTGGAGTGCCCCGAGATTGGACCCGTCTGCGCGACGCGCGCCGAGCCGGCACAGGTGCACGACCAGCAGTTCTGGATCGGCGAGCTGCGCCTGCTGGCCGAGCTGGCGATGCGAGACTGGCTCTCGGTCGAGCTGCAGCTCCCGCTCCGCGTCAGCGCGACCACCATCACCTTCCGCCGGCTCGACGGCTCGGCCTTCGAGCCTGAGTCGGCCGACATTCACCACCGCAACGAGACCCTCGTCGGCCTCGCCGACCCGTGGCTGCAGCTGCGCGCGCGGGGCCAGACGGGCGCGTGGAGCGGCAGCGTCAACGCCGGTCTCACCGTCCCGGTCGGCCGAACCGAGCCGAACCCCTTCGCCCTCGGGCGCGCCGGCCTCGTGCATCAACACGTTCAATTCGGGAGCGGACTGGTGAACCCGCTGCTCGGCTTCGAAGGCTCGTACGCGTGGGAGCGGGTGACGGCGCGGCTCACCGGGCTCGCGCAGCTCTCGCTCGACCAGAACCTGTACGGCTACCAGGCAGGCTCGCGCTTCCTCGGGAGCGCCGGCGTGACCGTGCGTGTCGTCGATGGGCTCGTGCTCGGTGTGTCGGTCGACAGCGCGACGGAGCTGCCCGAGCGGTGGGACGGCGTGGTGGAGCAGGACGGCAACGTGGGTCGCAGCGACGTGCTGGCCGGTGGAATGGTGCAGTGGCAGCTCGGCGACGTCGTGTTGCTGCTCACCGTGCGCGTGCCGGTGTTTCAGCACTTCTTCACCGACGCGGCTGACAGCCAGCTGCGCTACCCGGCGATGGTGGGGCTCGGCGTCTCGCGAAGGTTCGACGTGACGAGCCGACCCTGAACTTCTAGCGACAGGTGTTCGCTGCCCGGCACCGCGTGTTGTCGAGACAGGCGATGGTGCCGCAGGTCAGCGTGAAGCAGTCGGTGTCTCCGGGAATCGTCGGCGTGCAGGTGCGGGCGCACGCGGCGCGGTAGCTGGCTGAGCCCAGGTCGTAGACGCAGCCACACCCTGCGGGAATCGTCATCGTGCCGCAGGTGCCAGTCGCCGGCCGGGTGCCTCCATCGGCGAGCACGGCCATGCACTGAATGCCGTCGTAGCGATTGCAGACGGGCTGTCGCTCGGCCGCCGCGCGGCATCGCCCCGTGACGGGATTCGCCTCGAACGGCGGCGTGCACTGACACGCAGCGCCGCCGGCGATGCAGGTGCCCTTCGAACCCGAGACTCCGCTCAAGGGGCCGCCTTCGTCGTCGCAGCTCGTCGTCGGTCGCGCTGGTTCGCAGACCCGCACGCCCGCGTCGTTCTGGGCGGTCGACCCGCCAGCAGCTCCGCCACCGTTCGTTCCGCCTGCCGAGCCGCCTGCGGCCATTCCGCCAGCCGCAGCGCCGCCCGCCGTGAAGCCGCCACCGCTCGTGCCACCAGCCGAAGCGCCGGCGAGAGTGCCTGCATCGCTCGAGCTCATCTGCGCCGAGCCACACGCGAACGCGAACGCCGCCACCGCCATCACCTGAAGTCGCATGACCGGTCGCTATGCCGATGCTCGCCGACTCGGACAAACCCGAGGGCGAAGCGCTCTTCGGCGGTGCTATTTCGTCGGCATGACGAAGCGACTGGCGATGCTCGGGGCGCTGATGGCCGTGTTGATCATCACGTGGCTCCTCGTCGACGACACGACGGCGACACCTGTGGCCGTGCAGCCCGTGTTCGCGCCCGCGCCCTCGGAGCGCGTCGAGTCCGTGCGGTCGGGTGCCCTCGAGCGTGCGGCTGCGCCGCCTGAGGTGCCCGCCGTTTCCCCCGCGCCCGAACCCGTCAAGACAGCAGTCGGGGAGCGAGCGCCCGACCCGCGCCAATTGGCCGTCGCGCTCACGCAACAACAGCAGGCATGGCTTCCACCAGCGCCCACCGACCTCGTCTTCGACCTCGACGGAGACCACCGCGTCGAGCCCGACGAACAGGCGCGCGCCGCCGAGCTGCTCGAACGCGCCCACCAGTTCGCGGGCAACCGCTCGGCCGACGGCACGTACCCGATTCTCAAGCCCGACTTCCGCGGCAGCGGCCGGCTCTTTCGCGCGATGGACACCGACGCCGACGGCGCGTTGACCGAGCGTGAGTTCCTCGCCTTCGAAGCCGACTCGATTCGCGAGCTGCGGCGCTGCGACCAGAACGCCGACGGAGCGCTCTCGAAGGCCGAGTTCGGCCACCTCGACTCGCGCTTCGACTACCTCGACGAAGACCACGACGGCGCGCTGTACGCCTGGGAGATCACCCTCATGCGTGGCCGCGGCAAGTGGTGAGGTGACCGTCAGCCCACTCGTGCGACGCTCGTCGACGCGAGCATGATCGCCTTCACCGACGTGCAGTACCGCGACACCGACGCGACCGCCGCGTGCGTCATCGCCGGGCAGTGGAGCGCAGAGACGCCCAGCTCGGAGTGGACGACCGTCATCTCGCCCATCGCGCCGTACGAGCCAGGTGCCTTCTACAAACGCGAGCTGCCGTGTCTGGTCGAGGTGCTGCGTCGCGCGCCGCCGCTCCAGTTCGTCGTCATCGATGGCTACGTCTGGCTCGACACGCAGCGCACGCCCGGTCTTGGCGCACGCCTGTACGACGCGCTCGAACGCCGCACGCCCGTCATCGGCCTCGCGAAGACTGCCTACAAAGGCAGCGAGATGGCGCTGCCCGTGATGCGTCCCGGCTCGGCGAAGCCACTCTTCCTCACCTGCATCGGCGTCGACGAAGCGCTGGCGCTCCAGTTGGTGACGTCGCTGCACGGGGCGCATCGCCTGCCAACGCTGGTCAAGCGCGTCGACTCGCTCGCCCGCGGGCGGTGAGCGACACCTGGAGCCCGTTGACTCGAGCGCCGATGTGCGTGTGGCGATGCTTCCCCATGCCGCTCGGCACGGCCGGGCCGACCACCGCGCGGCGAGCACCACTTCAACCACCGCCCTGGAGGTCAGAGTCGTGCTCGCTCGTCGCGAGGCCGCGGTGATCGATTCTGCGACGTGCGTGACACAGACCAGACGAGGAGCCGTGGGGGCTCCCTGGAGGTCACATGGTCTCTCCGCGCATGGTGGCCGTCGTTTCGTTCTTTGCCGTTGGCTGTGGTGCCTCGGTGGGCAACACCGCGTCGGCCCTCGGCACCGAGTCAGACTTCAGCTTCTTCGTCACCAGCCTCTCGGCCCTGCGTGAGCTCTCGGGCAGCAGCGACGGCTTCGGCGGCGACCTGCGCTTCGGAGAGACAGGGGCTGGCGCCGGTCTTCGCGGCGCCGACAAGCTGTGCGCCACCATCGCCGAGCGCAGCCTCGCCGGAGCGGGCTCGAAGCCGTGGCGCGCGTTCTTGAGCGCGAGCAGCGACGGCACCGGAGCCCAGGTCAACGCCATCGACCGCGTCGGCACCGGGCCCTGGTACGACCGCGTGGGCCGGCTCGTCGCCTCCAGCAAGAGCGACCTGCTTGCGCAGCGCCCCGCCAGCGCCGACGCCGCCATCATCAAAGACCTGCCCAATGAAGACGGCGTTCCGAACCACGCGCCCGACGGCCTGCAGGTCGACAACCACGACATGCTCACGGGAACGGACACGACCGGAAAGCTGGCGAGCGGTGGCACCTGCTCCGACTGGACGAGCACGACCGTGAGTGAGCGCCCGATGGCAGGCCACGCGTTTCCGCGCGCGGGTGGAACCAACAACGACTCCGCGCATTGGATGTCGGCGCACCAGGTGCCGGGCTGCAAAGCGGGCATCACCATCACCGAAGGCACCGGCATGGGCTCGTCGACGGTGGGCGGAGCGGGTGGCTACGGCGGCTTCTATTGCTTCGTGAAGACCGGTGACTGACGTGGTGTGGTGCGGCCCTCTTTCCCACGGGGGTCACACGATGAAACGTCTCCTCGCTGCAGCGCTGTGTTTCGCGCCCATCGCCGCTCACGCCTTCTGCGGCTTCTACGTCGCGGGTGGTGGCGCCGAGCTGTTCAACAACGCCACGCAGGTCGTGCTCATGCGTGAAGGCACCCGCACCGTGTTGTCGATGCAGAACAACTACCAGGGCCCGGCAGAAGACTTCGCCATGGTGATTCCGGTGCCGGTGGTGCTCAAGAAGGAGCAGGTGAAGACGCTGCCGCGCGACGTCTTCAATCGCGTCGACACGCTCTCGGCGCCGCGCCTCGTCGAGTACTGGGAGCAGGACCCCTGTTACGTCGAGCCACCCATGAAGGACCTGCGCGTCTACGAGTCGGGCGCGATGCCCATGCCGTCCGAGATGCCGAAGGGTGGTGCCGCTCCGCTCGTGAAAGTCGAGGCGCGCTTCGAGGTCGGCGAATACGACGTCGTCATTCTCTCGGCCAAAGACGCGCTCGCGCTCGAGGTGTGGCTCAAACAGAACAAGTACAAGATTCCCGAAGGCGCCGAGCCGCTGTTCCGCCCGTACGTGCAGCAGGGCCTCAAGTTCTTCGTCGCGAAGGTG